>NZ_JAUGZK010000002.1:0-438987 GCF_036327005.1 Alkalimonas mucilaginosa
TCCGATGATGGCTTCAAAGCATTATATGATAACGGAATCCTGTGGATGAGCAGTTTTGCTGCTTTGTCACTTTTAATACTCAATAGCTCAGCTTCGGCACAGAATTATATAAAAGCGCGTTATTCTCATGTATTTATGGATGAGTATCAGGATTCATCTGAGGCACAACATGAGCTTTTCACCAAACTACGTGAACTTGGCCTAGTCGCAACTGCTGTTGGTGACATCGATCAGTCGATATATCGTTTCAGGGGAAGTCAGCCTGAATTCTTGATTGAATTAACCAAAGACACTGTTAATTTTAAGCATTTTGAGCTCGACTTAAATCATAGGTGTCACCCATCAATTGTTAATTATGCTTCTCGGCTTCTTGTTCCTCAATATCAATTAATACCTCACGAAGATGATATTCGAGTGTACAGGCGTTTACTTACTGGGAATTTAAAAAATGCAGCTGAAGTCGTCACCTCTTGGATAACAGATTGGTTAGAAAACGGTAAAGTTGCTCATGCATGTGATATTGCAGTTTTAGCAAAAAAAGAAGTCTCCTTAAGTGAGTTTTCGTTAGGCTTAGGCCTTGAACACCGATTGTATAAGGATACACCACTTAATGATATCGGCACTGAGTGTGCTGACATTTATTCAGATTTTCTTTTATACAAATACGAATCAATTCCAACTGCCCAAGACTTGATAGAAAAATATTCATTAAAGTTTGGGTTGGCAAATATTGCTGAGTTAAGAAGAGTATTAAAGTCTATTCGTGCCGAACAAAATCTGGAAATGTTTATAGATAGATGTAACGATTTACTGCAGCTAATGGGGTATAACGAGTTAAAAGTTGAAAATGAAGCTGTGAGATCAATCTGGAACAATGATTCCTTAGTGAAGTTGTTTAAGCCCATTGCAGAGGATGAAGTCCAGCTCATGACGCTTCATAAATCTAAGGGCTTGGAATTCAAAATAGTGTTTCATTTGGATATGGAGGAGTGGTCTTTCCCACACCGAATACCAGGTGTAAATTGGGACGATATTAATTATCCAAGCTTATCAGAAGACACTAATTTACATTATGTCGGAATCACTAGAGCCGAGTTATGCTGCATCTTACTTCGAACATCATTAAGGCGGAATGCGCAAGGTAACTACAGTGACTCAAGACCATCATACTTTCTTGGTTTACCTCAACTTGAAGGGCTCTACCAGTGAGAATGCAAACAATATAAAAATCAGTAATGGAAGTGTGTGAGTTGCTGTATAAATGACGTGTAACAAGTTGCTGCACGCCGATAAATTACTCGCTACGCTCCTAATTTACCGGTGAGCAAAGCGTTACATTTAGAGGGCTAAGTCGTTACTCATGGAAAAGACTGTAAAATCTGTCATTGATTTCATCCTCCAAAACAAGGAGATCTTTCCCGAATGGGGGATTAGCTTGGTTGTTTACCTGGTATTAGCTTGGGGTGTTATTCTCATCCTCAAAAATATTGCCAAGTCAATTCAAGATCCAGAATTAATCAAAGCTGCATTATTCATAAGCTCCAAGACGAGGGATGCTAGCAAACGGTTTCTTCAAGGGGCCTCCGTTGCAATCGAATCACCCATAAAAAGACCAAGAACAAGATTCGTGGGAACCGTACTGAGCGTAATGCATAGCTATTTAATGGCTGTCATTTTTCTATGTTTTACCATTGGGACAGCAGCTCTTCATTTTGCAGTCCAGCAAGAACTCGCTTGGTATCTGAACGTTTTTCTAATGGGATTAATCCCCGTTTTCTTCTGGTTCACGCTTTTCTTCAGAGCTGAAGCCGACAGAGACTTTATCTCAGCAAAAGAGCAATGGGGTCGCCGCGAAGAATGGTGACAAATGTAACAAGCGCCTGTTTTCGGACATTTACTCGCTGGCTAAACAGCGACCAGTAAGTAAACGCCGTAAAGGTGAAACGTTATATGCTTAGGGGGAAAAACTGAATGCCCGACCAGGCAGAGAAGCTGAGGTTGCTTCGAAAACTCCTCGATAAGTCCGAAGCAGTCACTGTCGAAAACAGTGACGATCCGGAGTTCAAGAGTTGGAAAAATCTAGTTGAGAGGACCTTCGTAAAGGTGTTCGGTAAGGATTCAACAGAGTTCGAACATTTCAGTGAACTGCTCTTCTATTATCCAACGATGGTATACATCGCTGGTTTCGACTATAGCGCCGATCATCTCCGTGCATTTCGGCATGATTTCAAGCTGCTGAAAGATTCGATAAATCAGTACATAGAAGACATTGAAGAAGAGGCTCCGAATGATTCGGATCAGTCTTTGGCAACAAATTCAGAGCCTTCTGCTTCGAAGGTGTTCATCAGTCAGGGTGATGGGGGTCAAATCTTGACTATTGCGAAGCCGCTTTGGCTAGTCTAAATTTTTACCATGACAAGACCACTGCGAATTGAATACGACAATGCTTACTACCATGTGATGAACCGTGGCAGAGGGCGACAATGGATATTTCACGATAGCCAATGAGCACCTGCTGATTTCAGCATCCTTGCTTGCTGACAGCAGGGGAAGCTCCATAAGTAAAGTGCAGTGTTTTCCCTGGATGCTTCGATTCAAATTGGCGAACCAGCTTTTGCAAGGCGGGCTTGGTACCACCAATGCGGCCAAGGCTGATTGGTTTGGCCTCACGGCTGTCTTCAATGTAGGCGACTTCGAAAAAATCTTTATGCGTGTCCAGACCAATAAAGGTTATGCTATTGTTAATCATGCTGACCTCCAGTATTGTATTCTCAGCAAATACAGTATGGCTCTGGCTGCGAAGCTAACCCACGAACTCGGAGGTCAGCACCTTGTGGGGAGTCATTATGTCTAGGGCTTTGAGGAGACCAAATGTACTACCGATTATTTGCCATTTTGATTTTTTTGACTGGTTGTACTTCACAGGTTTGGCAGGCTCCAAGCTACGATGAACACATCACAGGCTTCTATGGTGTAGCTGACGAAAACTTGCTGATTGTCACTGGCGAGAAATATAGCTATATCTTTGAAGCAAGTGATAAATTTAAAAGTATTTTAGCGTTAAGCCGAACAATGGATTTTACGCCTGTTTACAGCACATTTAAGCTTGATAAAGAAAACAATGTCGCTGGTGAGTTTACCTTGGTAGCTATACAACCATCGAATGTGACTGAGCTTCGGGCACTTGTATTCGTTGATCGAAAGTACCGACCCGGAAACATGGGGATCACATTCCCGATGATGGGAAAGCGGTATGTTGTAGAAGGGGACTATCCTTTTGAACAACTGGAAGGTCACCATTATGTAAGGGTTGAAATGCCTGTTGGTGGTGCTGATAAAGCAGGAAAAATAATAGCAACCCCTGCTGCGATAGTTGTCGATGCAGTTGTTGCAATTCCTGTCATGTCAATTTTTGCAATCGGCGCATTAATTAATTAGCGAATTTTTGATGCACCTAACAAACGCCACCAAAACGCGCCCGTTGAGCGCTCGACTCGCAACAAGTTGCTCGCGTTTGTGGCGGGCGTTATGTTTACTGGCGGTAGCATGAGTATTCATCAAAAAATTATTGGCTTTATTTATTTTGTGTTGGGGGGAGTGCTGTTTCTTCTGGTTGGTGCTACTGCGCTCAGAAATTTACACGACATGGGAATGTTACAACTTCTGATAAATGTAATTTTTATACCAACACTTTTTTTAATGTCACTTGCTGGACTTAACTTGCTACGAAATAAAATATGGGCGTTCAAGTTATGCTTACCAACCTCACTGATTGGTATGGTTCTATTATTCCCACTTGGGACAATTTTGGGTATTTACTATCTTTGGTTTTATAATCAATATGTTAAGCATAAAACATAACAAGGCGGATCACTCGCTCCCGTTGGTCGCTGGGACGTCAACCCGCTGCGCGGCTCGCCGCCCGTGTGCTTTGCGTTATGTGGTGTATTTATGAGCATCTTACTCAGACTTTTAGTCTCATGCTTACTGCTGTTGCCTTACAGTTTTGGATTGGTTTGGCTTTTTAACATAAATGAGGCAGGTTCGAGTGAAGCGTTACAGGGATTTTCGCGGCACGCTTTTTTTCTCACTGCAACAATTGCATTGATATGCTTATGGTTATTCACTTGGTCCACGAAGTTACGCAGGCATTGCTGTTTGGGGTTGTTACTTGCATTATTAGGCGGCTTAATATTTTTATATTTAGGTTATCCTAAATCGTTGGGGATACTAGCTCTTGGTGCTCCAATTATAGTTGTATCAATGATATACGTTGGGCATGAAAAAATTGCAAAAAGCACATAACAAGCGCAGTCACAATCGGCCACTGCGTGGCCTGAACCTCAACCGCTGCGCGGGTTTCGGCCTGTGCTGCAAGTGTTAGCTGTACAAGGAAAATATGAGCACGAAGAGATTGAGAAGCGTAATTCAAAGTACTGCACATCATGCAGTGAGCGGTCTTTGTTATGTTCATCCTCATCTCGGTGCTGTTTGCAAGGGTTTAGGCATAAAGTCAGTTCAGGTTGGTTTGCTTGAGGGTAATTTTTATCCGGACTTGGGGGAAATTCGAATTTCGGGGTCACCCATTAGCCTCTCGGTGTCAATAGCGTAACCAAAACCACGCGCACGCCAAGTGCGCGTATCTTTTATTCCTTGCAAACCAATAACCGTCGCATTTTAGTTCTCGTTGGTGGTTGTGCGTGTATCGCACCAGTCACCCATCAGGATCAAGGCTCTGGACTGACTGCATCCGGCCCCTGGCTACTTGTAGCCCCAGAAAACCCTCTGTTCTCCCGCCTGTCCAAGTGATGCAGCTTTTGCTGCGACAGAATCATGGCTTTAAACCAACCCCTTGATGGCTCAGGCAGCAGGCGATGTTACGGCAAAACAAGGTAAAACAGCGTAGCTGTGCAATCAGATCTATGGTTTTACCAACCCCAAATACGGCATCAGCTACGCTGAGTAAACTCAGTTAAAGGCGCGTTTTACATCAAACTCCACTCCGTCTTTGAGCATGTTGTAGCAGGCTCTGGCCAGTTTGTGGGCTACAGCTTTCATCGCGACTACCTTTAAACTTTTTGCGCATTTACGCTGGTAAAAGCGTTTGATTGTTTCATCCGAGCCAATGGCAAAGTGTGCTGCCTCCATAAAGGCCCAGCACAGATAACGATTGCCACATTTCCGGTTTCCTTCGCCTTTTTTCTTGCCGTTGGACTCGCGTTTTGACGTGACCATCCGGGCATAAGAGGCAAAATTACCGCAACTGTCAAACCGCTGAATATCACCGGTTTCCAGATAAATGGTCATCGATAAAATATCGCCAATCCCGGATACGGTTTTGAGCAGCTGAAAAGCCTTGCAGGGCTTGAGCTGGCGTAACAGCTCAGCTTCTACGGCCTGAATTTGCTGTGCTAATGCTTGCATCACGGCCCAGTTGGCCTGCAACGCCAGTAACTGCTCTGGCAACAGGGGCAGTGCAGCCACTTGCTCCGCTGTCCATGTTTTAATGGTGTAGCTTGGTGTATCCCGGCCGGTATTGCGCACCAATAAATTCTTGATGGACAACAGCTGGGTGGTCTTTTGCCGTACCAGTTGGGCGCGTTTTCGTGCTAAATCACGCAGAGCACGAGGCTCTTTCGGATAAATATAACCACAGGGCAGCAAGTCCATGCGCAGCAAATGCGCCAGGTGCCTGGCATCAGCAACATCACCACTGTACTTCAGGCCATCGTAGACCACGACGGCGGCGGTATTCACCAGCCGAACCTCGTAGCCTTGTGCTTGCAGCGCATCAATCAGCCAATACCAGTTGTAAGTCGACTCTACTGCAATGGCTTCAATCTGCTCTTTGTACATGGCAAGCACTCCGAGAATAACCTGCGCATCGTTTGGTAAACGCTTGGAATAAATGACCTTATCATTCTCATCCAGAATAACCAGCACTGAATTAGTGGAATGAAGGTCAATCCCGACATACAATTTCATACGGCCTCCTTGGAAATAGATGTTTTTCGACGTCAATCAAAAAATAGCTATTAACTTGGAGGCCGTCTAAGGGCCACTCAGGCTAGATGATTATCAGATCAAAATTTACGAGCTTCATGGTCTGTTTTTGCATCAGCAAGATAGCCTATGCCTGGGTGCTGTTGTTCGCAGTGTTATGCGCCAAATATCGGTTGAACATCCATGCTCTTATGAAGAATGCGGATGATCCTTATTTGCTGGCTGCCTGTTTGCTGATAAAAAATCAGGTGGCTACCCTGAGGAAATTTTCGGTAGCCTGGTAGGATTTCATCGCATGACTTACCGATGTCGTGGTTCTCAGCTAAGAGCCAAAATGAATCATCGAATTGTTTTAAATAAACATTTCGCTGATCTTTGCCCCAACGGCGCTGAGTAAATAAAGCAACATCCCGTAAATCGGTTTTCGCTGCAGCAGTGAGCACAAATGGCTTCATCAAGCGTCGTCACTATCGAGTTCACTGATCAAGCTAGTGAGATCATAATCGGCATCACCACTTTGTTCCCCTTCGATCAGCAGTTGTCGCAGTAACTGCAGTTTGGCTTCCTGGTTTTCGAGTAAGCGCAGCGCCGAGCGAATCACTTCACTGGCGGAGCCGTAACGCCCACTGTCAATCTGGCTGGCAATAAAGCTTTCGAAGTGATCGCCAAGCGTGATGCTGGTGTTTTTAGCCATGAATAGACTCCTAAATACCAAAAAGTACCTAATTATGGTATCTGGTGACTTTAATCGCAAGGCGCATAACCACCAAAATCTTGAAATGGATGGCTTACCTATCTAAGTGCTGCGGCAGTCTCTCGAGTATTTTTCGAATTTCGGGGACAGATCAACGAATTTCGTGGTCCCCGCCAGAGCAAATCACTCAGTACATCAACAGTAACCAGCTCTTTAATCGGTAATGGTCAATTGCGCTTTCTAGTCTCATGAAGTACATTTAGAGGTACGTCCAACAGTACGTTTGGTTTGCCATGACAAAACTCAGAGTTAATGAAGATATTCGCCCGTTATCTGACTTCAGGGCTGGAATAGCATCCTTTGTAAAGCAGATTAACGAGACACATCGTCCGATGGTGCTAACTCAGCGTGGCCGTGGAGTTGCCGTGCTGGTTGGCGTGCATGAATATCAACGCATGCAGGAGCGGTTAGAGCTGCTGGAGGATATTTACAGTGCAGAAGCACAAATAGAGGCAGGGGATGGGGTGCCTCATGCCGAGGCGAAGGACATGATTTTGAGGCAGTTGCGTACGTGAAGCTGGAATGGTCCCCGCTCGCGTTAGAGCGCGTTAGAGACATTGCCAGTTACATTGCGTTAGATAAGCCTTTGGCTGCCGAGGCATGGGTAGAGGGGCTGTTCGAGTCGGTTGAGCGCTTAGTAACACACCCCATGAGCGGAAGAAAAGTGCCTGAGGCTGGTATCGAGCGAATACGGGAAATCATCTACGGAGCTTACCGGGTCATATACGGCATTGATGCGCCTGCCCAAAAAATATCTGTACTAACAGTACGGCGTGGCAGTGAAATACTTAGGGTGAATGAACTTGAATAAAGTCAGCTAAATTAGGGGAAAACCCCTATGTTGCCACTTAAACTGCTATCTTATTATACAGCTGAAGACAAAAACTCTTGGAGCTGATAATGACCAACAACCTTGCAACTGATAAAACACCAACCCGGGATTTGGCCGAAGATAACGCTTTCTTCCCATCACCTTTTTCTCTTAGCCAGTTTACTTCTACAAAATCAGATTTAAGCAATGCGGAGTATCCAAATTCTTACCAAGGCGGCCGTTGGAAAGTATTGGTGGTAGCAGCAGATGAGCGTTACTTACCGATGCAAAATGGTACGCTGTTTTCCACCGGTAATCATCCGGTGGAAACGCTCCTGCCAATGTATCATTTGGCTAAAGCGGGTTTTGATTTTGATATTGCCACGCTTTCAGGCAACCCGGCTAAGTTTGAATATTGGGCTATGCCAAGCGAAGACAAAGAAGTGATGGGCCTATTTGCAAAATATCGACAGCAATTTCAAGCACCATTGAAACTTGCTGATGTGATGGCCAATAATTTAGGTGCGGACTCAGATTACATCGCAGTCTTTATCCCAGGGGGGCACGGCGCGCTTATCGGTTTACCTTTTAGTAGCGATATGAGCAAGCTACTAAACTGGGCAATGGATTATAACAAGTTTATTATCTCACTTTGCCATGGCCCCGCCGCGCTATTGGCCGTTGGCAGTAACTCGCGTTTGGCCGGCTACAGCCTTTGTGCCTTTCCTGATGCGCTGGATGCACAAACCCCTGACATCGGTTACATGCCTGGGCACTTAACCTGGCAATATGCCAAGCAATTACAGGATAACGGCTTTATCATTTTAAACGATGGGATCAGTGGTATGGTGCATCAAGATCGCAATTTATTGACGGGTGATAGTCCGCTTGCCGCTAATGCGTTGGGGCAACTGGCCGCTACAACACTATTAAATGCGGTTTAAAGCGGATTTATCGTGTCGCAAGATAAGCTAATGCCGACTTTGCTTGCTGTTGAGCGCAGCAAGCAGTTTAGCGAACTACAACACTATGTCCGCAATTTTGTTGCGCCTCTTGGTTATGATCGTATTTTATCATTCACTGTAAACAGCAGTCTGGAAGGGCGACTTGAACGCATCTATTGGTTAGAAGGTTTATGGCTGGAACAAGGGCAGCAGATTGATGTAGCGACCTATTTACGGCATTGCCCTGCTACCCAGCATGTGATCCGCCATGACGAACCTTTTTTTTGGAGCAAAATCCCTGCTGCTAACGGCGAGCGCTACAAAATAGTCAATAAACCGCAAGGACAGGGCTTACATGGTTTGCAAATCCCCATCTTTGGCGCAACTGGTTTGCAAGGTGCATTTAGCTTTGCTGGCGATACGATAGATGCATCCAGCAGCAGCCGGCTTGCTTTAACCAGTTTAGCCAATGTGGCTTTTTTCCGGGCCAGATATTTACTTGAGGCACCTGCTGCGGCGACAAAAGGCCGGTTAACAGCAAGAGAGCAGGAGATCTTGGCCTGGATAGGTGCTGGCTGGCGACAAGCCGCTATTGCAGAAACGCTTGGTATCTCAGGGCGCACGATTGAAAATCATCTACGAAATGCCCGGCTGAAACTTGGTGCTGCTACCACCGCTGAAGCCATCCGTATCAATAAAGTTACTGGTATAGGTTAACATCTCCTCCTTGGTCATCCGAAAATTTCGGGGCAGCTCAAAATTTACGCGCTAATTCCTAAGGGTGATGATAACTTGACCTTTGAAGCCAGGGTGGATAGGTTGGTTATACGTTTGGTATTGGGAGATACTCTCTTTTTGCAATGAAAATACTCCGTAGTTACCCACTTCGTTCTGTGTTGCTGTTGCTCATCGCTTTCATCGTGCTTGTGGTAGTGGCAAACATCATGCTGTTTAATGCCATGCCGAAGCCCATCCGCTTACAAAGCCTGCCAACACCAGACTATGGCATCGCCGATCCACGTTTTCAACGATCCATGGGAGCCTTGCTAAATTACCCGCTGGTTGAAGGAAACGAGGTGACTGTCTTGCGAAATGGCGAAGCGATCTATTCGGCCATGATTGAGGCTGTTGATCAGGCTAAGCATTCGGTCTCGTTCGAAACCTATGAGTTTTGGGGAGAAGACTCCGCCGGGGCCTTGAGCGATGCTCTAGTTCGGGCAGCTGAGCGGGGGGTTAGAGTTCATGCGCTAATTGACTTTATCGGGTCGCGCAGTGCAGCGCCGGAGAAGTTTGAACGCATGCAAGCAGCCGGTGTGGAGGTGGAGCTGTGGCGCAAGCCCTCCTGGTACCAGCTGGCACGCTTTAACCATCGCACCCATCGCAAACTGTTGCTGGTGGATGGTGGTGTTGGCTTTACCGGTGGCGCCAACATTGCCAATAATTGGTTGCCGGAAGGAGACAAAACCTACCGCGATAACCACTTCCTTATTCGCGGCCCGGTCGTGGCGTCCATGCAGTCCACTTTTGCAGAAAGCTGGTTGGATGCACGCGGTGACTGGTTGCATGGCGAGGCCTATTTTCCTGAGCTGGAACAACAGGGGGCACTCACCCTGCAAATGGTCAATAGCTCACCGCGTGAGGGCCGCCACCGGATGCGGCCAATGCTGCTGTATGCGATCAGCGCCGCACAAAGTCAAATTACGGCCGCCACCGCCTATTTCTATCCCGATCAGGCTTTTCTTGATGCCTTGCGTGACGCCGCACAGCGTGGGGTGCAGGTGCGAATTCTGGTACCCGGTGACAGCATTGACCAGGGGTATCTGCGCCAGGCTTCTGTGAATCGTTGGGGGGAGATGCTTGCAGCCGGAGTCGAACTGTATGAGTACCAGCCTGCCATGTATCACTCGAAGTTGATCAGTATTGACGATCAATGGGCCAGTATCGGCTCGACCAATCTGGATAACCGCTCGTTGCGCATTAATGGTGAGGCCAATGTTAATTTATACGGCGAAAAGGGAGCTGCCATGATTCGGGAATTGATCGATGAGGATATGGCGGATGCTGAACGCTATACCCTGGAGCAATGGCGTCAGCGCGGCTGGTCCACTCGCTTTTGGGGGGCTGTGGGCTCTATTATTGGGCCGCATCTTTAATTTTGGGGTGATTTTTGGGGCAGATCAAAGCGTGCAAACTCGTGCCTAAAACACAAATGGGTCATGAGAACCTATGCGCAGCGCTGCAACGATGGCAGCGCTGCCTTTTCACTAGGACTCTTTTACCACATCAATAAAGTACTTCACTTCGCCTTCTACCGTCTCCCGGACCAGACCATGCACATCGGTCTCGAAGCCCGGGAACTGGCCGTTAAAGGCGCGGGTAAACTGAAGGTACTTGAGAATGGTTTTATTAAAGCGCTCGCCTGGCACCATCAGCGGGATACCCGGCGGGTAAGGGGTGACCAGCATCGCGGTGACGCGACCTTCGATAGCATCAATAGACACCCGCTCAATTTCCCGGTGCGCCATCTTGGCCCAGGCATCCGCCGGGGTCATCGCCGTTTCAATATTCGACAGATACATCTCGGTCGTGACTTTGGCTACATCAAACTGCCGGTAAATATTATGAATTTGCTGACAGAGATCGCGCAGGCCAACGCGCTCATACTGCGGGTTTTTCGCCACAAACTCTGGCATTACCCGCCACATCGGCAGGTTTTGATCGTAATCGTCTTTAAACTGCTGCAACTCGGTCACCATCGAGTTCCAGCGGCCCTTGGTAATGCCAATGGTAAACATAATAAAGAACGAATAGAGGCCGGTTTTCTCAATAATAATACCGTGCTCAGCCAGGTACTTGCTCACAATCGTAGCAGGTATGCCTTGCTCATCAAACTGGCCCTGCAGCGTCAGGCCCGGGGTAATAATGGTGGCTTTGATTGGATCCAGCATATTAAAGCCAGAAACAATATCACCAAAGCCATGCCAGCTATCCGTGGCATGCAGCATCCAGTTATCACGTTCGCCAATGCCTTCTTCCGGCAAATGCTCCGGGCCCCAGACGGTAAACCACCAGTCATCATCACCAAACTCTGCATCCACCTTGCGCATGGCCCGTCTGAAATCAATCGCTTCGAGCAAGCTTTCTTCCACCAGTGCGGTGCCGCCCGGTGCTTCCATCATCGCCGCTGCCACATCACAGCTGGCAATAATGGCGTATTGCGGGCTGGTCGAGCTGTGCATTAAATAGGACTCGTTAAAACGGTGGGTATCGAGGCTGCGGTGCTGGGCATTTTGCACCAGAATTTGCGACGCCTGCGATAAGCCGGCCAGCAATTTATGGGTCGACTGGGTGGCGAAGACCAGGGTTTCTTCAGAGCGCGGCCGGTCTTTCCCAATGGCATGCATATTGTGGTAAAAGCCATGGAAGCTGGCATGCGGCAACCAGGCTTCATCAAAATGCAGCGTATCGATGGTGGAGCCCAACTGCTGCTTAATTTCTTCCACATTGTACAAAATACCGTCGTAGGTACTTTGGGTAATGGTTAAAATGCGCGGCTTTTTGTTTTTGGCGTTGCGGGCAAAGGGGTTGGCTTCAATTTTCTTCGCGATGGACTCGGGCGAAAACTCGCTTTTTGGAATAGGGCCAATAATGCCGTAGTGGTTGCGGGTTGGCATTAAAAATACCGGGATGGCGCCGGTCATAATGATCGAGTGCAAAATCGACTTATGGCAGTTGCGGTCCACCACCACGATGTCGCCGGGTGCCACCACCGAGTGCCAGACCATTTTATTCGAGGTCGAGGTGCCGTTGGTGACAAAAAACAAATGATCGGCGTTAAAAATACGGGCGGCATTTTGCTCACTTTGCGCCACCGGCCCGGTGTGATCCAGCAGCTGGCCTAACTCATCGACCGAGTTGCAAACATCGGCCCGTAGCATGTTCTCGCCAAAGAACTGATGAAACATCTGGCCGACCGGGCTTTTCAAAAAGGCGACGCCGCCCGAGTGCCCCGGGCAATGCCAGGAGTAGGATGAGTCCTCGGCATAATCCATCAGCGCATTAAAAAACGGCGGTGCCAATGCATCCAGGTACTTTTTTGCTTCGCGGATAATATGGCGGGCGACAAACTCTGGCGTGTCTTCAAACATATGAATAAAACCGTGCAGCTCGCGCAGAATATCGTTCGAAATATGCCGGCTGGTGCGGGTTTCGCCATATAAAAAGATCGGGATATCGGCATTGCGCTTGCGCACTTCTTGCACAAAGGCTCTAAGCTCGGCCAGAGCGGCAGTGACTTCGGCATCGGTGCCGCTGCCAAACTCTTCATCGTCAATCGACAAAATAAAACAGGAGGCGCGGCTGGCTTGCTGGGCAAAAGCGGTTAAATCCACATAGCTGGTGTATCCCACCACTTCAAAACCGTGGCTGCCGATGGCCTCGGCTAAATCACGGATGCCTGAGCCAGAGATATTCTCGGAGCGAAAATCTTCATCGATAACAATAACTGGAAAACGGAATTTCATCGGTTCATCCTTCGTTGTAAGCGGTTGTTTGCCGGGCCTTTATCAAACGCTCCGGCTTGACGTTCTGCAAGACCGTTCCGTGTGTTTTTTGCTCGGGCTATAAGGGGCTTGCCTTTACTGCATTCTACCCGTATTGCTGTACCCATCTGCAACGATTTGCAAAAATAATTCATCCGATACGTCTGGCGGTAAACGGTTATGGCAACGCTGCGTCAATGTGATATTATCACTTTATCCCCCAGTTTTTTTGTTATCCATGCGAGTCCGTTATGCCGGTTACCAGCTCCACAGCCCCGAAAATTTCTGCATTATTTCGTTACATCAAGCAATTGCAGGGCGATGCGCCCTGGGGGCATCTGCTGGATGCTGGTACCGGCGTCAACTCGCTGCAATGGATTAGCACGTTAAAAACTGAGCGCTGGACCGCCATTACTGCCTCCGAAGCCATGGCCCGGCAAAGTGTGCAACATTACCCGACCGCCATGCGGCCAGACGATCGGCTGGTGGTGGGTAATTGGATGGACGAACAGCTGCTGGACGGTGAGCAGTTCGATACCATTTTGTTGGATTACTTTATCGGCGCCATCGATGGCTTTGCGCCTTATTGGCAGGATCAGGTGCTGCCGCGCATTCGTCAGCACTTAAAACCAGGCGGGCGTTTGTACATCACCGCACTGGAGCCTTATGTGCCACTTTACCGCAACAACGAGGTCGATCAATTTGTCACCGAACTTGGCCGGCTGCGCGATGCCTGCCTGCTGCTGGCGCAGGAGCGCCCTTACCGCGAATACCCGGCCGACTGGACCTTACGCCAGCTGGAGCGCAGCGGCTATCAGGTGCACAGCTGCAAGCATTTTGGCATCCGTTACGGCGAGCGTTTTTTGCATAGCCAGCTGGGTATGTGCCGCCAGCGCGCCCAGCGTTTTGGCAACCAGGCGCTGACCGATGCGATGCTGCAGCACGCCGATGCGCTGCAACAGCGCGGCGAAGCTTTACTGGCAGAGCACGGCGTACTCGCCAGTGGCCATGATTATGTGATTGCTGCAACTGTGCCGGCTTAGCAGGGGGGAGCCAGGCTCATCCCGTTGTAAAAACTGCTCATTTTTCCGACTAATGGCCAATAGGCTCTGGTCTGAGCTGGCGCTATACTGAGTAAAATCCTCTGGTTAGCATAGGGATGGTGAGATGTCGCACCGGGCCCATTTATTTTCCTTGCGCATTTGCCATGCTCTGCGTGAAAGCCTGGCCGAGGGCTACAACCGGCGCAAGCTGATGAAAGATCTGCTGGCCGGTGTGACGGTGGGCATTATTGCCATCCCACTGGCGATGGCGCTGGCCATTGCCTCGGGGGTGCCGCCACAGTATGGCCTGTACACCGCCATAATTGCTGGTTTTGTGATTGCGCTGACCGGTGGTTCGCGCTTTAGCATCTCGGGCCCAACCGCGGCCTTTGTGGTGATCCTCTATCCGATTGCTTTGAAGTATGGTCTTAGCGGCTTGTTGCTGGCCTCGGTGCTGGCCGGAGTGATGCTGGTGGCTATGGCGTTGTTTCGGCTTGGCCGGTTGATTGAGTACATTCCTGAATCCGTCACCCTGGGTTTTACTTCCGGCATTGCCATCGTGATTGTGATTTTACAGCTCAAAGACTTCTTTGGTTTGCCGCTCGAGGCCCTGCCAGAACATTTCGCCGATAAAATCTGGCTGCTGGCGCAGACCATGCCGCAAGCCGGCTGGGCCAGTGTGCTGGTGGCCAGCACCACCTTGCTGGTGATGATTGGCTGGCGGCGCTTGAAAACGCCGGTTCCGCCGCATTTGCCGGCACTATTGGTCGGCACCTTGCTGGGCATGCTGTTGCTGCATTTTGGCGCTGATCTGGCGACAGTCTCTTCCCGTTTTAGTTATCTGACCAGCGATGGCAGCCTGGCCGCCGGTGTACCGCCGTACTTGCCTTACTTTGACTGGCCCTGGAACCGCCCCGGCCCGGATGGGGTGGCGCTTAGTTTTAGCTGGCAACTGGCGAAGGATTTGCTGGCGGCCGCTTTTGCCATTGCCATGCTGGGAGCCATTGAATCGCTGCTGTGCGCCGTGGTGCTGGACAATGCCAGTGGCCGGCGGCACAGTGCCAACAGCGAATTGCTGGGGCAGGGGCTTGGCAACATCATTACGCCATTCTTTGGCGGTATTACCGCAACGGCAGCGCTGGCTCGTTCTTCCGCCAATTTCAATGCCGGGGCACAGTCGCCCGTTGCCGGCATGGTGCATGCCCTGGTGGTGTTGCTGGCACTGTTGCTGCTCACCCCTTTATTGGCCTATATCCCGATGGCGGCGCTGGCAGCCTTGCTGGTGATGGTGGCCTGGGGCATGAGCGAAGCACCCAAAGCAGTGCATTTGTTAAAAACCGCGCCACGCAGCGATGTGCTGGTGTTTATGGTATGCCTGCTGCTGACGGTGATTCTGGATATGGTCATCGCCATTACCGCTGGCATTTTGCTGGCGACCTTGCTGTTTATGAAAGATATCGCTGCCATGACCAAAGTGACCGATATCTCCAAAAACCGCAAGCAGGTGGAACAGCCATTACCAGCAGGCTGGAAGGTACTGAAAATCAGTGGCCCGCTGTTTTTTGCCGCCGCCGATCGTATTTTTGCTGAAATTGGTTTACTAAGCGCGCAGCAGCGCGGCTTGCTGTTGTATATGGATGGGGTGCCACTGCTGGATGCCGGCGGCCTGGCAGCCCTGGAAAAACTCAGAGCACAGTGCCGCAAACAGCAGGTCGAACTGCTAATCGCCGATCTGCAGTTCCAGCCTCTTAAAACCCTGGCTAAAGCGGGTGTGCAGCCTGAGCCAGGCATGCTGACCTTTTACCCAACCTTGCGTGAAGCGCTGGAGCAGTTGTATGCTCGACAGTCTAGCCCCCTGAATTGACAGCAGCATGCCAACACTTGTAACCATTGAGGTTTTTACCAACCCTGTTGAGGCCCATCTTGCCAAAGGGCGGCTGGAAGCGGAAGGGATCCCTGCCTGGATTGCGCATGAGCATCATATATGGGCGAACTGGAGTCTGTCGCAAGCCCTCGGTGGGGTCAAAGTGCAGGTTCAGGCAGAGCAGGAAGCACAAGGCCGGACTATTTTGCAGCAGCATCTGGCAGGGGAGTATGAGGTCTCTTTGCAGCAGGAATTTCCGGATACAGAGCCGGAGGGATGCCCCCATTGCGGCGCGAAAGCCATCCAGCACAGCATACCACCAGCCATGCTGCTGTTGCTTATCTTAACGCTGGGGGTCGTCGGGGTTATTTTTCCGCTGCGTAAAGCCAGGCATCGTTGCCACGGTTGCGGCCATCGATGGCACCTCTAGCAACCAAGCTCTTTCTACCTCCAAAACTCCCCCTTGTGCTATGGTTATGGCTGCAAACGTATCAGGAAGTACCCAAACTCACCACAAGGAGGTTTTATGTTTTTTCCCGCGATGGCCTTACTACTAAGCACTGCTGCCATGTCAGCCGGTAACGGCACACTGTGGCTGGACGGTGAAGCCTTCCCGGTGGAAGTGACCAGCTGTGCTGGGGATCCGGAAACAGCTGGTGCACGGGGCACGCTGGCAGATGGGCAAAGCGTCACGCTGATGCTGCAACGCTGGCCGGGCATGCACGCATTGTCGGTCACTTACGACAACGCCCAGTGGGTGCATCGCGGCCCTGAAGATAGTGCAGAGTCCCCGGAGCTCAAACGCTGGGTGGAAGATGGAATACTGAAAGCCTCCGGCACGGTCTCGGTGTTTCCACCGATCCGCCAGGCCAGCATGACGGTGCGCTTTGAGGGGCGTTGCCCTGACTAAGTGCTAGAGCTTATGCTGCTCCAGGGCAGCCTTCAGCGCCGGGCTTAGCGCTTTGGCTTTTTGCTGTTGGTAGTCAAAATGCACCAAAGCAGCTCTGCCTTCGGCGCAGCACTGACCTTGCTGCCAGGCTTGTTGGGTGACCTCAAAGGAGCTGTTGCCAATCCGGCTGATCCAGCTGCGTACTTCTACCTCACTGCCATAATGCAACTGGGCTTTAAAATCCACTGCTATGCTGGCAACGATCAATGGCCAGCGCTTTAGATCCAGCTCTGGGGTGAAAATCTGAAAAATAGGCGTGCGACAGGCTTCAAACCAGACCGCGACCACGGTATTGTTAATGTGACCTAACGCATCCGTTTCTGAAAAACGCGGTTGTATAACTTCTGTGAACATTGCAAGAGAGACCCATGACTGATTTTATTGAGGTGTACGATGATGCGCTAAGCCCGGCTTTTTGCCAACAGCTGATCGCTGATTTTGAGCAAAGCGCACACAAAGCTCCCGGCCGCACCGGTGGTGGGGTAGATCCCAGCAAAAAAATAAGCACCGATTTGTATTTAAACGAGCATGCCGCATACCAGCAGCACCTGCACACCATTATTGAAGCAACGTCCAACTATGCCGAGCAGTATTTTCGGAAGCATCACTTTGCTTTGATTGGCCCTATTGCATTGACCATCCGCCATCCACAAACCGGCCAGCCGGTGGCATTGACCCACGATAATTTTACCGAGTTCGGTAGTGATAAAGTGGCTGACTATATGCGGGCCTTGTTTCGGATTGGTGCGGTGCAAATGCAAAAGTACGACGCCGGCAAAGGCAACTACAATTACTGGCATTCCGAAGTATATCCGCAGCAGCCACACAACGAGGCTTTGCACCGGGCGCTGTTGTTTATGTTCTACCTGAACGATGTTGAGGACGGCGGTCAGACCGAGTTTTATTACCAGAACAAAGCCATCCAGCCCAAAACCGGTCGCATGGTGATAGCACCGGCCTACTTTACCCATACCCACAGAGGCTGCATTCCGGTATCCAATGATAAGTACATTCTAACCAGTTGGATTTTGTTTCAGCGTGCGGAGTATCTATACGGCAGTGCTGGCTAACGAGGCCAAGCAAGGAGACCGGTTCGGTCGCGAGGGCGCAGAGGAAGTGCGCCCTTATTAAGTAAAACAATATCACAATTCAATTGACAATCATTATCATTAGCGCTTAGGATCCTGCCCCAAACAGAACAACAAGAGCAGTGGTTACGCACACTGCTGATTGACGATTCATTCTTAAGTTAAGGGGTATCATCATGGCTGTAGGAAGAACATTTACACCCAATAAATTAGCGTTGGCACTGGCACTTGGTGCTATGCCACTGACTACTCTGGCTGGCGAAGTTGTTGGTGACGACGATGGCGCACAGCACTCATCAGCTCCGCGCATTGAAGTGATCCGTGTGAGAGGCGATCAACTGAGTCATGCTCATATTGAGACTGGCACTGTGGTGCTTATTAGCCGTGAACAGATTGACGCCATTCAGCCTTTGTCGACCGAAGACGTGTTGCGCCGGGTCCCGGGTATCAATATCAAGGGCGAAGAAGAAACCTCCATTGTTGGTAACTTCGGTTTGCGTGGTTTATCTGCTAGTGAGTCCAAGTCGCTGGTGCTGGAAGATGGCGTACCGGTAGCTCCGGGGCTTTTTATTGGCAATGACCGTTACTTCAACCCACGTATTCAACGTATGGACGGTGCTGAGATCTTAAAAGGCTCGGCGTCGTTGCGCTATGGCCCATCCACTATTGGTGGCGTAGTCAACTACATCACCAAAACACCAGATGATGGCGTGCAGCTGTCTGGCCGTATTGGTTCTTTCAATATGCGTGAAGCCAGTATCGAAGCCGGTGGTAAAAATGCTTCGGGCGATGCGTATGCCGGTGTGGTCGCTACTCATGCCAAGAGCGATGGCTTTATGGATAAAGGCTACGAGATGAGCGATGTGATGGTAAAAGCCGGCACCGCCATTGGCGCCAATCAGCGTGTTGGTGTGAAGTTTTCTTACCATGAAAACGATGCCAATATCTCTTACCGTGGTTTGCTGTTGAACGATTACCTGGCCGGTGAGCGTTACAATCCGGCACCGGACGACTGGTACCTGACGGATCGTAAAGCCTTTGATGTGAACCATGAATGGACTATCAACGACACCACCACTCTGAAAACCCTGGTGTATTGGAGTGATGTTACTCGTGATTACTGGCGTTACAACGTGGATACAGCGGCATCCAATGCGGCGGGGCGTTGGGTTTATACTGATGATTTAACCGGTAACAATCGCAGCTGGCAGCGCTTTGGTATTGAAACGCGGTTAAGTTTGGCGCATGAGTGGGGGAGTCTGAGTGCAGATACCGAGATTGGTTTGCGCTTAATGCGGGAAGAATCAAATGACACCCGTATCCGGACTACCCGGGCGCAGGACCGTACCGGTATTAATGACCGCCATATTGTTGACTCGGCCGATAGTATCGCCGCCTATGTACAGAGCCGTATTGAACTGACTGAACGCCTGGCGGTAACACCAGGGGTGCGGATTGAGTCGTATGAGCAAGAGCGGGAAATCCTGACTCAGAACAATGCTTCAGCCAAAACCAGCAATACGGAAGTATTGCCAGGTCTGGGTGCGACGTATGAGCTGACTCCTGCTGTGCAACTGTACGGTGGTGTATACCGTGCGTTTTCTCCGGCATCCAATGGCGTGGCCCTGGATGGCCTGACCGATCAGAAGCTGGATGGCGAACGGGCTACCAACTACGAGATTGGTATCCGTGGCAGCGAAGGTGCGCTGAGCTATGAAGTGGCTGCGTTCTATATGGACTTTAGCAATCAGGTGGTAACGGGCAACAGCGATCCAAACTTGTCTCAGTCCAATGCAGGTAAAACCGAGCACAGCGGCATGGAGCTGGCACTGGCTTATGATTTTGGTGCTGGCTTTAGCCTGGATACCAATGCCACCTGGATCCCAACCTCTAAGTTCAAAACTGGCGATCACAAAGACAATCGTTTGCCGTATGCCCCTAAGTTTATGGCCAATATTGGCTTGAACTACAGTGCAGACAACCTGAAAGCGGCGCTGACAGCACACCACCGTGGTGAGCAGTACGGTGATCCGAGCAATCAGGTTGAGTTGCCAACTGGTGCCGGTGGTGGCATCTGGGGTGGCTTACTGCCTTCGTATACCGTGTTGGATCTGACTGCACAGTACAGTGTAAGCAATGAGTTTACCCTGTTTGGTGCTGTGAAAAACCTGACCGACAAGCAATACATTGCTGGCTTGCGTCAGGGTATCTATGTTGGCCCGGAGCGCTCTTTCGAGCTGGGCTTCCGTTACCGCTTCTAACCGCTCTGTACTAGCTGGTCACTGCCAGTCCATGGCAGTGACCAGGACCTACATACCCCCATATTGTCCTAATCTTCGGGTTTTACTCCTTCCTGTTATTGCTCTGCTGCTGATGCTCGGCAACTAGCCTCTACGCTAGATGATAATTATTCACATTTGCTATTGATCTTAATGGTGAGAATCATTATCATTTGCACCGCGCTATCGAGTGTCCCCAATATGGCACCGTTATAACAACAGGAGAAACGAATGAAAACCTTCCGTCGCAGTGCTGTCGCTGCCCTTGTCGTGTCTGCTATACACCTACCAGCCTTGGCCGGAGTCAAGATGGATTTGCCGGAGTACGATGGCGAAGTCATCGTTGTCACCGCTGCAGGCTTTGAGCAAAAGTTGATCGATGCACCTGCCAGCGTCACTGTGGTTACACGGGAGGAATTAGCGGCCAAGCCTTTTACCAGCCTGGCAGATGCGCTACGAGATATTGAAGGGATTGATGTTGGTAGTGGCCAGGATAAAAACGGCAATATCAGCATTACCATGCGGGGCTTGCCATCCGATTACACTTTGGTGTTGTTTAATGGCCGTCGTCAAAGCGACATTGGCAACATAGGCCCAAATAACTTTGGCAACAGCCAGTTTATGTACATGCCACCACTGGCCGCGATAGAGCGTATTGAAGTAGTGCGTGGCCCTATGTCTACCTTGTATGGTGCTGATGCCATTGGCGGGGTTATTAACATCATTACCCGGCGCCATATGGACAGCACGCATGGGAGTGTGACGGCCAGCTACAATTTGCAGCAAGACAGTCAGTATGGTGATGATAAAAAGCTGGACTTGTTTTTAAGCGGCCCTAGTGGTTTGAATGGGCTGGTGTATCAGTTGCGGGCTGGTATTTATGACCGGGATGATAGCGATCCCAGTTATCAGACGGCATTGCCCTTACCGGATGGCAGCATTTGGTCGGAGCAGGGTAACTTTGGCGATCGCAAAATTGTGGGTGCAAAGAACTGGAATGCTGGCTTGACACTGAACTACGCTCTGACCGAGCAGCAGGACCTGGCGATCGAATACGATATTTCTAAACAACGCTACGACAATCGGTTGGGACAGACTGGCACATTGGATGGACCAGAGAGTCTATGGCGCGCCAGTGGCGGCATAGTAATGCCGCGGGTTGGTTATACACCATACCAGCGGGTAGAGCGGGAACAGTTTGTGCTTAGCCATCAGGGACGCTTTGATTTTGGTAATTGGCAAAGTGCTTTGACCAAAAGCCGTAGTGAAAACTTTGGCCGCTCTTTACCACTGACGGTGGAGGAGCGTTTGCAGGTGCAAGCTATCTGGGATCAGGCCAGAGAAGATCAGGGCGTGAATGTCCCGGCTTTAACCGATGCCATTCGGTTGCAATTGGAAAATGAGTTTTTACCGAGGCCGCTACGTACCCTCAAAATTGATAACCTGATCATCGATACCAAGCTGGAATCGCAGTGGCAGAACCATTTCTTTGTGGTGGGTGCGCAATACTTTAATGCCGATATGGAAGATGGTGTTTTTGGCATGTACGGTGATGGCTACCGTGCAGGTACCGAGGCCAAACACCGTCAATGGGCTATTTTTGCTGAAGACAGCATGGATCTGACTACTGATTTAACGGCAACTCTGGGTGCCCGCTACGACCATCATAATATTTTTGGTAGTCAGTTTAGCCCGCGTGCTTATCTGAACTGGCGTGGTTTAAGCAACTGGACGCTGAAAGGCGGCATCAGTACCGGCTACAAAACACCGCGTCCAGAGCAATTGTTCTCCGGTATTACCGGCTTTGGCGGTCAGGGCACCAGCCCGATGGTAGGTACTCCAGGCTTGCAGCCAGAAACCAGCATTAACTATGAAGTTGCCGCCTATTACACTGGCAGCGACAGGTTCAGTGGTAACATCACGCTGTTTTACAATGACTTTAAAGATAAAATTATTAGCCAGGATAACTTGCCCAATTGTGAGGTGGCGGCGGCTGGTGAAAGCTGTGTCGATGTGGGCACAGGCTGGGCTGATTTAGGCTATGTTAGTTTCCGCCAGGCTTCCAATGTCGATAAATCCGAAACCCGTGGGGTTGAACTGGCAGGTAAGGTGAAACTGAGCGACAGCTGGTCGATGACAGCGAACTACACCTTTACCGACAGTGAAGTCAAAAGTGGCAACAATCAGGGTTTGCCTCTGGTCAGCACACCCCGGCATATGATCAATGCCAATCTGAGCTGGCAACTGACTGAGCCACTCTCTTTATCGCTGATCTCAGAAATTCGCAGTAAGCGCTTCCGCGGCACCCAGATCGAGCCGGGTCCGGATGGCCCTGAAACCAATAAACTCTACTATAAATCGTACCAGTTGTTCCATCTATCAGCCATGTATCGGGTATCGGATGCCTGGGTGGTCAGTGCCCGCATCAACAACCTGCTGGATGATGATTTATCCAGTCGTACTTGTCGACTGACCGAAGCGCAGGATGCTTACAGCTGTACATCGGATTACAACACCTCGATGAAAGCACGTAGCTTCTGGCTGTCTGCGACCTACAACTTCTAAGGTGGCGGATGAAGCCTAGTCCGTTCAATCTGCAGCGCCTGATGCGGGCGCTGCATACCTACAGCGCGATGTGGGTGCTGTTGTTGTTGCTGTTTTTTTCCATCACCGGCATCACCCTGAATCACCCGAACTGGCAGAGTCAGTGGGGCAGTTATCAGCGCCTGGAATTGTTGCCTGTACCGGCTGAATTGCAGCGAGATGCGATGCCCGAGGCACCGGATCAGCAACACTGGTATGCGCAGGAAGTGCAGCAGTGGTTGCAGCAACAGCATGGTGTTCGGGCTACTGAGTGGCGCTATCAGTTTGATAATGATGATGAACTGCTGGAGCTGGAGTTTAAGCGCCCGGCTGGTTATGTCACAGCGCTGCTGGACTTTGACGCGGCTGAGCTGGAATTGGAGCAGGTGTTTGCCGGTTATCTGGCGCTGGCCAATGATTTACACAAAGGACGTGATGCCGGTGGCCTTTGGGCCTGGTTGATTGATATTACCGCCATCAGTTGCCTGGTGTTTGCGCTAACCGGTTTTTATTTGCTGTTGAAGTCGCAGTCGATGCGGGCCATCGGCAATACCCTGGCGTTGCTGGGTGGCATGGCCGCCATTCTGATTTACCTGATGTCTTTGCACATCTGAATTTGCAATTTAATGAAGGGAGTTTGTATGCGATCACTGTTGTTTACTGCTGCGTTATTGCTTGGCCTCGGCTTGATTGCTCCGGCCAGTAAAGCGCAGGAACTTACTATCTCACTGGAATTGCCGGTGATAGAAACCGCTCAATACTATCGACCTTATGTGGCTGTCTGGGTGGAGGATGAAGCGCAGCAACCGGTACGTCTGATTGCGCTTTGGCGTAAAGAGCCGGACTGGCTGAAGGATATTCGTCGCTTCTGGCGCAAAATTGGCCGCAGTGAAACTGAGCTGGTCGATGCCCGTACCGGTGCAACCCGCACCCCAGGCCGTTACCAACTGAGTTGGGATGGATTGGATGATGCCGGCCAGCCATTGCCCGCCGGTGAATACACTGTTTTTGTTGAAGCCTCGCGTGAGCAAGGTGGACGCAGTTTGCAACGTCAGAGCTTTCAATGGGGCGGCGCGGCTCAGCACTATACCCAGGAAGCGATGCCGGAGCTGGGCGAACTGAAAATTACTCTAAACTAAAAGGACCATCACGCATGAAAAAAATGATTTTAGCAACCCTGTTAACGCTGTGCAGTGTCAGTGCTGCGGCCCATACCTTGTGGGTGTTACCCAGCCACTTTGTGCTGTCATCGGAGGACAGCTGGATTTCGGTGGATGTATCAGCAGCCAACATGACTTTTGTGGCAGACAAAGGGGTGAGCCCGGCCAATCTGTCGATTGTTTTTCCGGATGGTCAGCGCCAGGCTTTTGCTCAGAGTTACCAGGGCAAGCGTAAGTCGCAAGCAGATCACCAGTTGACCATGGATGGTACCTACCGCATTGAATTGGGTGGGCCGGCACGTTACTTCACCTTTTTCCAGGAAGATGGTCAGCGCCGTCGTATTATGGCCAATAAACAAGAGCGGGCAGCGCAGTTACCAGCCAATGCCACCGATGTTGTTACCACCCGTAGCCGTGGCCGAGCACTGAGTTATGTGAGTGTCAATGCCCCCAATCAGACGGCACTGGCACTCAGTAATGATGGGCTGGAGTTAAAGCTGTTGACTCATCCGGCCGATGTGGTGGCGACCGAGCCGGTGCGCTGGCAGTTTGTGCTGGATGGCAAGCCGGTGGCTGATGTGCAGGTAGAATTGTCGCGCGAAGGCGAGTTGTACCGGGACGATGCCGGCCGTGAGGTGCTAAGCTCGGATGCCAATGGTTATCTGACCTTTACCCCGCAGGTAGCAGGGCGCTATGTGATTGAAGCCAGCGTGCAACTGGACAGCAGCAATGCGCTGGCAGATCAGGTGCGCGAAAGTTTGACCCTGACGTTTGAAGCCGCCTTGCCTTAATCGTTTAGCGATAGGGTAAGATCATCTTCAGATGAGGAATATCGTCTTCCAGGTAGGGTTCACTGGCTGCCTGGAAGCCGTGTTGTTCATAAAACTGCTGCAGATAACACTGGGCAGAAATATGAATATCCATCCGTGGCCAGTGTTCTTTGGCCACGGCGATGGTTTTCTCCACCAACACCTGGCCCAGCCCTAAACGCCTGGCCGTTTGCGAGACGCAGACCCGGCCCACGCCAGGGTAATGATCAAAGGCCACTCCAGGCGCCAGTACCCGCGAATAGGCAATCACTTTGTCGCCTTTTTTCAGCAACACATGCCGGGTTTGCGGATGCAGGTCCCGATCATCCAGTTCCGGGTAAGGACAGTTTTGTTCTACCACAAAGACATCGACACGCAGTTGCAACAGGGCATACAGCGTATAGGTATCCAGTTGCTCAAAAGTCAGCACCTGCCATTGCATGCAGTTTGGCTCCTTGCAGATTATCAAAACAATACCACTATACCAGAACTGCTTCAGCGGGCGCGAGCAAAAGGCAAGATTGCTGTCCGCTTGTTGTTTCGATTATAGATTGTTACTCATTTTTAGTATTGACTTCCGTACAAATTGACTTAAGGTTACAAAAGTTATTGAAAAGTAATATTTGCAGTATGCTCCTTTGTGGGCAGTAAACTCAGCAACTGAGCACTATCGTTCGGGAGCATTACTTCACCGACGGTAGAAAGATGGCTGGAGGAGTATGTGGGCGGCGTTGCTTTGTGGATTACTTGCTTCACAAAGATAACCGTTATCTGGCTGTAGTAGAAGCTAAGAAAGAGTCCGAGCATCTAGCAGCAAGCGATATTCTCAAACATATCTGTACCAAGGAAAAACTAGAGTCTGGCTTGTTGGATAAAATTGAAGATCTGTTGGTGGAGAAATAAGCATGGATAAGGGAAAATTGTCAGTACATACGCTCAGGACAACCACGAATCCCCAATCCTTACAAAGCCTGATTCTGACTATTAGAGGCAAACAAGTCATGCTGGATCGAGACCTGTCCGAGCTATATCAGGTGGATACCAAAGTGCTGAATCAAGCAGTAAAACGAAACATTGCGCGATTTCCGGAATCTTTTCGTTTTCAACTGACCCCTGAAGAGGAAGAAAGCTTGAGGTCACAAATTGTGACCTCAAGCCAACATGGCGGGCGACGATATCTGTCCTATGCCTTTACCGAGCAAGGCATTGCCATGCTTTCTGCAGTGTTGCGTAGTGATATCGCCATTCAGGTCAGCATTCAGATCATGCAAGCCTTTGTACAAATGCGCAGCTTTTTGCTGAATAACGCCGCCCTGTTTCAACGGCTTGGACAAGTAGAGCAGAAACAACAGCTATCAGATCAGCGCATAGATACCTTATTCCAGGCAATGGAAGCTTCAAGCCTACCGGTAAAACAAGGAATATTTTTTGATGGGCAAGTCTTTGATGCCTATGTGTTCGCTAATAAGCTGATTAAATCGGCGAATAAGCAGATAGTGTTAATCGACAACTATATTGATGAAAGTGTATTAACTATGCTAAGCGAACGCAAATCCAAGGTGCGCGTCACGCTAATGACCAGCAATGTAACAAAAAAACTTGAGCTTGATGTTTATAAACACAATCAGCAATACCCTGGCATTGAACTCAAGCCATTTAACAAAGCCCACGACCGCTTTCTGATCATCGACCAACACCAGATTTACCATATTGGCGCATCCATGAAAGATCTGGGGAAAAAGTGGTTCGCCTTTAGTAAACTAGAACTTGCAGCATTAGACCTGCTTCAACAAGCGGGGGTGAAGTGATGGAGCCGGTTTTATATCCATTGCCGGAAAGATGGGAATGGCACGCCATTAAGGAGGGAGATAAGCCCCAGTCTTAACGGCGACAGGCCATTACTACCGGGTAGCTTCCCAGCTGCAACACGCTCAGCGCCAAAGCTCCGACAAGGGAGTGTCCGGGCTAAAGCGATCCGCAATTTGGGCTTGCAATAACTCGGCGCAGGCCAGCGCATCGGTTAGCGCATGGTGCGGCCGGTAATCTGGCAAACCATAGCGGCGGCGACTATCTGCCAGCCGAATGGAGACAGGTTGGCGGCCCAGCAATTTATCCAGCAGGCTGGGTGGTCTGGCCCGATGCAGCCGTGCTTCCAGCTCCATGGTATCGATCACTGGGAAATCAATGCCTTCACCAAGCCTGTCCTGCAAGGTGGCGGCTAAGAAAGGGCGTTCAATGCCACGAAAATGCACCACCACTACCTTGCCGGCCATTTGCTGCAGCAGTTCGGGTAAGATCTCGGTGATATCCGGCGCGCTTTCGATGGCGCTATGGGTAATGCCATGCACCACCACCGATTGTTCAGTTAAAGCAAACTTGGGTTTGAGCAACCAGTGCCGGGCCTGACTGCTGTGGATCCGGCCAAGGCTCATCGGCACTGTGCCTATGCTTAAAATGCCATCGCGTTTGGCATCAAAACCGGTGGTTTCAAAGTCCATAGCCAGCAGTGGTACCTCAGACAGGATGCTATCGGCAGCAGGAATTCCTGCCTGGTAATACTGCTGCAGTGCCCAATGCCTGCTTTGCTTAGCCCGATTGGCAAAGTGTTGCGGCCAGTCAGCCACGGCCGGATCACCAGGCAGGCGGCGTTGCTTCTGTTTGGCTGGCCCCAGATACAGCATATCAGCTCCGGTTGCCCTGATAGCGAAACTTCAGGTACTTCTGGGCGTTACTGAGCACCTGAAAGGCTTCTTTTAAGTTACGGCGCTCAAAATCAGACAGCTGCTCCGGTGCCAGTTGATTATCCGGCTCGTCACCGGCTTCCAGCGCCAGTGCCTGATGGCGAATACGGGCCATGGCTATCACCTCCAGCGCATCGCGCAAATCCTCGCCGCGCCCTGGTGGCAGTACGCCGGCTTTGATGATGGCTCTGAGCCGGGCGAACGAGTTATTCTCGCTGCAACCAATCGCCAGCGCATGCACCCGAATAAGATCTGCCATCGGCGCTGTACCCCGACGTTTGATATTCAGCGAGTTGTTCTGCCTGCCATCTTTTTCCATCACGAAATCTTTGAAAAAACCCAAGGGTGGTGTGCGCTGCAGTGCATTACGTACCATGGATGCGAGAAAAAGAGGGTGCTTGGGTGCCTGTTGCCAAATACTGCGGTTTAATTGCTCCGCCCATTCCAGCCTGCCCCAGACGCCAGCCAGATCAAAGAAAATAGAACTATGCAGTAAGCGCTCAGCACTGGGAGCTGTGATCCAATCCCGAAAATATTGCTGCCAAACGTGCAGGGGCTGCCGCCACCTGGGATTGGTGGCCATAATGTCACCGCTGCAATAGGTGTAGCCACAGGCGTCCAGGCCATCGCAGACAAATTGGGCCAGTTGTTGGAAATAGGCATCGTGTTGTTCCGGCACAAAATCGTTGTGCAGAATAAGCGCATTGTCCTGATCGGTGACAATCAATTGCTCTTCCCGTGCCATCGAGCCTAATGCTAAAAAGCAATAGGGCACAGGCGGCGGGCCTAACTGTGCTTCAGCCAGTTCCAGCAAGCGTTGTTTAAAACTGCGGCCAATTACTGCCATAGCGCTGCCTATCATATGAGAGTTGGCATCTTCGTTCACCATACGCACAAAGCAGGCACGAACATCCGGCACCAGAGCCGCCAGCTCGCTGACCGATTGCTGACGGAAAATACTGCTGACTACAAAAAGGCTGTTTTTCGACTCGTAACGAATAATATCAGCTATGGCAATCACCCCAAGCGGCTGACCTTGTTTTAATACCGGTAGGTGATGCACATTGTGGCGCAGCATCAGCAACATGGCCTCGAACACAAATTGATGATGCGAAATGCTAATCAGCTCGGTGGTCATGATGTCGCGTACCGGGGTTTCGAACGGCAGCCCTGGTGCAACCAGGCGGTTGCGCAGGTCGCGGTCGGTCAGAATTCCTGCCATCTGCTGCTCTGCCATCACCAGCAAGGATGAAACGCCGGCTTCTTGCATTGCCATGGCGGCGTCACGGGCACTGCTGTCGATGTCCAGCAGCACCGGAGCTCTGCTGATCAGGGTGCTGACTTTCGAGGTCATCAGCTCATTGGCATCTGCCCGGCGATTGGGGGTGTTTTTACGGCGTTCCTCATCGCTGATCTCAACATAATCGGCAAAAAAATCACTTTGCTCACACAGTTGATCAAACTGTTCGGCCGGGATCAGATACAACAAGGTGTCTTCCAGCGCTGTCGCCGGGAAACGGACTTTGCGGTTTCTTAGCAAGCCCTGTTCGGCAAAAATGCCACCTTCACTGAGGCGGTTGTACAGCTCACCGGTACGACGAAAGGTTTCTACGGCGCCACTGCGAATCACATAGAGTGCATCCAGTGGTTGATCGAAGCGAAGAATGTGCGTGCCAGCCTTGAAATAGCAGATATCGATGTTGCTGGCGACTTGCTGCTGCAAGTCATCCGGTAATTCTTGAAAAGGTGAGTGCCGTTTCAGAAACTCCAGAATTTCAATTTGTTCAATCTGCATAGTAAAAGCTGCCTGGCTATGGAGTGTGTCGGGGCGTATTGCGACGCCCCTTCCGGATACGGCTGCCATGTACCTCTGATGACTCAGGCTTTTCCCGGCCGTGGTTCAGACATTAATCCTTTCACCACGGCGATACAAGCGGCCAATAAGACGATGGTGAAGGGAAATCCCGTGGACACGGCCATGGCCTCCAGGGCTTTTAAGCCGCCCCCCACCAGCAATGCAATGGCGACCAGGCCTTCAAAGGTACACCAGAATACCCGCTGTGGTGTGGGGGCATTAACCTTGCCGCCGGCGGCGATGGTATCGATCACCAAAGAGCCTGAGTCGGACGAGGTAATAAAAAACACCACCACCAAAATAATGGCGATAAAGGATGTTAGTTGCGCCCAGGGCATAAAGTCCAGCATGCTGAACAGTTGCAACGGCAAATCAGCCGAAGCGGCGGCCTCGTAGCCATGATCGACCACCTGGCGGATGGCCGTGCCACCAAACACCGACATCCAGAGCACGCAGGCCAGCGATGGGATCAGCAGCGCTGAAATAAGAAACTCTCGCACTGTGCGGCCACGCGATACGCGTGCGATAAACATACCGACAAAAGGCGACCAGGAAATCCACCAGGCCCAGTAAAAGGCGGTCCAGCCCTGGGCAAAGTTGGCATCTTCGCGGCCAATCGGATTGGCCAGGGCTGGCAGGTGCTGTAGATAAGCCGTTAAATTTGCGACAAAACCGGTCAGAATCGCAACCGTAGGACCAACAATGATGACAAAAAGCATCAGCAGTGCCGCCAGCGTCATATTAATTTCCGACAGGCGTTTTACCCCGGCTTCCAGGCCCGCCAGCACTGAAACCAGAGCGATTAAAGTAATACCAATCACCAGCAGCACCTGCATGGCGGTGTCCTGCGGCAAACCAAACAGGTAATTCAAACCGGCACTGGCCTGGGCGGCGCCCAGACCCAGCGAAGTGGCCAGGCCAAATAAGGTGGCGAATACGGCGAGAATATCAATGATATGACCAGGCCAGCCCCAGACCCGCTCACCAAGCAGTGGGTAAAAAACCGAGCGTACGGTTAACGGTAATCCCTTATTGAACGAAAATAATGCCAGCCCAAGCGCCAGTACCGCATAAATGGCCCACGGATGCAGCGCCCAATGGTAGATGGTGGCGGCCATACCCAGCCGTTCAGCTGCGGAAGCATCGCCACCCGCTCCGCCTAAAGGCGCCGAGTCGGCACGGACCCCCTCTTCAAAACTGGTACCGGCATAGGCATTGCTGAAGTGGGTGAGGGGCTCAGAAACACCATAAAACATCAGGCCTATGCCCATTCCGGCAGCAAATAGCATCGAAAACCAGCCCAGGTAGCCAAAATCCGGCGTAGCCTCGGTGCCGCCAAGTCGGACCTTGCCGAGGGGGGATACGATCAGAACCAGGCACAGCACCACAAAAATATTGGCCGCGGAGATAAAAAACCAAGCAAGATTCGAGGTAAGCCAGCCGCGTAAGCTGGCAAATACAGGTTCTGCCTGGCTATGGAAGCTGATGGTCAGGATCACAAAAGCGATCACGCTCAGACCAGAGATTAAAAATACCCGGTTGTGAATATCCAGGCCAAAGGGGCCCACTTGTACCACGATATTGTCCTGACCTATCTGGTAGTCGGTATCGATTGGATTGACCTTGCCATCCGGCTTCAGAGGGTCATTTGGATCTGCCATCAGTGCTTCTCCTGGTTGTCGTTGTTTGTTGCAGCGTCAAAGAGCAAAGGCCTGAGACAGGCCTTCGTTGGGCAGGCTAGAAATAATAGCCAATATTGATGTTAAAGCGTCGTTCGGTATCGTTGCTGTCGCCAGAGGCCGAGCCACCAACAAAAGGCTGATTGCGGGCATGCACCAAATCGAAGTAGCTAAAGAAGCCGCCGGCAGCTACCGAGAAACCAGTGACATTCATCCAGGTATCGGCCGTATGGTCCGATTTGTCGTGCACCAGGCCGTAATTGTTGTAAAACTGCATGCCGGTGACTGGCCCCCACTGCATTGGCAGGCTGTAGGCCAGATTGACGGTGCTGGTTTTGGCTTTGGCAGCAATGCTGTCGTAAAAGGCGTAAGCACCGACCGCCATCCGGTCGATGTCGTCGACCTTGTAACGGTATTCCCCATGTTGCAACTGCAGGTTCCAGCGATCGAAGTGGCTGTTTAGATGCAGCGCCCAGGCGTTGTAGTCGCCAGCCCGGCGCAGACCATCGTGCAGGCCACCCTGCAGGGCAGAGACGCCCACTTCGGTGCTGACTCCTTCACGGTGTTCAAAATGATAGGCAAAACGGCCAGACAGAGTGTTGTACTCGCCCAATGGTTGGGCCGGATCGTCGTAGATGCCATCGCCGGGTAAACGGAAACCAACCACATCGTAGGAGTAGCGATCGGCCCGGCTGCTGACATAGCCATCGACCCCACCCAGTTCATCATTTTTGAAAAAAGCCAGATCCAGCTGCCAGTTGTCTTTGACGCGGCGCTTGAACAGGATGCCTAAATCGTGGTCGTCTTCCAGGCCAAGGTAGTAGTTGGTGCTGAAAAAGTAATTGTGGGAGTTGTAGGGCCAGTTGCCGAAAGGTACCTGGGTAATGCCGGCCTGTACCTGCCAGTCTTCGTTTAGCTGATAGCCAACATAGGCGTATTTTACCGCCGTCATGTAATCGAAAAAGCGGATTTCAGCATTCAGCAACACATCACCAATACTGCCGTTTAAATTCAAACGGAAAATATCAAAAGCAAAATCACCACCACGGTTTTTATTGCCATCGCTATACGAGGTATGGCTGTAGTTGGTGCGGATAGCGCCGCCCAGCGAAATACCATCACTGCTGTCTTTGGCTGGCTCCAGGCTGGCCAGAGTGGAAGCTACTGCCGTACTGCTTTGCTCCACACTCTCAATGCTCTGCTGCTGGGCTGTCAGCTGCTTTTCCTGCTGCTCAATTTTTTGCTCAAGCAGCTGCAGTTGTTGCTTAAGCAGTTCCAGTTGCTGGCGCAGCTCATCCACATCGGAGGCGTGCAGGGTGAAGGGGCTAAAAACCAGGGCGAGACAAAGCGCCAGGCGACTTTTACAGTGCATGGGGTTTACCTGTTTGATATAAATAAAGATTTGTAAGGAAGATCATAGCTTAAATCTGGCAGGAACCCAAATTTACGGCATACTTAATCCATCTCTTAATTAACTTTGTAAGGTCGGCAAAGTATGGCCATGTTTGCATTTAAAACCATGCGCAATCAGATTTCTGTTATCGCAGGCAGTTGCTTAATTGTCGTGGTTGCAGCCAGTATCGGGCTCGGTGTTGTACTGTCGCATCAATTGTTCCAGTTCAACCGGGCCAGCAGTACCGCCTTGTTTCAGCAAGAGGTAGAACGATCACTAACTAATCAGTTGCAAGTGCGGGCGGATGAAATTGAGCACCTGATTGTGCAATCACTGGGGGTAGCCAAGGGGCTGGCGGATAGCATGCAGTCACTGATGGACTCCGGTGCTATAGAGCAACTCAGCAGAGAGCACGTCAGTGAACTGGTGCATACGGCCATGCGCAATAATGCTCAAGCTCTGGGAGCCTATATTGTCTGGGAGCCGAATGCGGTAGATGGGCGTGATGCTGAGTTCCGGGGAGAAGGGCGCCACTCCACCGATGATGGGCAGTTTGGCCCATACTGGACCCGCGACCAGCGAAACCGACTGGATCTAAGGCCAGTGACCACCACGGATCTGTACAGTGAAACCCGGGATGCCCAGGGCCTGCGCCTGAACGAATGGTACCTGTGCTCCAGAGATCGCCGCAATTCCTGTGTGATTGATCCTGCGGTGTGGGATGTGCAGGGCGTGCCTACCCTGATGAGCTCCATTGTGCATCCGGTGTTAAACAACAACCGCTTTGTGGGGATGGCCGGTGTCGATATCTCTATGGCGTTTTTACGGCAGTTGCTGGCGGAGTTGGATACGGAGTTGTACCAAAGTGCTGGCGATTTACGCATTGTGTCTTACCGTGGTTTTTTGGTGGGCAGTACCCAAAGCCAGCAAGGGGTGGGGGAGCCTCTGGCGGCCACAGAATGGCAGCAGTTGCAGTCCTTAGTGCGTTCTGGCAATGCCAGCTTCCGGCAACAGGGGGACGACTTTGTGGTGACAGTACCCATTGCGCTCAGTGCCTTTGAAACCCCCTGGTTACTGGAGTACAAAGTGCCTATGGCGGTTGCTTTGGCAGAGATGGTGCAACTGAACGATACCTTAAGCAGTCGTTTTAACCAGAGTTTATTCTGGCAAGTGTTGCTGGGAGTTGTCGTGGCACTGGCGGGGGCTGTCTTACTCTTTGTCGTAGCTGGCCGTCTGGCGAAGCCCTTGCAGCAATTAACATTGATGGTGGATAACCTGGCTCAATCCGATGGTGATTTAACCCAGCGTATCGGTTTAAAACGGCAGGATGAAATAGGCCAGCTTGCTGTTGCATTGGATCTGTTTCTGGATAAAACCCATCAGATAGTACGGGATACGGCCCTGCTGGTACAGAGCCTACAACAGTCATCAGCCGCAAGTGCAGATATTTCACAGCGTACACATCAGGAAGTGGCCCAGCAGCAGCGCTCGATTGAGCAGGTGGCTACGGCTGTGACTGAAATGTCGAGTACCGCCTCGGAAGTGGCATCGCAGGCATCGTTAACGGCTGAATCCGCCCAGGAGGCAGCGGGCTCTGTGCAGCAAGGCGATCAGGCCGTGGTCACCACGTCTCAGGTCATTAGTGAGCTGGCCGACAGCATGCAACAGGCCGGCAGCATGATGAGCGAACTGGAGCAGGCCAGCAGCAGCATTAATAGCATCGTGGAGGTGATACGCAATATTTCTGAACAAACCAATTTGTTGGCACTCAATGCCGCCATTGAAGCAGCCCGGGCAGGGGAACAGGGCCGGGGTTTTGCGGTGGTCGCCGATGAAGTCCGTAGTTTGGCATCCCGAACTCAGGATTCTACCGGAGAAATCCAACAGTTGATCACCGAGCTGACCGGCAAAACTCAGGCGGTAGTGCATGCGATGCAGCAAAATCAGCACATGACCGGGCAAACCCAGCAGCAAGCTAAAGCGGCACAACAAAAACTGGAATTGGCGATAGAGGCCACGCACCGGATTAGTGATGCCGCCACCCAAATTGCCAGTGCGGCTGAAGAGCAAAGCGTGGTGAGTGAAGATATCAGCAAGAATGTGGTTGAAATCAGCACAGCGGTCGCAAGCTTAAGCCAGGCCGCAACCGATGCGGCCGAGCAAAGTCAGTTGATTGCAGCTATTGCGCGGGATATTGATGCGCAGGTTAGCCGCTTTAAATATTGATCAGGTCGCCATCCCGCAGCAGTCTTCTGGCTGGCGACTAGTAAATACCGGAGGAGAGATAGCGATCGCCACGATCGCAGATAATGGCGACTATCACTGCATTATCGAGCTGTTCTGCCAATTGTAAGGCAGCATGAACCGCACCACCTGAGCTTACGCCAGCAAAAATACCTTCCTCCCGGGCCAGCCGGCGCATAGCGGTCAGCGCATCCTGCTGGTCGATATCGATCACCCGATCGACCCGGCTTTTATCGAAGATCCCCGGTAAATAGGCTTCTGGCCAGCGGCGGATACCTGGGATTTGGCTGCCTTCTGAGGGCTGCAAGCCAACAATTTCAATTGCCGGGTTTTGCTCTTTTAGGTAGCGTGATACGCCCATAATGGTGCCGGTTGTTCCCATGCTGGACACGAAGTGCGTAATTTTGCCCTGGCTTTGCTGCCAGATTTCAGGGCCGGTACCGGCGTAATGGGCTGCCGGGTTATCCAGGTTGTTGAACTGATCCAGCACGATGCCTTTGCCTTCGGCTTGCATGCTAAGCGCCAGATCACGCGCCCCTTCCATGCCTTGTTCTTTGCTCACTTCAATCAGCTCGGCACCATAGGCGCGCATCCCGGATTTGCGCTCTTCGGTAGCATTGGCCGGCATAATCAATGTCATGCGGTAGCCTTTAATGGCCGCTGCCATAGCCAGAGCAATGCCAGTATTGCCGCTGGTGGCCTCGATAATGCAATCACCAGGCTTGATGCGGCCACTGGCTTCTGCCTGCAAAATCATATTCAACGCCGGTCGGTCTTTCACTGAGCCTGCGGGGTTATTGCCTTCCAGCTTCAGCAGCACAGTGCTGCTGGTATGGCTGGCCAGACGCTGCAGCCGTACCAAAGGGGTCTGGCCGACATAAGATTCGATGGTAGGGAACATGCTGATCACCTGTTGGTCAATTTGCTTCAGTATACCCAAGTTCACCAGCTGCTGTCAGGCGCTGCAGATTGTCGCAAATAATGGCGGCGGCAATGCCAACATTTAACGACTCCGCATCGCCAAAAGCCGGGATGGTAATTTTACGGCTGATGCATTGGCCCACTTCCTTGCTGATGCCATTGGCTTCATTGCCCAGCACAATAAAGCCACCCGGCTTAGTCAGGCTAAGCTGATGAATGTTTTCACCTCCCAAATAGGCGCCATACACCGGTAGATGGCTGTTGGCCAATACCTCGGGCAGCGCCAGATAATGCAGTTGTACCCGTAAAAAGGAGCCTTTGGCTGCTGCCACAACTTTGGGATTGTAGCAATCCGCGGTATTGGCTGAACAAAGGATATGCTGGATGCCATACCAGTCCGCAATCCGGATAATGGTACCCAGGTTGCCCGGATCATTGATGTTATCCAGCACCAGGGTCCATTGTTCCGGTGTGGCCTGAAACGAGGGCCATTGTGGCATGCTGACAAGCGCCAAGGCTGCATCATTGCTGGTGAAAGTGCCCACCTTTACTAAATCCTCACTACTGCATGTGTGGACCTGAAGTGCTGTCTGAATGGCTTCCGGGTGCTGCTGCAAAAAGCCTTCAGTGGCAAACAAAGCGGGCACCCGCCAGCCGGAAGCCAGCACTTCCAGTACGGCTTTTTCGCCTTCGACGATAAACTGCTGCTCCGCCTTACGGTTTTTTTTCAGGTGCAGGGACTTTATCTGCTTGGCCCATTTATGGCTGATCATGGTCGCATCGTATCTGAGGTTTCTTGCCACGTATTTTAACCAGACTTTGCTACTCTGTCCGATTAAATTCGCTGCTCCCCCCTTGCTTGTCGATGATCTCGTCTCCAAATAGTAGATAAGGGAAACATTTCAGCGCCAGGATGGTCCATGAAAAGAGTTTCCCACTTTCAAGTGATTATCAAAGGAGTTGTCTATGCAGATCCAAATCAACAGTGATCGCAATATCCAGGCCGATGAGCGTTTGGCTGAGTTTGTCCGTGATACGTTAAAAAGTAAGTTAGAGCGCTTTTCTGATCACATTACCCGGATTGAAGTGCACTTAAGCGATGAAAACAGCACTGCAAAGCAGGATGGCAATGACAAGCGCTGTTTGCTGGAAGCCCGCCTGCAGGGTATGGACCCTATGGCAGTGACCGAGCATGCTGCAGTAGTTGGTCAGGCGGTCACCGGTGCTGCTGACAAGCTGCAGCGCAAGTTAAGTTCGGTGATTGGTAAGCTGCGTGATAAGCAAAGCCGCTCGGTCAGCCCTGATTTTTCTGAGCCAGAGCCAGCAGAGCCTGAGCAGGGCTAAACCCCAGTAAGACCTTCACACACGGAAACGGCGCCATAGGCGCCGTTGTTCGTTATTCCCGGTGAAACACTTTGTTGCCAGCCAGCCAGGTTTGCAGCACTTCCAACTGCCACAGCTGCTCTGGCTCCATGGCAAAAGGATCCTGCTCCAGTACAATAAAATCTGCCCACATACCAGGAGCCAGCGAGCCTAAACGTTCCTCCTGAAAGGCACCGTAGGCGGCATCGCGGGTAAAGCTGCGCAGGGCTTCGGTTAACGTAAGCCGTTGCTCGGGCAGCCAGCCCCCGACCGGCTGGTTGTGCTGGTCCTGCCGGGTGACGGATGCGTGCAAGCCATAAAAGGGGTTGGCCAGCTCGACCGGAAAGTCTGAGCCACCCACAATGGGGCTGCCCTGATCGACAAAAGTACGCCAGGCATAAGCACCGCGCAGCCGCGCTACGCCCAGTCGATCACCGGCCATATTCATATCCGAGGTGGCATGCACCGCCTGCATCGACGGCAACACATGCAAGGTTTTAAAGCGCGGAATATCTTGCGGCGAGACGATTTGAGCATGCTCCATCCGGTGACGGCCTTGCGCTAATTGCTCCTTGGTTGCTATCTGCTCAAATCTATCCAATACCATACGGTTGGCCCTATCGCCAATGGCATGCACATTGGCCTGAAAGCCTGCCTTGATGGTAGCCTGCATCTGGGCAGTCAGCCGGTCCGGCTCTGTCACCAGCAAACCACGATGGTCAGGCTGATCACTGTAATCGGCTAACAGGGCTGCCCCACGACTGCCCAAAGCGCCGTCACCGTATAGTTTTACCGCCCGGATCAGCAGCAGATCCCGCTCGTCGTCGATAATACCCTGATCCAGCCAGTCCTGTAGATCGGGGTTACGGGCCGAGAGCATGGCATAAATACGCAGTGGTAAGGCGCTTTCTGCCCGCAGCCGTTGGTACAGCTGTGCCAGGCTGCTATCAATGCCAGCATCGTGCACACTGGTAATACCCAGCGATAACAGCTCGGCAAAGGCAGCTTCCAGTGCCTGAATCACCTCGGCCTCATTCGGCTCTGGCAAAACAGCACCGATATACTGACGGGCGTTGTTGAGCAATACGCCTGTCGGATTACCCTGTTCATCACGCAGAATGCGGCCACCGGGTGGGTCCAGCGTATCTTTGGTAATGCCAGCCAGTTTCAGCGCCTTGCTGTTGGCCCAACCGGCATGCCCATCTATGCGGCTTAGCCAGACGGGCCGGTCTGAAACGGCTTCATCCAGCAAGGCCGTGCTTGGGAATTCGTTGTTGTCCCACAGTACCTGATTCCAGCCGCGGCCCTGGATCCATTGTTGCTCCGGGTGACGAGCGGCAAATTCAGCGACCCGTTCCACCGCCTCTTGCTCGCTTTGAGTGCCGCGTAGTTCTACCTGCATCAGGTTCTGGCCCAGCCCCAGAATATGGCCGTGGCCGTCAATCAGGCCTGGCAGAATCGCTTTGCCCTTGCCATCCTGCCAGTTGGCATCGGGAAAATCTTGCTGAATGGCATCGCCGCGGGCCAGTACTTTGCCGCTGTCGGTATCGATAATCAGTTGCTGAAATTGTACCAGTTGGCCATCGGCATCAAAGCCATAACCCTTGATATTGGTCCAGCCCAGTTGCTGGGCGAAAGCACTGCTGCAAAGCAGCAGTGCAGAGGTAAGCGCTAGTATGGATCGCATGGTCTGTTCCTGAAGTTATTGTTATGGTGTTGATTATTTTTATAAGCTGCATTCGACGGCGCCAAGCCGTCGGATTGACTATAGCAGCTGTTATTTGCCGTTGTCAGGCTCTGCGATGACTGGGGTGCTGGCAACGGCCAGGCGGATCATGGCTTTAATTTGCTCGACAATGGCGGCTGTGGTGTCGGGCTCAAAAGCAGCGATGCGTGGTGTGTGGATATGACCCACCGGCAGCTCTGGGTTGTAGCGGTCACGCAGCAAAATGCTACGGTAGGAAATCTCATTCGACAGATAGCCACCGCCACCACCCTGCACCGCGGTTTGATCAGCTAATTCGGCCAGAGACTGAGCGGCAAACTCGCCACGCTCTAAGCTGGTGACAGTGCGATTGTCATTGATTTGAAAACGCCCCTCGGCCTGCATCATGGCCTGATAGGGCAGGCTGTAGGCAACAAACTCCGGGCCTGCCAAAGGCGCACCATCCAGCAGTGGCAGCACTGGGTTGTTGGCGTTGCCGCCAGTGAGCACATTCAGGTTATCCGGAGCTTCGGCACTGCGGCGTCGGCCTGGGAAGTGCTCCAGATCAAAGTGCTCGCGGCCCATACTGACTGTTAGCAGCATATCGATGCTTTGCTGTTGCAGAGGTGGGCTTAGTAACTGTTCGATCATGCCCTGATCAAAATCGACAAAGCGCACTGGGATCATCGCACTTTGTACTTCGATTTGCTGGCCATCTTGCTGAAATACCCAGCCATCCAACATCAGGGCGGTGACACCGGACGGGTTGGACTGGTTCAAATTGCGATCCAGCAAGAAGGGATCGAATCCTGTCAGCAAAATACGGACATCGCTGTCTTTTGAAAACCGAATGCTCAGCTGACCACGGCTACTTAATTCTAAGGCTTCGAGCAGCAGCGGCAAGTGGGTACAGGCTTGTTGTTGCTGACACCATTGACCAAGGGCCTGTGTCATCATTAGCCGGGCCCAGTACAGAGCCCGATCATCGTAGTCGGGGGTGGTACTGGCCTGATAGACTGCTTGTTGCCACAATTGCTCACCATGCTGGCGCAAGCGGGGTGCCAGATCCTGGCTGTGTTCGGTGAGTTGGAGCTCCAAACGCAGGTTATTTACCAAAGGTTCAAAGCGACTGAGCACCTGCGGCATCGTTTGCCAGGCGGCTTCCAGTCGTTGCTCTTCGATTGTTTCTGTCAATGAACTATCTGCCTGCGCTGATAACATAAAAAAAATGCAAATAAGGCTAAGCATGGTACGCATCAGGTATTTCCGGTTTAAAGTGGATAACTCACTTTAGCATGGAATCTTGCCGTGGGCAGCAAGGCTACCTGAGCAAACAGGCTTACACTATACCGCCCTGACACAACTTGGCCGGATCCAGCAAAGCTTTAAGTTCTTTTTCCGTTAAATCGGTTTCCTCCAGCGCAACGTCCAGCACCGGCCGTTGTTGCTGATAGGCTTTCTTAGCGATATCAGCCGCTTTCATGTAGCCGATCACCGGGTTTAAGGCGGTAATCAGAATGGGATTGCGATGAAGTGCTTGCTGAATATGGGCTTCATTAACGGTAAAGCCAGCAATGGCCTGGTCTGCCAGTGCCTGGCAGCCATTGGCCAGGAGTTCAATGCTCTGCAACAGGTTGTAGGCTATCACTGGCAGCATCACATTGAGTTCAAAATTGCCGGACTGACCGGCCACCGTAATGGTGCTGTCGTTGCCAATCACTTGTGCACAGAGCATGGCAACAGCTTCCGGCACCACCGGGTTGACCTTGCCGGGCATAATGGATGAGCCCGGTTGCAGGGCCGGAAGTTCGATTTCAGCCAAACCAGCCAGTGGGCCGGAGTTCATCCAGCGCAGGTCATTGCTGATTTTCAGTAGGGAGACAGCTAAGGTCTTAAGCTGACCCGACAGAGTCACACTGAGATCCTGGCTGCTGATGCCAAAGAAAAAATTATTCGCCGGGCTGAACGGGTAGCCGAGCTCATTGCTTAGCTGCTGACAAAAACGGCTGGCAAAGTCTGGATGAGCATTGATGCCGGTACCGACCGCCGTCCCGCCTTGCGGTAACTGGCGCAAACTGTGCAGCAAGTGCTGCAGTTGCTCGCGGTTATGCAGTAGCTGGCTTTGCCAGCCACTTAGTACCTGACCAAAGGTAACCGGCATGGCATCCATCAAATGAGTACGGCCGGTTTTTACCAGATGACCAATGCTGCGTTCTTTCTGTTGTACTATGGTTAGTAAATGCGCGAGCTTTGGCAGCAGTGCCTGTTCCAGCGTCAGAACGGCACTTAGTTGGATCGCGGTTGGGATCACATCGTTGCTGCTCTGCCCAAGATTGACCTCATCATTTGGGCTGACGGGTTCACCAAGCTGCTGACTGGCCAGTGTGGCCAGCACCTCGTTTACATTCATATTGCTGCTGGTGCCAGAGCCGGTTTGAAACACATCAACCGGGTAGTGCTTTAAGTCGGTTTGCTGCAACTGGGATTTGGCCGCTGTGATAATGGCATCCGCTTTGGTCGCAGCCAGTAATCCCAATTGTTGATTGGCCCCGGCTGCTGCCGCTTTGATGTGCAGCAAGGCCTGAATAAAGCGCACCGGCAGGGTTAAGCCGCTTAGTTGAAAGTTTTGCACTGCACGCTGAGTTTGGGCCTGATAGAGTGCATCGGCAGGTACCTGCAGTTCTCCCATGCTATCGCGTTCGGTACGTGTGGTCATTTCAGAGCTCCTTTATTCGGTGACTGGGCTACGGTATACAGTCGTTGGTTCAGATCGGCGCGTAACCGGCAAATCTTGCGATAGGCATCAGGCTCGGCCTGATACAAACGCTGTAAAGCCAGTAAAGGCAGGTACAGTTGATCGGCAGCCTGTTGCCGGCAGACACCATTGGCTAACGCTGCGGTCAGTTGGGCCAGTAAGAACAGACTGCGTTTGAGCACCCATTCTTGCAGCAAGCGATTGGATGAACTGGCTAACTGGCCGGCCAGGCGACAGCCTTGGCGAGTATAATCGGCAATCAGGCAGGCATTGAGCTCATCTTGTGTCAATCCGATTTGCAGCTGTTGCTCAAGTCTACACCACTTCATCCAGCTTGCCTGAAAATCAACCATCTTGCTTTCCAACTGTATGGCACAAAAGTTACAGAGTAAAGTATTGCAAATGAGAATGATTTGCAATAGGATCTAATGCAAATAAGAATCAATAACAATAAAGGAGTAGCCATGCGTTGCTTTGCTGCTGTGTGCTTGCTAGGGCTGTCGATGCAAGCGATGTCTCACACCCCTTATTTATTGCCCGCAGATTTTGAGGTGCCGCGCAGTGGCTGGGTCAGTCTGGAGGCATCTTTTGCCGATACGTTTTTTGTGCCGGAAGTCGCTTTTAACAATGATGGCTATCAGGTAATTGCACCAGATGGCCGACCGCATACTCCTGATACCTTGTTTACTGGCCGGGTCCGTACTTTGGTAGAACATCAGCTGCAGCAGGAAGGGACCTGGCGTTTTAGTACTGGTCAGCGTTACGGTGCAGAATTTCGTACCTACCTGCTGAATGGCCGCCGGGGCAGCGTGCGGGATCCAAGTCAGCCCTTGCCGGAAGGGGCTGAACCATTGGCTCATTTCCAGGCGGTGACTCTGGCGGAAGCTTATGTTTCGTTAGGGCAACCGAATGAAAGGGCGCTGCAGCCGCATGGGCAGGGGCTTGAGCTGGTTTTTCAAACCCACCCGAACAGTTTATTTGCTGCCGAGCCTATTGAGCTGCAGTTGCTGTTCGATGGCAAGCCATTGCCAGAGCAGGTGGTGCGTGTCTTTGCTGCTGGCAGCGATGACGATTCTCCCGCCGAGCTAGAGCTGGAAAGCGATGCTCTGGGGAGCCTTCGTTTCCAACTGCAGCAGCCTGGCCGGTATTTGTTGTTAAGCCGATACCGTCACCCAGCACCCGAGACCGCCTCTGTGCCTGAGTACAGCTATAGCTACAGCGTTGTCATTGATGTCACCCACTAATCAATCTAAGTAAGAAGGAACAGCACCATGACCTATTCAACCCGCACCCTGTTGGTTTTTCTGGCCACCAGTGCCTTATACCTGCAATCGGCTGCGGCCTCTGTATTGCCATTTAGCAGTGTGGAAGAGCCTTTGGCTGAGCAACGTTATCGCTTTATTGATCGTTTTGCCGCCGATGAACAAAACCAGGTCAGTCGTCAGGACTTTCTGAATGCCTGGCAACAACGTTTTACTGCATTGTCTGACTTCGCTGCAGGCAAAATCAGCGAAGAAGTTTTTGTCGCCTTTGAAATGACAGAGTTGGAGCAGCAGCTGCTCAATGCGCGGGAAGCGCATATACGACAAACGCTTAACCGTTTTAATGCGTTGGATCGCGATAATGACGGCAACATCAGTTGGGAAGAGTACCAGGCCTCTGGTCAGCGTATTTTTGACCGCTTTGACACCAATCAAAATGGCGTCGTCGCTGTGGGGGATCCTGATCCGGCCCCCCGTCGCCGTGCCCAAAGTAATACGCAAACTGATAATGAGCGCCGCCGGGTTCGTTCTTTATTGGCGATGCCAACCACGCACAATAATCAAGGGTTTCTGACCATGTTTGCCACGGATGATAAGCAACAAGTGAGCTGGCAGGATTTTGAACAGCAGCGCCGCAGTGTGTATGACCGTACCGATGTGAATGGCGATGGTCTGGTTAGTCGCGGTGAATACCTCGATGAGTTTATGTCCAGAGTAGCGCGGCGGGAGCAGGAAGTTCGCCAGACGCATAAAGAGCTGGCACAGCATGTGTTTCGCCAGATGGATCAAGCACAGCAGGGCTGGCTAAGCAAAAAAGATTTTGTTGCCTATGGACTGGCGGTGTTCCAGTTGTGGGATACCACCAATGAGCAGCAGATCTCAGAAGCTCAGCCATTGCCGGAGCAAGAGCCTCAGTTGCAATTGGCAGTCCGCCAGCCTTAATAACCATATTTCACATTCACTATTTGATCAGTTAAGGAGTACAGCTTGCGTACTGTAGTAAACAAATCGTCTGTGCGGTTGCTTTGGCTGGCCTGTGCTGCCGCCATGTCTGGCTCACTCTGGGCCCAGCAGACACAGTTGCCTGAAGTGCAGGTAACCGCCGAAGCGCCAGAGCCAGAGAGTTCCGCTCAGATCAATCAGCAACGCGTCAGCGCTGCTGAACTCAATGAACAGCAGGCCAGTCAACTGTCTGATGTTGTGCGCTATGCGCCTGGCGTGACGCTGACCAATATTGGGCGTTTTGGCTCGACAGGCTTTAACATTAGAGGGATGGATGGCGACAGGGTCGCTATTACCGTGGATGGTCTGGCCCTTGCTGAGCGGCTGGATCCATCAAACCTGGCGCCCTATGCATTTTTCCGCTCTGGTCGCGGCGGCATTGAACTGGATAGTTTAAAGCAAGTTGAGATTTTAAAAGGGGCCGATGCGCTGCTGGCTGGCAGTGGCTCACTGGGTGGTGCTGTCTTGTTCCAAACCAAAGACCCTGCTGATTTTCTGCAAACCCAGGGCGATGAAAGCCATGCTGGCATTAAGTTGGGGTTTGACGGGGCTTATCACGAACGGCAGTTTAGTATCTCGGCGGCGAATCGCAGTGGTCCGGTGGAATCCATGGTGTTGGTCAGTCGTCGGGATGGAGAGCAGCAACGCGTTCCCCATAAAGGCGATGATGTGACAGGTGGTGCGCGCAGCATCCCGGAGCCGCTGGATAATCAAAGCCTGAATGTTCTGGCAAAATTGCAATGGCAGCTGCAGCCTGAACATCGGCTGGGCTGGACTGTAGAGCAATTCAAAGCCAATGCGGAGGCCGACGAGCGGGCTAAGATTGGCGGGACTTATTTGAGCCGGGATACGGATGATGAAAGTCGCAGGCGTCGTGTCGGGATGGATTACCAATGGCTGGCCGGCTCGCCCTGGTTTGATGCGCTTAGTCTGAAATTCGATTGGCAGGATACACGTAACTTTGGCGTGACTAAAATGCTGATGGACTATGCAACCTGCCCGGAGGGGATTCAGCCCTGCATGCGTCACGAAGATCGTGGCTTCCGTCAGGTGCAGCAGCGGTTGGCGTTGGCATTTGATAAAGAAGTGTCGCAGGGCACCTTGCATCAGCAGTGGCTGTATGGCGTGGGGGTAGAGCGCAAGCGTATTTCCAGCTGGCGTACCAATACGCACTTTTTAGGAGAGAGTGACCAGGTAGGTCGCAGCGAAGCATTTGCCTTTGTGATCCCTCATATTGACATTGATCAATGGTATCTGCTGGCGCGCGATCAGATTACTTTGGCCGGTGGCAGCCAGTGGACTTTGGGGCTGCGTTACGATGATTTTAATTACAAACCTGAGTTGTCTGATTTGCTGCAAGATCAGTCCGGCACCATTACCTCTGGTCGCTTTAGTAACCTTAGCGGCCAGATCAGTTACCAGTACCCACTGACTGACTCTCAGCAGCTGAAAGCGCAGTGGGGACGTGGCTTCCGTATGCCAAGTGCCGACGATATGTACGGTGGCGTCAGCAGCTCCACGGTGACAGGCATTAACGGTGACACTGTGGTGATTTGGAGTTCTGCTGCTAATCCGGATTTAAAAGCTGAAACCAGTCAGAATCTGGAGTTGGCCTGGAGCTGGCAGCCGGCAAGACGCCAACAGCTACAACTCTCTGTATTCCGCCAGGATTACCGCAATCTGATCGAGTCTCAGGTGCAAACACGTTTGCCTGATCTGCAGTATCAGCAGTGTGTACGTGGAGAATGTACCTTGATTGAGGGCAACAGGTACAGTCAACCGCAAAATATTGGCCGGGCCAGGGTGCAGGGTATTGAGCTGGAGTCTTTGCTGCAGTTGAGTCAGGCTTTTAGCTTGCGGCTGGCCGGCAGTCGCCAATATGGCAAAGACAGCCAGGGGGAGCCTCTGCTAAGTGTCAGTCCGGCCAATGCGTTGGCATCGTTGCGCTATCAGGCACCGGGACAGAACTGGCAATTGCTGACCACAGTGCAGCACCTGGCGGGAAAAAATGAGGCCGATACCCTGCAAACTCAGGCGGACGGCAGTAGGACATCGGCAGTATTGCAAGTGCCTGGTTCTGCTACTGTAGTGGATGTGAATGCCAGTTGGGATCTGACGGCTGCACTGCAGTTACAGCTTGGGATCTTTAACCTGTTTGACCGCGAGTACTACCTGTGGGATCGGATGCGTTTTATTCACCCTGGCGGCGGTGGTCCTCGTGGTGATGTGTCACCAGGTACCGATGGTTACCGGCGTTTTGCCGAGCCTGGGCGCTATGTCAAAGCCAGTGTAAGTTATATCTTTTAAAGCTTCTCCCTGGAGGCGGTGCTTTCAGGGGGAATAATCCGCGTTCCTCTGGAGTTTAGCGGCTTTCGCAACCACCTGCCGGGAAGACAGGTGGTTTTTTTATTTTCATGGGAACCATTTTTTCCCTTGGTAATCGAAGCGGAATTGGTTATTTTTGTGATAGTATCCTAAAATCGCTGAGGCAGTGGTCACCACTGTCTGTTGTCAAACCCTAGAACGATAAAAGCGCTTTCGCATGCCGCAACCTATGCACACTCTTACAAATGGGCTTCCAACGACACATCGGCGCATCCTGTTGTCACTGGTGTTGGTTAGTGGCTTGATCTTGCTTTGGCCAGGCAGTTCAAAGCCGGAAAAACCCCTGGTAACACTGATGCCAGCTTTACTTACCGCCAGTTGGGTTCAGTTGGGGTGGGAAGATAGATTGCAGGAAAGCTGGTCAGAATGGCAGCAGGCATTGTTATCAGAGCCAGAGCCGGAAGTGGATGACAGCATCATTCATTACGCCATTCAATCCGGGGACAGTTTAAGCCGAATTTTTTCCCGTCATGGATTTAGTCAGCAACTGATGCACCACATTATGGCGGCCGATCAATCCTTGCTGGCATTGGATGTGTTACGACCTGGCCATACCTTTACTTTTCAGTTGGATGAGCAAGGTGAATTGCAGTCGATGGAGCTCTTTGTGCATGCTGGTAACCGAGTGTTATACCAGCGGGAGGCCGATGGCGAGTTCAGCTATCAGGAGTTGCTGGACGAAGGTGAGTGGCACAGCCAAACCTTGGTGGGGGAAATTCACGGCAGCTTTTATGTATCTGCGCAGCGGGCTGGTTTGAACGATGCTGAAATTGCGACAGTCAGTCAGTTGTTTCGGGATAGGGTAAATTTTTCGCGTGATATTCAGGCCGGTGCCCGTTTTCAGGTAGTGCGTAGCGACAATTATGTCGGTGAAGAGGCCACCGGCCAAAGTCGGATCGAAGGGATCCGGATATTTAATCGCAGACAACAATTGACGGCTTTTCTGCATGACAATGGTCAATATTACGATGCCGATGGCAACAGCCTGCAACGGGCTTTTATGCGGATTCCTTTGCAGCGTGAATTCCGTATCAGTTCCGCTTTTAATCCGCGTCGGCTGCATCCGGTCACACGGCGAGTTTCTCCGCATAACGGCACCGACTTTGCTACCCCCACAGGCACCCCTGTGTTGGCTGCGGCCGATGGTACCGTGATCCGGGTAGAAAACCACCCCTTTGCTGGCCGCTACATTGAAATTCAGCACCATGGCCAATACAAAACCCGCTATCTGCATCTGGACAGGGCTCTGGTTCGGAATGGGCAACGGGTTGAGCGCGGCCAACGCATCGCTCTTTCCGGTGCCACTGGCCGGGTTACCGGGCCACATTTACACTATGAGCTGCATGTGAACAACAGACCAGTCAACCCGATGACAGCGAACATACCGCTGGCACAACCTATTCCGGATGAAGGCCGAGATGCCTTTTTTGAAAAGGTTGCTTTTATGATCCAGCAGATGGATGAAGAAACCCTGCTGGCACAAAAGCGCTAAGCTAACCGTTCTACTCTGATGCTGGCTTATCTGACGCTGTTTGTCAGCGCTTTCACCGCTGCCACCTTGCTGCCCGGTTCTTCTGAAGTATTGCTACTGGCTTTGCAGCAGCAGGGCTACTTGTTGTTCTGGCTTTGGCTATCGGCCTCCCTGGGCAACACCCTCGGCTCCTGTGTCAATTGGTACCTCGGCAAAGAATTAAATCGTTTTCAGCATAAGCGCTGGTTTCCATTCACCCCTGAACAAATGACAGCAGCCAGTCACCGCTTCCAGCGCTATGGCAGCTGGAGTTTACTGCTCAGCTGGTTGCCGGTGGTTGGCGATCCGCTCACTCTGATCGCTGGTGTATTGCGGGTGCGCTTCACTTTATTTCTGCTGCTGGTGGCACTTGGCAAAGGGTTGCGCTATGCCGTGTTGCTGGCTGTCGGTCATGCGGTATTTATCGGCTAGTCAGGCTTCTGGTAAGCTTGCCATGGCTGCGGTTATTCAACAGGCTGCGTTTGCTGATAAAGCTGTGCGGCCTTACGAGCTTCCTCAATCCTCTCGGCTGTTGCCGGGTGGGTACTCAGGTACTTGAGCAACTGCTCGGATTGTCCGCTATCGCCGTGTTGTTCAGCAAATACAGCCATGGCTTCGGCGAAGGCTTCAGGGGAGCGCCCCATAGCCACCAGGCTGGTATAGGCAAATTGGTCGGCTTCGCGCTCCATATCCCGGGAAAAAGCATTCTGCAGCATGCCTGAGCCTGCCCCGAGAATTAACTCACTCAGAGCCTCGGCATCACCAAAAAATACACCAAAGACCAAGGCAGCTCCAAGTGATTGCGCCACCAGGCGCATACTGTGTTGTTCTTCAACATGACCGATTTCATGCAACAGAATGGCCAGGAGGGCGTCAGGCTTGTTTTTGAGTAACTCCACCAGAGCATCTGTCATAACCACTGTGCCATCTGGTAGTGCAAACGCATTAGCACCTAAGAAAGTGGACTGGTAAAAATGCAGCTGGTACCCATCGTATGTCAGCTCCAGGCTGTGCAGAGCTTCTTGCCAGAGTGCTTGCAGCTCTTCCTGTTGCTCTTCGGACAAGGTACTTGGTTGTAAGATGGTTTTTTGTAAAGCATAGAAGGTTTGCTGACCCATTTGCTGACGGACTTGGTCTGGCACAAAGGGGACCATGGCGCTGGCCATGGCTGGCATTGCTACAGTGACCAGCAACCAGAGCGCCAGAGGGGCCAGAATAACGGCACTGAGAATACTCAGACGGTTGCTTTCCAGCCAGGCTGCAAGGCGAAAGTGAGCCGCCTGCTGCGGCCAGCGAAAGCTGGCATCATCCGGCCGGAAAATACCGCCATCAGTCAGCTCAAGCTCCATCGGTAAGCCCGGAATAATGGAGGCAAAGTGATAGTCTTCAGCAGCACACTCATACAACAGGTGCTCAGTATTTTGCTGGAAGACTTTTAAGCTACCATCGTCTGCCAGCACGGCTGTCGCCGGGAACAAAGTGCTTTGTCCCGGCTTTTGGAAGTGGCCAGCTACAGCTTGATCACCGCGCATCAGGCCAACGAGATATCAACATCGAACAAACCAGCAGCTTCTTCACCGAAGGCTGCCGTCTGTTGTTGTACGGTATCCACCAATTGATCAATGCCAGGTTGCAGCGTTAGGCTGGTGGCATTGGCCAGATAAGCCGTTTTGCGTACTCGGGCCCAAGGATAGGCTAAACCGAAGGTGCACAGGATTGCCAGTAAGTTACTGACAGTGAGCCAGAGGTAAGGCATGACCTGCATCTTGGATGCAAAACTTGCTGTATCTGGCAATACAGTGCGGCTAAACAAGTGATTGCGAATCATGCATTTGTAAATAGCGCCACTTAGCATCAGGATCAGCCAATACAACAGAATAATACCAAACACCAGCACCATGGCCCATTCAGCTCCAAAACTAAAAGGAAACAGGAAGGCAATCACAAAGCCCAGTATAACAGCGGTCATGATCACACCAGTGACTACTGCCATAATAATAAGAACGGCGGCATAGTAGGTTCCGGCATCATTGTTCACTTGCAGCCGTTTACCACCATAGCTGATATTGCTGTGCAAATACTGGTCAATACGTTTCAGTACCCAGGGCATCAACAGATAAAGGGTAAAGATCGACAATATCGGCAACAGCAGGAAGTTAATAAAGGCATCGGCATAGCTGCCATGAAAATCAAAACGAACATTGCGGTAACTGGTCATTCGCATGGAAAAGCGCATGCTAAGTACGATCAAAAAGGGCATAAGAAACATTAAGCCTAGTGCCATCAGTAAGCCAGCAATAGGAGCAACAGCAGACAGAATGAAATAACTGGCAAACAGGGCGACAGCAATCAATCTGCCTTTTAAGATTTGCAGGGGTTTGGCCAGATAGCGGAATGGCTGGTCTTCAATACGGGTATGGCCATAAAAGTACTGATTGGTTCTGACTTTGGCCCAAGCGCTGTAGATACCAAGTGTAAGAATGCTCAGCAAAATGTTCACAATCCAAATACCAAAAAACTCGCCAGCTTTGCCGGAGAACTCAACCTGAGCATGACGGCTTTGTTCGATTATGGGGGAGGTACTGCTTTCCATAGGACTGCTTCCTTGTTGCTGCAATGTAAAAAGAAGTATTATAACCGAACAGTAGGGGGTTACAGCAAGGAGTTTTTGTTCACGTGGCTTTGTTTAAAATAGACCCAAAGCTCACCTAATGGTGAGCTTTGGGTAGTTGCTAGTACCTCGCTGCCTGGTCTTCCGCCGGCAGTGCGGCGCGGATAAAGTTGCGCAAATCATCGTTGGACTTTTTCAAATCCTCGTAGCGCAGGTACATCATATGGCCGCTGCGGTAGCCGGCAAAGTGCAGCCGGTCGCGCATTTTGCTGCTGGGATCCAGTTGCCACATGCTGTACTTGGCATCAAAGTAGTTGGTGGCGCCATCGTAGTAACCCGCTTGAAACAACACTTGCAGATACGGGTTTTGCGCCATGGCCTGGCGCAGATTGTCACCGGTGTTGTCGTTGGTTCTGTCCCAAGGGTGCACCGGGCCGAACATGTTGTACTTGATGTCGGTGACGTAGTTCAGATCGTTGCGAATGTAGTGGTTGATGGCCGGGGTGAACGAGTGCAACCAGGATGTCAGCTCTGCCCAGTAATCCGGTCGCTCGCCAACTTCTTTCTTATCAATGCCTAAGTAGCGGGAGTCCAGCCGGCCGACGGTTTTACCCTGCTCGCGTAGCAAATCTTTCCAGAAAAAGGCGGTGTCGATATCCAGGTTGCTGCCGAGCACCGACTGCAAGGACAAGCCAGAATAGCGGGCTACCTGCTCGGCAATGCGTTGTTTTTCGGCATCCTCGATAAAGGCACCCTTGGCCAGCGCCGGCAGGTACTGATTCAGGGTGAAGTCTTCCACTTCTGGCAATAACTCATACAAGTCGCGCTGCTGCAGATCCGCTGGCAGCACGCCATGGTACCAGGCGGTAGCCGCGAAGTAAGGCAGGCGGTTGGCGGCTTTCACCGGTCCCTGACGGTCGATGCCCATATCAGTTGGTGACACCAAAATGACGCCATTTAAGTACATCCATTGACGGTTTTGCAACTCCAGCGCCAGGCCCGCCACCCGGGTGGTGCCGTAGCTTTCGCCAATCAGAAATTTCGGTGACGTCCAGCGATTGTGACGGGTGACAAAGGTGTTGATCCATTCGGCCAGGTAGCTGACATCGGCATTCACGCCGAAGAACATCTCACGCTGTTTCTCCCGGGATAACAGTTCGCCCTGGCTATTGGGTACCACCCGTGAATAGCCGGTATTGACTGGATTGACAAATACAATATCCGCCACATCCAGCACCGAGTAGGGGTTGGTTTTTACGCCATAAGGCTGCACCGGGTAGCCTTCGGTATCAATGTTTAACACCTTGGGCCCTGTGTAGGCCACATGCATCCAGACCGAGGCGGAGCCCGGGCCGCCATTGAATGAAATCATCAAAGGCCGTCTGCCGACATCGGACACATCGGTACGGCGGTAATAGGTGTAAAACAAGGTGGCTACCGGCTCGCCCTGTTCATCCCAGACTGGCTGAGTGCCGGTTAAAGCACTGTACTGCACCCGCTGGCCGTTAATACGGGTTTGATGTTTGGTTTCCACCGCCTGATCAATCTCGATCTGACGGCTGTTGGCGTAACTATAGCTGCTGCTAACCAGCAGACAGAGCAGGATAAGCGAACGAAGCATACTGTTTATTCGAATAGCAATAGGTTGTTGCATTTAAGCGGAAAAAACCAACTAGTACCAGAGTCCTGCGGCTAATAACAGTTGGGTACGATAAAGTGAGTGCTTGTTGTTATTAATGATAATTGATATCATTCGCATCTAATTTGCTCTCATTTCTACCTGGAGTCATCCATGACAGCTGTTGCCTGTCTGCCTGAGTTTACTGCCTGGGCAGAGGATAGCAAACCTATGGTTATGCAGGCACAAGGTCCAACCCGCAGGAGCGACGTTGGCCTGGTGCTGCTGGTGCTGCTGGGGCACCTGCTGGTGTTGCTGGCTGTTGGTCAGGTGGGTACAGCGCAGCCAACAGTGCAAGCTCCCGTGCTGCAGGGGGCTTTGGTTCAGGCAGCAGCGGCCGTGCAACCTGAACCTGTGGCGGAGCAGGTCCCTTTGCCTGAGCCGAAGCCTGCAGAGCCTGCGCCAGAGCCAGAGCTTGTACCAGAGCCGTTGCTGGTAAACGATGGGCCTTTCGCTCCCGCTCAGGAGCCGCTACCAGAGTACACAGAACCAGAGCCTGTTGTTAAGGAGCAAGTCGAACAGCCGCTTGAACCGGTCGCTCAGCCGCAAGAGCCTGCACCGCCCGCCAGTGCCCCGGTCACGGCACCCAGAGCCGATGCCAGCCATTTAAACAATCCTGCTCCGGCTTATCCCATGCTGTCACGCCGGTTGCGGGAACAAGGCACCGTGCTGCTGGAGCTGCTGATCGAAGCCGATGGCCAGATCAGTGAGCTGGCCGTGCTGCAAAGCAGCGGCTTTCCAAGGCTGGATCAGGCCGCACTGGAGGCAGTAAAGCAGTGGCGCTTTGAACCTGCCCGGCAAGGGGATACCGCTATTGCCTATCGTTACCAGCAACCCATAACCTTTCAATTGCAGTAGCAGGAGCAGGAGCATCCATGGACAGCACCTCAATGAGTTTTTCCAATCTTTGGTTGTATGGCGATCCCCTTAGCCGGGCTGTGATGCTGTTACTGCTGCTGATGTCGCTGGTAAGTTGGAGTGTGCTGGTGATCCGGGGCTATCATCTGTGGCGCCTGCATCAGCCAGGCCAGGCTGCGATGCAGCGTTTCTGGCATTGTCAGAGTTTTGTTGATGGGCTAACGGTGCTGCAGCAACAGGGTTCGGATAATCCATACCAACGCCTGGCGCTGGAAGGAGCCGATGCAGTGGAACACCATCGGTTGCATACCTCTGATCTGCACGGCCACCTGCCGCTGACCGATTGGTTAAGCGCTTGCTTACGTGGCAGTATCGAGGACTCGATGGAAGGGCTGAACCGGGGGCTAGCTATTCTTGCCTCGGTGGCCGCCACGGCACCCTTTCTGGGACTGTTTGGCACGGTCTGGGGCATTTATCAGGCTTTGATTAGCATCAGTGCATCCGGTCAGGTGGCACTGGATAAAATTGCCGGCCCGGTCGGGGAAGCACTATTGACCACGGCAGCTGGCCTGGTGGTCGCTATTCCGGCCTTGTTGGGGTACAACGCTTTAAGCCGCGCAAATCGTGGCGTGCACAGCAAGTTGAACCGCTTTGCTCATCAGTTGCATGCCTATTTTCTGACCGGAGCAGCCCCGCAGCAGCGCAAACAAACACAGTTACGAGAGGTGCGCTAACATGGCTTTTGGAGGCGGCCTGGAGCCGCAACAGGACATGATGACCGAGCTGAATATGACCCCTTTGGTGGATGTGATGCTGGTGCTGCTGATCCTCTTTATGATCACCATGCCGTTACTGACCCAGGCGGTCGCGGTGAATCTGCCAACGGCCAGCGAACAACCTGTGCAGACAGATCCTGAGGTAGTGGTGTTGTCGGTGGATAAAGATGGCTTATGGTACTGGCAACAGGATTTGGTTACCGAGCAGCAAATGCAGCAGCGCTTGCTGCAAGCGGCTGCTCAGCAGCCGGTCCTGCATCTGCAGGGCGATAAAGATGTGCCCTATCAGCATATGGTGCGTTTAATGGCGCTGGTACAACAAGCAGGGATTGAGCAGCTTGGCTTTGTGACGGTACCTGCAGATTGAAAATACATCCTAAAGACGAATCATTATCAATGCTATCCTGTTGATGGTAAAGCATTTTTTGTTTTTATTTCCGTTTTGGGCTATGCTTAGTACCCGTTTAAATTTTCGGAGTTTGCTATGCAAGGCCATCCGCAGGTGTTGGCGCAACTGAATCAGTTGCTTACCACCGAATTAACCTCGATCAATCAGTACTTTTTGCATGCCCGCATGTACAAAAACTGGGGCTTAAAAGGCCTGAACGATGCGTGCTACAAAAAATCCATTCTGGATATGAAGCAATCCGACAGCCTGATTGAGCGTATTCTGTTTTTGGAAGGGCTGCCGAACCTGCAGGCATTGGGCAAACTGAATATTGGTGAAGCGACCGAGGAAATGCTGCAATGCGATATGGACTTTCAGTTGCAACAAGTGCCGCAACTCAAGCAAGCCATAGCGCTGTGTGAGCAGCATCAGGATTATGTCAGCCGCGACTTGCTGACCGAGATGCTGGAAGATGAAGAAGAGTACATCGACTGGCTGGAAACCCAACAGCACCAAATCAGCAGCATGGGGCTGGCCAACTACCTGCAACTGCAGACAGGAGGTAACTAATGCAGGGCAAGCAAGTCATTATTGACGCATTGAATACCTTACTGGCCAATGAACTCAGTGCGATGGATCAGTACTTTATCCATTCGCGCATGTACCAGGATTGGGGCCTGGAGAAGTTGTATCAGCGCATCGACCATGAATTCGACGATGAAAAAGGCCATGCCGCTGCTTTGATTGAGCGCATTTTGTTTTTGGAAGGGGTACCGGATCTGAGCAAACGCGATGGCATCAAGGTGGGCAAAGATGTCCCCGAAATGCTGCAAAACGATCTGGATGTGGAATACCGGGTGGATGCCTTACTCAAAGACACCATGGCGCTGTGCGAGAAAGAGCAGGATTACGTCACTCGCAGCATCTTGCAACAGCTGCTGGATGACACCGAAAACGACCACGCCTACTGGCTTGAACAACAGCTGCGCCTGATCAAACTGCTGGGCCTTCCCAATTACCTGCAATCGCAAAGTTAAATTTAATCGAAGCCCGGATGCTATGTAGTGTAAAATACCAGCGCCGGGCTTATTGCGGTGTGGGATGAATTCATGGCTTTTGAGACGGATAAACTTATCAGGCAAGAAGAAAGTTGATAAATACCAGAATATTGGTAATCACAAGACCTTGACCAATCCGCAGCATGATTTCACAGTTTGCAGCTTTTGCATCTGCAGTATACTTTCCCGCTAACAGCCAATATTGCAGCATGAATAATACTGGTAGCATAGAAATCCCGCGGATGTCTTTTGCTATAACCCAGTCCATTCTCTCTGAGTTGGTAGTCAAGTTATTGTAGATATGCGGTAGCAACATAAAAAACAAAAAAACCGTCAGTACTGGCCAGTGCAGTAGGCCTAGCACAATAAACCATCCAATTTTCCGTTTCGACCATAAAGAGTTGTCACCCTCAGCGATTTTCTGCCTGTCTAAGGCTGTGTCCTGCTTATGCGAAGGATTGGGTTTGATCATGAAGACTTGACGAATGCTACATTGGTCATAACATAGTACACCTCGATCCGGCATTAAGAATAATCGCCAATCCAATCCTTCACTGGTCGTTGCTGTAGCTTCGATCACAGAGCTAGGTAATCTGTAATCAGGGAAAATGTTTTGCAAAAAATGGGCATGCAGTGCTTTACGCTCGCCTTGTTTTAGTCTGCGTCCTGTGAGCCGTGTAAAGTATACTGGCTGCTCTAGCTTAGTGGTCGCATGTTTTGGTTGCGCTGCGTAGGCGTAAAAGGGAGCGTTTAATATGTTCAACCAACTGGATGTAGAACGAGGCTCCAGACGGTGCCCGTACTCACTACAGGTTAAATAGAGCTTTCGTTGTAGGACACTATGTCGAACTGCAGTGATTGCTTCTGAGGGAAGTACAGCACATTGTGCTGACGCTGGTTCTGCATACACCAAAGCGGCAAAACTCCCCAGAATAAAGGCAACCCCGTACATCAAGGCGATTTTCATATTTCTCATCATCCGTGTTTAAAAAATCCATATGTTTGTAAAGTGGGTAGCTTACTGAAAAAAGGTGTAGGCGCAATCAGAATATGCATACAGCTAAGTATTCGGGAACTAACTTGCTGGTATCAATCACATAAGACAATCACAAACAGTGAGTTCAACCGCACTTAGGATAGCAGTTTCAGGGCATGGCAGACCAGTCGTAGGGGAGAGCTACGATGGTTTGCTCGATGGTAAATAGTTGCTAATGCAAGCTTCTACTGGCGGCACTCACCCAATTTTGTGCGCGCTGCGGTGTGACTGACTCGGTACTTGCAGCTTGATGGGTATACAGCAATTGCCGCAGCCGGCAGGACTCACGCAGCAAAGCTACGGTTGCCGGATGGCTGCTACAAAGCAGAGATTGCAACTGCTGAAAATCCCGTAAAGCCCTGTTCAGCAGTGTACTGCAACGTTTTATGCGCCCCTGGCGGTAGTAGGTATCGGCCAGATTCTGCACTGCAATGGATAAACAAATGATGCCAAGAGCAGCACCCTGCGCGGGTTGTTGTAGCAACATCGGTAAGTGATGACGCAACAGTAGAATGCTGTGCAGATAAAAATGGCTGGCACTTTGCCAGCGTTGCTGAGCAAATTCATGGTTGCCCATGCGTTGTAATGTTTTCCAGTCTTGAATCAAATCCATAACCACCTCCACAAATTTTCTAACCAGCATGCCTTGCAATTCAATTTAATGCAAATGATAATGATTATCAGTTTGCTGTTGCTCTACTTTGGAGAATCTTATGGTCTTTGAACTACCTGCTTTACCTTACGCTTATGATGCACTCGAGCCTTACGTTGATACCCTTACCATGCAAATTCATCATCAGCGCCATCATCAAACCTACGTCAATGGCTTAAACCAGGCGCTGTCTGACACCGATTATCAGGATTGGCCTTTGACCAAACTTTTGCAACGGATCCAGGAGTTGCCGCCTGAGCTGCAAACGGCAGTTCGTAATCATGGTGGCGGTCATGCCAATCACTCCTTGTTCTGGCAGGTGATGTCACCGCAAGGCGGCGGCGAACCAACGGGGGATCTGGCCAAAGCGATTCAATGCGATTTTGATGGCTTTCATATTTTCAAACAACAGTTTACCCAGGCAGCACTCAGTCGTTTTGGCAGTGGCTGGGCCTGGTTGGTGATCAATGATCTTGGCCGGTTGGAAGTGACCAGCACTGCCAATCAGGACAGCCCCTGGATGGATGGGCAGATCCCTATTCTGGGGTTGGATGTATGGGAGCATGCTTATTATTTGAAGTACCAGAATAAAAGACCCGAGTACATTGACGCCTTTTATCAGGTAATCCACTGGTCGGAAGTTGCCAGACGCTTTACCGCGCATGAGTAAACAGCCCAGGCAATGTTCTAGGTTTAAATCAATTTATATGGCTCATCTTAATCCATTAAAGCGAACGCCATCATCGATTTAAATTGAGAACAATTCTCATTTGATTTTGATCCTGAGCCGCTTTTTCATCCTATAATAAAGTGAATGACTTTTCGGAGAGAGCAATGAACACTGCCAGCCTGGCCAAATTTAGCAAACTAAACCCAAGGAAACTGCTGGGTTGGGCTATTTTATTGTTAGGTGCTGGTTATGGCTTGCAGCAAATGGCTGTTCTTATGGAGCAGCAGGAACATGTTCGTTATGCATTCTATGCCGGTATGGCGGCGGCGGCAGCCACCGCCTTAGGTGCTATTCCAGCCTTGTTCTCCCGTCGTCTCTCCGCCCGTTTGCATGCAGCTATGTTGGGTTTTGGGGGCGGGGTCATGTTGGCAGCCAGTATTTTTTCGCTGATTGTGCCAGCACTGGCGCTGTTTGAAAGCAGTACTCAAAGCTGGCAAGGGCCATTGCAAGTGGCTGCAGCTATTCTGATGGGGGCTTTGCTGATGCTGGCACTGGAACGCAGTGTGCCGCATGAACACTTTATTAAAGGAGCTGAAGGCCATCAGGCATTGGCATTAAAGCGTAGCTGGTTGTTCGTAATCGCTATTATTCTGCACAATATTCCGGAAGGACTGGCCATTGGTGTCGCTTATGCCAGTGGCGATGCAGTAGGCGCTTCGGCGCTGGCGACCGGTATCTCTTTGCAAAATGTACCGGAAGGCTTTGTGGTGGCCATGGCGTTACTTGCTGTAGGTTACAGCCGGTTGGTGGCCTTGAGCGTTGGTATGTTATCTGGCTTGGTGGAGCCCATCATGGCGGTGACCGGCGCCATCGTGATGACCAACCCGATGCTGCTGCCCTGGGGCCTGGCGATGGCGGCAGGTGCGATGTTGTTTGTGATTAGCCATGAAATGATCCCGGAGTCGCACCGTCAGGGTCATGAAATGGCCGCCACCAATGGTTTGATGTTGGGCTTTGTGTTGATGCTGGTGCTGGATACCGCACTGGGATAATAAATTAATTTGTGATACTATCACAAATTAATTGAAGTTAAGAATCATTCGCAATAAAATGCGGTCTCTATTGTTGAACACTAGGAAATCGCATGAAACCCAATATCCATCCTGAGTACCGTCAGGTACTGTTTCACGATATGGCAGCCGATGCCTATTTTTTGGTAGGCTCCACCATTCAAACCGAGCGCACCAAAACCTGGAGTGACGGCAACACCTATCCATATGTGCCGCTGGATGTGTCCAGCGCCTCGCACCCCTTTTACACCGGCAAGCAGAAGCAAATCAGCAGCGAAGGCCGGATGGCAAACTTCGGCAAGAAGTTTGGTCGTTTTTTGGCAACTAAAGGAGATGCCTGATGAAAGTGTTGTCGTCGTTGAAGTCGGCTAAAAATCGCCACCCGGACTGTCAGATCGTCAAGCGGCGCGGCAAAGTCTTTGTTATTTGCAAAAGCAATCCGCGTTTTAAAGCGCGGCAAGGTTAAAGTGCGCTAGACTCACTGTGATAATATCACACTTTAGGAGTTGCTATGTTGTGGCAATTGATGTTGGCCGCATCCTTGGTGGTGTTGGTAGCAGTGTTTGGGGGGTATTGTTGCTGCTGGCACGCCCCTGGCTGAAGTGGCTACAGCCTTTGTTGTTGTGCCTGGCTATTGGTGTCTTACTGGGTAGTGCTTTTTTGCATCTGATCCCGGAAGCGTTAGAGCGCTCAGCCTCATCGCACCCGGTGATGCTGGCAGTCCTGCTTGGCTTCTTGTTGTTCCATGGGCTGGAGCAGGGATTGCACTGGCACAGGCATGAGCTGCCAACGCAGGAAGAAAAACTGCCGGCCTATGCCCGGATGAATCTGCTGGGCGATGGCCTGCACAATGCGGTCGATGGCATTCTGATAGGCGCCAGCTTTCTGGTCGATCCGGCGCTGGGCTGGGCCACCACGCTGGCGGTGGTATGGCATGAACTGCCGAAGGAATTGTCGGATGTGGCCATCCTGCTGCATGGCGGTGCCAGCTTTAAGCGCGCCATTGCGTTAAATGCGCTGTGTAGCCTACCGGTGTTTGCCGGTGCTTTGTTGCTCTATCTGGCAGGCCAGTGGCTGGTATTGCCACTGGCAGCGCTATTGGCCATCACAGCAGGTGGTTTCTTGTACATTGCCTTGATCGATCTCTATCCATTGCTAAAAGGCTTATGGCAACAACGGCTGCTGTCACAGCATCTGGCCTTGTTCGCTGGTATTGGCTTGATGTTGGGCTTTGTGCTGTTGGAGGGGCATTAAAGCCGGCTGCAGCCTGCACAGCCAGCTTTGATTGGAGCAGATCAGAAGGTCAGCCCATGAAACTGAAAAGGTTTGGCCTCTGCAAATTTGGCCGAGGTTTCACCGGCATACACCTGGTTGGCATCGGCGCGCAGCACTTTAACCGGGGCATTTTCGCTAAAATCCAGTTTCGTCAGATCGACCCAAAAGGTATTGGGCGTCAGTGCGGTTTCAAAGAAATAACGCAAATGCTTGTGATCGGCCACCACCCGCCATTGGGTGGTGGATAAATTCGGGTAGCCTTCAATCTGATAACCATAGGGCACCGAGGTATTGCGGATCACACTAAAGACGCTGGCGGTAGCAATGTGAGGATCGCTGGTTTGCGGAATGCTGTGGATGTAGTAGTGCGCCCGCACAAAACGATCCGGGGCTTTCACCGTACCCGGTAAAAACTGATTGCCCGGAATGCTGTCCCAGTACTTTTGAATGGCCAGTTGCTGCTGGTACGGCGGATCATTGGTCATCACCACGTAGGATGGGTCATGATGGATTACCAGCTGGCCTTCGATGTACTCGAAAATGGCATTATCGCCGCTTGGATCCGACAACGATAAGTGGATGGTGGTCATTCTATCGGTGCCTGGGATCACATCGGTCACTACCACAAAGTCTTCCCGGCTAAGGGCTGCTACTGCTTCGGCGACGGTCGCGAAGTTATCCAACGCATACTGCGCCCACAGCGAAATGGCCAGACCGGGCTTATCACCTTGTGGGCTAAAAGTTGGGTATTCGGACTCCACCAGCCACAGCATATTGGCCACCAGGCCTTTTTCGTTCATGCCATCCGAAGTGGCAATATTCCAGGAGCTGACCGCCAGGCTGCCGTATTTGGCAGTCCAGTGCACCGAGTTAGCACCCACTTCGCCCTGTCGCTCGATGCCGCGCGGAAAGACCCAGAGATTGGCTGGTATTGGCATGGAAAAATCCATGCTGCGACCGGTCAGAATGGTCTGTTCCGGACCCTTGTACATCACCCGGGTGCAAGCCTCTGCCTGCTGGCTGGTGATAGCGAAGGTCAGGCTGGCGGCTAGCAGCAGGCTACTTATTGTATTCAGCGAAAAGCGCATTGATTCCATCTCCATGGTTACTTTGGGATAAGCATCTTGCTTAGTCTAGTCAGGCCACACTGTTTTGACCAGATTTACCTCTATTTAACCTGAGCAGTACTGCGACATTATGTCGCATCCCCGCAGCAGCTTGCCTCTGGTAGAGTAAATCAAATCAATTCAAAGGTTTATTCATGATTTCTAATGTTTGCCTGGCACTTATGGCCATGAGTACAGCTGCCTCAGACATGCCTACCAAGGGAGCGGCTGCACCGGATGGCGTTGAAGTGATGGTAGTGACCAGCAGCCGTCAGGCGCAGGCACTGACCAATCTGGCTGAATCGGTCGCTGTGTTGGGCGAAGACAGTATCCAGAATGTCAGTCCAGGTCATCCGGCTGAGCTGTTAAACCGGGTATCCGGAGTGCATGTGAATGACTTGGGTGGTGAAGGCCATATGACCGCTATTCGCCAGCCTATCACCACCGGCGGGGTTTACCTGTTTTTGGAAGATGGCCTGCCAACCCGGCCAACCGGCTTTTTTAACCACAATGGGTTGTATGAAATTGATATGCCAAATTCCGGCCGGGTGGAAGTGACCAAGGGGCCGGGCTCTGCGCTCTATGGCAGCGATGCCATTGGCGGCATTTTTAATATTCTGACCCCAGAGCCGACCGATCAGCTCAGTGGCCGGCTGCAAGCCGAGCTTGGCAGCGACGGCTGGCAACGTGGCCTGATGGCCGTGAGCGGCGCCATGAATGCACAGCACCGGGCCCGGCTGCAACTGAATCGCACCCAAAGCGATGGCTTTCGGGAAGAAGCCGATTATCAGCGTTTTTCCAGTAGTCTGCGGCTGGACAGTGACCTCACACCGCAGCTGCAACTTAAAACCCTGGCCAGTTTTGGCAGCATTGACCAAAGTGGCACCTCGGGCTTAAACCAGGCTGATTTTACCAGTAATCCGCGCAAAAACCGCTTTCATGGCGATATGGGCGCGCGCGATGTGCAGGCGTTTCGGTTATCGACGGAACTGCGTTATCAGCTGTCCGATCGCAGCGAATGGATGTTGACACCCTTTTACCGCAACAACCGCTCGGATCTGATGCCCAGTTGGATGCTGACCTATGATCCGGTGCTGCAATCCACCCGTTTTTCCTCCTATGGGCTACTGACACAGTTCTCGCAGCAGGCGTCAGCGGACTTCAACTGGACAGCCGGGTTGGATCTGGACGTGACACCTGCCACCTTCCGCGAGCAGCAAATCAGCATCGTGATGCAAGAGGATATTTTTGTTGATTACCAGCAAACCGGGCGAACCAATTACCACTACGATGCGGATCAAACCAGCATCTCGCCCTATGCGCAGTTGCAATGGTTTGCCTCCGAGCAATGGATCCTGAGCCTGGGCGCGCGGTATGACTGGTTTGAAGTCGATTACACCGATCGGCTGGATCCGTCGGTGCCACAGCAAGTAGGGCGTACTACCTGGCTTCGGCCTGAGTCGCAGCGTATTCGCTACCAGCAGCTGAGTCCCAAGTTCGGCGTTGTTTACAAGCTGGCCTCGAATCAGCAGCTGTATGCCAATCGCCGGCATGCCTTTCGGGTGCCTTCGGTCGGGCAGGTGTTTCGCCCGGGTTCCAGTCAGGATACCACTGAGCTAAAACCGGTCACTGCCATCAACCATGAATTAGGCTGGCGGGCGCAGCTGGATGGGCTGCGACTGGATGCCAGTGTCTACGATTTGCAAATCAAAGACGATGTGGTGAATTACATTGATGGCAACACCCGCAAGGTGATCAATGCCGGCCAAACCTCGCATCGGGGGCTGGAGCTGATGGCCAGCTGGCAACTCAGCGACGCCTGGACGTGGAACCTCAGTGGCACCTTTACCCGGCAAAAGTACCGTGATTTTCAGTATTTATTCAGCTGCTTTCCGCCGGCCTGTGTGCCTGCTATCAACGAAACCCGCAACTTTGCTGGCTTTGAGGTGGGCAAAGCGCCGCGTCAGCTTTGGCAAAGCAGCCTGAGTTACCAGCCACTCAGCATTGAGGGGCTCTGGCTGGAGCTGGAATGGCAGCAGGTTGGTCGCTACTACACCGATGAGACCAACACCAATACCTACCCTGGGCATGATCTGTTCAACCTGCGGGCGCGCTATCAAATTGGCGAACACTGGCAGCTGGCCATTCGGCTAATGAACCTGACTGATAAGACCTATTCCAGCCTGACCAGCAACCAGGTAGGCTCGACCGACATCGACTACCGGCCCGGCATGCCGCGCAGCGTTTTTGTGTCGGCGACCTGGCAATTTTAGGCTGTATAGAGTGAGGATGTAGCCATGACCACATCAAACGCAATACGTACCAGTCAGTTGGTGCGCTGGCACCGTGTACTGCTCTGGCTGGGTGGCATCACTTTGCTGCTGTTTGCGCTAACCGGGGTGTCGCATCCCATTATGAGTTGGACCGGCCCGCAGGCCGTTACTATGCGACCGCCGACACTCAGTTTGAGCGAAGCCGAGCTGAACCAAGCCATGCAGCGGTTGCAGCAAGCCAATCTGCCCGCTCAGTCGCTGGTGAAGCTGGTGCCCTATCAGCAGCAGGTGCTGTTGCAGCTGACCCCGGATTTGCAAAGCCCACGCCAGTACCTGAGCTTGCATGATGAAGATAGTGCCATCAGCGATCAGCAAATGGCGATCTGGCTGGCCAGTCATTACAGCGGTTTGGATGAAAGCCAGGTGCGCAGCAGCCGGTTGCAAACCGAGTTTGACAGCGCCTACCCGTCGGTCAATCGCTTATTGCCGGTCTGGCAGGTTGAATTTTACTCCGGGCTTAGCCTGTATGTGCATACCGAAACTCTGAGCCTGGCGGGCATCACCAATCGCTATAAAACTAACTTGCAGGCGCTGTTTCGCCAGTTTCACAGCTGGCAATGGCTGGATGGGGTGCCCATCATCAAAGCCCTGGTGATGACGCTGTTGCTGGGCAGTGCCTTGTTGCTGGTGCTGACTGGTGGCTGGCTGTTGCTTCGACTGCCGTTTAAGGCAAAACGTCGCGGCCTGCGCCGCTGGCATTATCTGTTGTCCTGGGGATTATTGCTGCCGGTGACGCTGTATTTGCTGACTGGCATCTACCATTTTGCCTACAAGTACGTAAAGCCCGAGACACTGGGCTTAACGGCCAGCAGCGCTCAGCCATTACCAGAGCATTGGCAGCTGCCGGCAGGCGTGTTGCCGACCGATGCTGTGCTAAACAGTGCCAGTCTGGTACAGGGGCCCGCTTCGCACTGGTACTGGCGCTTATCACTGCACAATGCCGCACAGCAGGCCGATCGCCACAGCCGCTTTGCCGGTCAGGCATCAGAGCGCGGGGCGCTCTTTATTCCGCTGCTGTCGGATGCACCGGCGCTGGACGATGCTTCCTATGCGCAGCTATTGGCGGAGCGCTTTATTGGGCTAACCCCCGAAGCGATATCCGGACAACAGCTGGTGCAGCGTTTTGGGCCGGATTACGATTTTCGCAACAAGCGCCTGCCGGTCTGGCAGCTCGATTATGCGAAGGGACGGATTTTTGTCGACAGTGCCAGCGGTCAGTTGGTGGAACAACAAAGCCGCAGCAGCCGTTTTGAACGCTACAGCTTTTCCTTTGTGCACAAATGGGGCATTTTGCAGCCCTGGCTGGGGCGCGATGGCCGCGATAGGGTGGTGGTTGGCATGATGGCACTGGTGTTGCTGCTGGCCGGCATGGGTTTTGCGATGCGGCTTAGACGGCGTTAATCTTGCTCAGAGCCAGGTAATAGGCTATAAATAGTCCATTAAAAGACTACTTAGAGCCTATGGCCGGATTTGCAATGCGTATTGAAACCATCAGTTACATCAAACAGCATGCTGCCAAGCTGGAACTCGAAGAGCCGATTGTGGTGACGCAAGGCGGTAAAGCGGTGTATCGGATAGAGTCTGAAGCCAGCGCCCGCCTGCGGGATGAAGGCATTGCCTTGCTAAAGTTGATGAACCTGGCCGAGCGCGATATCCGTGATGGTCATACCTTAACGCTGGATGAAAGCCTGCAGCAGTTGCGCCAAGCGCTGAGCGGAGCGTCAGAATGACGCAACTGGTGGTGACCCGACTGGCGCACCAGACCTTGTTGATGCTAACCCGCTATATGACCGAATTTCTGGGTGCCGAGCAAGCGCTGTCATTGGCAGAGCAATTGCTTGGGTACTGTAAAGAGCGGTTAGACCTAGGGCAAATGGGCCCTGGGCCGTTGCAGTTTCCACTTTGCTATGAGCTGGAGCGGTTGGGGGTGACCGACTACCGACAAATCACGGTCGATAAATACAAAATCCTCTATCGCTACGATGCCGATAAGGATACCGCTTTTGTGATGGCTTTTTTACGGCAAAAACAAAGCGCTCAGCAACTGCTGATTGCATACAGTTTGTTGCCCTGACGTCCTGTTACTCATGTTGGCTGCGATACGACTCATGGTATTCCCTTAACTGCGAACTCTTAATTGCGATGCGATCAGCTGCGACACTATGTCGCATGGTGCTTTGGAGAGGCAGCAGGTATTCTTAGTACAGACTTTTCCACTGCAGTGCGATAGTCTGTGATGACATTTTGCAACGGCTGCCTGGCAGCCGTCTTTTTTGTGGAACCTGTGTGTCATGCTTTCCCTGACTGTTCTTGAACCGCAGCACCAATTGCGTCAGTTGGCCCGCTTTCGTTGGGGGGTGATTGGCTTTATTGCACTGGCGATGCTGGCTGCCTGGTTGCTGCATTACCCGGTTAGCTCCTGGCCTTTGCTGTTGCTCTTACTGGCCCTTTTTGCTGCTTCCAATCTATTGCTGCCTGTACTACCCAATGCCAGCCATTACAGCATGCGCTTGTATGCGCTCTATGCATTGGCAGATATTGTGTTGTTGTGCTGTATGCTGCTGTTAAGCGGTGGGGTCAGCAATGGCCTGGTCGCACTGTTGCTGTTGCCGGTGGCAATGGCTTCGGTGCTGTTGCCTGGCCGTTTGTGTTATCTGGTGGCGTTAATTGCAGTTCTGTCGTATACCTTGTTGCTGCAGCTGGGTGATCTCAGTGCGCTGTCAACTGCCGGCCCCTGGTTGGAGCTGCAGCCGGAAAACGCAGCCACCCCAGCGCATGCGCATCATGGCACTGGACATGGCGTTGGACATGGTAGTTTTGATCAGCATCTACTGCAAATGTGGTGGGCCTTTGCACTTTCTGCCGGTTTGATCAGCTGGTTTATCAGTGCTCAGGCCCGGCAAATTCGCAAGCAAGCCAGAGTGCTGAACCAGTTGCAGCAACAACAGCTGCGACAGGAGCAGATGTTGGCTCTGGCCACCTTTGCTGCTAATGCCGCCCATGATTTAGCCACGCCGATCCAAACCATGGCATTGATTGCCGACGAGCTTCAGGTCGACGCCACTCAGGCTGAACAGTGGCAGGACTTGCAACAACAACTGCAGCGTTGTCAGCATCTGGTGCAGCAGCTGCGTCAGGATGCCGGCAGTCTGCGCCAGCCGCAGCAAGCCGAACCGGTATTGCAACTGACCGGGCAAACGGTACAGCGTTGGCTGGCCAGCCGGCCCGATATTGAAGCCGACTGTCAGTTTGACAGTGATGCCACTGATTTTTTACTGGCCGAGCCGCAAAGCCTGGCGGCGGCCTTGCTGAATATTCTGGATAACGCCGCTGATGCCAGCCTGGCGAGGCAACAACCCAAGCTCTCAATTGCTTGCCAGCTCAGCGAACAAGGCTGCAGCATCCGCATCCGCGATTATGGCGAGGGCTTTTCCGAGCAACGCTTGCAGGAGCTGGGGCATTTGCCACAGCTTAGTAGTCAGGGCCTTGGCATCGGTCAGTTTCTGGCCAATGCCAGCATCGAGCGATTAGGCGGTAAGGTCGTCCGCAGTAATCTGGCCGATGGCGGGCTCACCTGCATTGAGCTGCCAAGGAATCCGGTATGAATGAGTCGCAGCGCATCAAGCTGGTGCTGGTCGATGACGATGCCGTGCTGCTGCGCACCCTGGCACGGCGTTTTGAGCAAACCGGTGCCAGCGTGGTGACTTTTGCCGAGCCCTGCACCAGCGCCCAACTGATTGCCGAGCAAGCCGATGCCTATCTGCTGGATTTGCGTTTTGCCAGCCAGTCTGGCCTGAGTTTTGTCGAGCCGCTGCGTACAGCGCTTCCCAACTGCCGGATTGTGCTGCTAACCGGCTATGGCAGCATCGCCAATGCAGTTCAGGCCGTGAAATTAGGTGCCGACGACTATCTGACCAAGCCGGTTGATTTTCAGCAGTTACGCCAAGTACTTTGCGGCCGGAATTTGCCTGCGGAGGCAGGCCTGCAGGCAGCTGCCCCCCCCGACAACCAGACAGCGTCGAGTCTGCTCAGCCCTGATCAGCTGGAATGGGAGCATATCCAGCGGGTACTGACCGAACAGGATGGCAATATCTCGCAAACCGCCCGGGTGCTGGGCATGCATCGCCGTACTTTGCAGCGTAAGTTGCTAAAACGCCGCCCTTAACCGCTGTATTGGCGTTGTTCATCTTGTTTTAATCTATTCGCTGTGTTCTGTTCATCCAGTTGCAGGTTTTCCCTTCATGCCTCAGCAGTAAAGTAGTGCGTGTCCGGTGTGACTGCACCCTTCACTGAAAAGGAAAACCTATGTCGATTCGAATTGTATCCATCATTTCTGGCACTGTGCTCAGCCTGGCTGCTTTGCAAGTGGCTGCAGCGCCGGTGGTCAATAACAACATCACCGAAGCCGAGGTCAAAGCTGCCCAACAGGCCTGGGGACAGGCACTAATTGCCATCAGCTCCGCCTACAGCGAAAGCGGCCGTGATAAGGCGGAGCAAAAAGCTCGCTCGGTGCTGGACGCGGCTTATGGCTATGGCCATGGCGCTGTATTGTTTAAGCCTACGTTGGCCAGTGGCGAACAAACCTTTCGTACCAGTTATGAGGGGGCTTTGGCCTATTTTGTTGGCGGCAACAGCACATTTCCCGATGACAGTGGCTTTGCGCTGAAAGGATGGACCGGTTATCAGTTTAACAACGCGGCGGTGTACATCAATGGCGACCTGGCACTGACCATGGGCCATGTGATGCTGACCGATGCCAGTGGTGCCGTCACTACCGTGGACAAAACCTGGGGCTTCAAAAAAGACGAGCAAGGCGCACTTCGCATCGTACTGCATCACTCGTCATTGCCGTTTAGCGCTAATTAAGGGAACGAGTAGGGGAGCAATGGCAAGGATGCCATTGCCAGGTTAACGTGATTTAGTAAGTAATCTGGTTATTGTTTCTGTAAGTGTTGTTCATCCCAACCCAGTTTGGCTGGCCATCTCTCCTCTGCGGCCAGCCTTTTTTATTCCGGCTGCAGGCAATACCCCAAACCGCGACGGGTATGCAGCAGCTTGACTGCATGGGATTCATCAATTTTTTTGCGTAGCCGCGCCATATACACGTCCACTATGTTGGTGAGCGGGTCTTCATTCAGCCCCCAGACATTGGTCAGAATCCGTTCCCGGCTATAGACTTTGCCGCTGTTGCTCATCAGCAACTCCAGAATACCGAGTTCCTTGGCCGTTAACTGCAGTGCTCTGCCTGCGCGTTGAGCTTGCATGCTGTCTAAATCCAGCACCAGATCGGCCACCTGCAACTGACGTTGATGCAGACTACTGACATCCCGTTTCGCCAGGGCTTCAATCCGGGCTAACAGCTCTTCAAAGTGAAACGGCTTGCCCAGATAGTCATCGGCACCGGCCCGCAGACCCCGCACACGCTCATCAACTTCGGATAGAGCCGATAAAATCAGAATACGCGCCTGAATTTGCTGGCTGCGGATTTGCTGGCACAAGGTCAGGCCATCCAGTTGCGGCAGCATACGATCCAGCACAATCACATCCGGTTCGAACTGCCGCACCATCTCCAGTGCATGCAAGCCGTCCTGCAATAGCTGAGTCAGGTAGCCCTCGGCTTTTAAGCCTCGTGATAAAAAGCTGCCAACTTTCTCATCGTCTTCAATAATCAGTATTTTCATGCTGGGTTCCGCTAAAAAGTGGCAGCTTAAGGCATACTCGGGTGCCTCGGGGCTGATTGGGATGCAGTTCAATGGTGCCATCCTGCACTTCCATAATGGCTTTGGCAATGCAAAGACCTATCCCCAGACCATCGGGTCGGGCGCTTCGGGCCGCGATCCCGCGAAAGTGACGCTGAAACAAGCGATCCTGTTCTTCTGCGCTGATGCCAATGCCCTGATCGGCTAGCTCCAATTGCAGTTCATTGTCACTCAGTGCCAGGCTAAGCTGCAGCTCTGGGGTACTGGCGGCATACTGCTGGGCATTGTCGGTAATAATCCGCAGCACACTGGCAAATTTGTCTGCATCGAGCAGCAACCAGGCGTCGGCCGGTAACTCCGCTGGCGTGTTCAGCGTTAACTGGTAGCCGCTATTCAGCTGCTGTTGCACCGTAGCCGTGGCCAAAGCCTGAAAATCCAGCACGCTGATGCGCTGCAAGTGCACTTGCAGTAAGCGCTCTTCACCTCTGGCCAGCAGCAACAAATCCTCAATCCGCCGGCTTAATTGCTGGCTGGCGGCCAGAATACGGCCAAAGGCTTCTTTGTATTCAGCGCTGTCTTTGTCCTTGCCGCGCAGGCTGATTTCGGCTTCGCCCTGAATGCTGGTGGCTGGGGTGCGCAGCTCATGGCTGATATCCGCCAGCAATTGCTTTTGCCGGTGCTCGGTTTCATGCAGTTGGGCCAGTGCTTGCTGCAATTCAGCGGTACGGGCCTGAACCCGTTGCTCAGTCGCTAGCTGGCTTTGTTTCTCCTGGCGGGCAAAATCTTCAATGTAGCCTGACATCAGGTTAAATTGCCGTGCCAGTTCGGCAAATTCGGTTGGCCCCTGCTCCTGAATGCGGTGGGCAAAGTTGCCTTGCTGCAACTGCTTGGTGCCATCCAGCAGCCGCTGCAATGGCTGGCTCAAGGCCCGGGATAAATGCCAGCCAATCACAATGGCAAACAGCAAACCAAGCAGGCTGATCAGCAGCATGGTGAGCTGCACCTGTTGCACGGCAGAGAGCGCATCCGCTTCGGTACTGCTGGCCCGCTGCTTTTGATCGGCAATGGCCTGCTGTAACAATTCAGACAGATCGGTGTCCTGAAACTTATCAAACAAGCTAATCAGGGTACGCCAGCGCTCCAGATCATCCTGGTAGGCGGCAATTTCGCGGGTTTTCAGTGCATGTTCCAGCGTGTGCAAATTGGATTGCAGCAAGGAAATGACTTTGACCTGCTGCATAATAAGCTGCAAGTCGGATTCATTGGTGCTGTAAAGTTGATCGCGAATGGCCAGTTGATCCAGAGTCTGCAACTGCTGTTGCATACGGCCGAACAGAGTATCACGGAAGCCGGTATTGGCATCCTCGGTCAGCAGGTACTCGGCCAGCCAGACTTTCAGCCGTTGTTTATCGGCCCGCAGCGAAATAAACTCGGTCAGCATCTGGTTGGCAATGCGGTTGCGCTTGGTATGAAATTCTGAGTTTTGCTGCGCCCAAAAACCAATACCCGACAGCAGCAGGCTAATACCCACCAGAATACAGAGCGATACGATCAGTTTGCGTAAATACATCGATATAGCCCATTCACTGCACTATCAGGCAGTATATGGGCTTTATCGGTTTGGATCATGAATATCGGGTTAAATTCATTGATCACTCTGCGTTCATCAGCAACAGGGTTGCAAGTGCTTACGCTTTTTCGCTTGAGTGCGTCGCAGAGCCCCAAGAGCAAAAAGACCGGCCAGCAGACCGCCAAAGCTCGCAGGCTCAGAGACAGTGGCCTGCTGGTTAAAACGAATACCAACCTGATAATACCCGTTTTGCCAGCCAGTGATAAATTGATACTGCGGTAACTGGCTAAGGCCCGTGAAGCTGACTCTATGTTGGTCGAACCCCGTTACGCTTTGTGCGCTGAATAAACTCCAGACATCGTCCAGGCTGGGTAACCAGTTGGAGAGATCCAACGTCAGCCAGCTATCAGCACCAAAGGCCAAATCGCCATCAATTGCCAGCATGCTAGTTGCAGCCAAATTGCTCAGACTCAAGCTAAGCTCTCCATCCAGTAGGGCATTGCCCTGCACATCTAGCTGCGCATTGGAGTCGATAGCGAGAATATCCCCAGCGTTGATTTGAAGATCGGCCGCCATCTGCCAAATGCCTTGCTGCACTTGCCAGGACTGGAATTGCTCAATATGACCAAAAAAGCCATGACCGTCCCCGGTAAGGATCAACTGATTCTGGCCAGTACCGCCCAGAATGCTTCCCTGAATCATGCTGCCAGCATGCAGCTCCAGGCGGTCATTCCCACCCCCCATATCGATAGCAACCCCCTGATTCCGGCTGATGATGCTACCTTTGTTAATCAGGGTATCGTCCCAGTCGCCACGCAACTGCACCCCTTCATTCAGCGCATCAATGGTACCGGCATTGACTAGCAGGGTGGCACCAAAGGCCGCTCCGCCATCGCTGTCATCTATCAGGATCCCCCGATCGCTGCTGTAAATGGTCGCCCCACTGTGGTTGATGATACGACCACCCCCCATGGCAATGCCATCTGCCCGATTAGGATCGCCATTTTTTACCCCAGCTGCGCCAATGCCTTCAATCCAGCCATAGTTTTCAATATCGCCGATAAAGTCGATATCAATACCATCGCCATCCCCTTCGCTAAGCTGCGGATTATAGCGGCCTGAAATCACACCGTAGTTCAGTACCCTGCCATTGCCGTCCAGGTTCACGCCTGAGCCATTCCAGCCAATAATGGTACCGTCGGCCTGATTGACCACTTCAATAAAGCCATTGCCGGTGATGCCATGGCGAGCTCCCTCGATACGACCACCTGCCAGATTAAACACCTGGCCATCGTGCTGCTGAAAATCAATGCCATCGGCCGAGGTGCTCTCAGCGCCCTCAACCACACCAGCTCCGCCGGCACGAATCAAACCGGCATTAAACACCTTGCCATGGCCGCCTGGGCGCACAGCATCTGCATCGGCACTTTGGATGATGGCACCGGCATTGTTGCGGATGATGGCATGGACAGCCGTTCCTGTGACTGAGTTAAAATCAAGCGCTTGACCGGAGTCATCACCAAGGCCAGTGGTTTCGATAAGGCCATCATTCACCAGCAGTAAGTTGCCGCCGGTGAGATCGTAATTGACCCGAATGGCGTCGTTTTGCGCCTGAATCACGCCACTGGCGCTGTTGTGAATGTCGATAAACCGCTCACCACCATCACCATTAATATCAATACCCCGGCGCCCCTGGCCCTGACTGCTGATGGTACCGGAGTTGTTGATGGCCACTGTGGTCAGATTGCCGGTTCGAATGGCATCGTGCTGCACCGAGTGCATCCTACCCCGGTTATTCAGCAACAGCTCGCCTTGCTGCATGCCGGCAAAGTCCAGCACCTGGCCTTCATTGGATCGCATGGTACCGGCATTGTCGATGTGGACGGAGCCGAGGATCCCGGAACTGAAGGTCAACCGGAAAGCATCGTTGTCACTGTCTATCAGCGCATGCTCACGATTATACAGCTCAATATGGTAATTGGCTGATGTTGTATTGCCTTGGGTGTCGATGGCTCTGGCCCCATTTGTAGCAAGCACCTGGCCACGATTATCAATGCTTACAGTACCTTCCTGGGCGGCTGACCACCTAATCGTCTGATTTCCTGGCTGCTGCAAGGTAGCACCGATACCAATAGTTCCTGTTTCATTCCCTGTTAACGTCTGGCGACCTGTCACCATCTCACCGTCTTTGATGGTAAAAGGGGTAGCGAGCACAGGCTGACTGAGAAAAGCTGAGCTAATGCAGATTGCGAGTAGAGACTTGATCATCGGAGACTTCATAGCACTTTCCTTGTTGGCAAGACAGATGAAAATGCATGTTAAATTCACGATATGACAAGGCTGTGACACGGCAGAGCTTTGCGTTAGCTTTCTTGTTACCACACAGGATCGAGGGTCAGCAGCAGACGTTTACCAGAACTGGCCGGTGAGCGGTGACTGATGGCATAACACTGGCTGTCTTCCCAGCCACTGCCTTTGAGCAGCGCCACATCGGCAGTTTGCAATTGTATGGTGGTTTCAGGCCGGGCAATGGGTCCGCCATGCCACTCGGTCGCAGGGCCGCTGTAGGTGCAGACCAGCCGGCACAGCAGATGGTCGGTATGAAATTTGGGGCACATCGGTTTATCGAGCACCCGCAGGCGCAGCCCAAGCTGCGGACAGTCCATCAGACAGCCAAAGATGTCTGCCAGCAGCTGGATATCGGCAATAAAGTCGGCTTTGCCACTGCCTGTCGGCAGAACATCCGTCAAGGCATTGGCAATATCATCGATGGGCAGCATACGTTGCAGCGGCAATGTCAGTTGGTCCAGTAGCACTTTGCAGTACGAGTCTATGGCAGGTGCAAATACACGCTGCCAGATCGCCAAATTGACATCGGGCTCGAAAATCGCCAGCAGGCTGTCACGCTCTGAACCTAGTTGCTGTCTGGCAAAAGAGTTGGCTGGGTTGGTTTGTGTGACAGGCTCTGGCCGAATGCGGGCAATGGTACTCATGCCTGGGCGTCTACCTTGATATTGATCTTACTCCAATCATGAGCCATAACGGCAGTGCGCAGGCCATCGCGGTTGTGCAGGATCTGATTCAGCAGCGTGGTTTTGCCGGCACCCAAAAAGCCGGACAGCACGGTAACAGGTAAAGGCGTAGAGGTTGTGGTGGCCATAAGGACCTCAAAAGTGTGATGGTATAACATTGCAATAGTAGCATGCTGGCTAGCTCTGTAAAGCCCAATCAGCCGGCGATACAAGCAAGCACCTGACAACCTAAGGCTGTGTCAGGCGCATCATCAGCGATCTGTGAATGGTGTTATGGCAGCCGCCGCTGCTGGCCAAGCTGATAAAATTCACTCTGGGGTGACCAGTTGGGCCATTGGCCTGAGTTGGCCAGCTCTTCCAGCACGCCGTAATGCAATTGGGTATCTTGCAATAGAGCACCAAAGTCCCAATCTTCACTGAAGGTATCGTCCGGCGTATGGTAGCGGCTTTGGGTGGCTTGCAAAGCCGCTTCACCAACGCCAGTGCCGCCTGACAGGCTGTCGGTGCCTGGCCCCATAAACAAGCCTGGGACACCGACCTGGGCAAAGGCAAACTGATCAGAGCGGTAGAAAAAGCCTTTTTCCACTTCCGGATTGCCGGCTACAACCCGGCCCTGACGCTGGGCCTGGCGGCGAACGACGTCATCCAGCTCCGACTGGCCCAAACCAATGATCCAGACATCTCGGGTTGCCGGCACCGGCAACAGCGCATCGATATTGATGTTGGCGACGATATTGGCCAACGGTACAGTCGGATTGGCGGCATAATGCTTGGTGCCCAGCAAGCCAGACTCTTCCAGCGTCACCACCAGGAACAATACCGAGCGTTCAAAGCCGCCTTGTTGCTGGGCTTTCGCTGCGATTTCCAGCAAAGCTGCCACGCCACCGGCATTATCAATAGCGCCATTGTAAATGGCCAGTTCGCCACTTTCTGAGGCAATGGCTCCCAGATGGTCCCAGTGGGCGGTGACCACTATCCACTCATCAGCACGGCTGGTGCCGGGGATGCTGGCAAGCACATTGTCGGAACGACCGGTTTGAACGTCCAGCTCAATGCTGGCACTGAGTTGATGGCCGGTTAGTGGTACTGCCTGAAAGCCTGGTTGGTGGGCCGCAGTTTTTAAAGCCTGAAAATTCAGTCCGGCACTGGCAAACAGCTGTTCTGCGCCCGTGCTGGACAGCCAGCCAATAACGGGGGTCTTCTCACTGGTGTTGTCGGTTAAATCAAACTGGGCTCGCTGCATCATGTTTTGCGCCACAGCAAAGCCATAACCGGCAGCTTCGGTGTCATGCACAATCAGGCAGGCCGCTGCTTGTTGCCGGGCACACTCTTCGAACTTGTAGGTCCAGCGGCCGTAGTAGGTCATTTCCGGGCCTTTAAATAAAGCCGGATCCTGGCTGGCAAAGCCAGGGTCGTTCACCAGCACAATCACGGTTTTACCAGTGGCATCAAAAGCCGCGTAGTCATGCCACTGATATTCCGGGGCTTCAACGCCATAACCCGCAAAGACAATATCGCTGGGTTCAAGCGTTACTTGCGTTTGACCGGTACGGGAGCTGATCACCAAATCGCTGCCTATCTCAGGTTGCCAGCCGCTTGGGCTGCCGCTTAGCTGCACCTTTGGATTGCCGATATTGGTGACTTGCATGTAGGGCACGGCCTGGGTATAGCTACCGGCATGACCGGGTTGCAAACCCAGTTGCCGGAAGTGTTCGACCAGGTAATGCACCGTGCGGGTTTCGCCTTCGGTGCCCGGCTGGCGGCCCTGAAACTCATCGCTGGCCAGGGTGCGGATATGCTGAGCCAGTGCTTCGGACTGGAAATCAGGCAGGGCCGTGCTGGCAGCAGGTTCAGGTGCTTTACTGCAAGCGCTGAGAGTCAGGCCTAGCAGTGCCAACATCAGTAGGGGGTGTTTGTTCATTGTGATTCCTTAGTGTGATGGCTATCGGCAAATACAAAAGGTTTACCTTGCGGCGGCCCCAGCACTTCATCGCTGTGCATCACCAAACGACCGGCAATGATGGTCGCGATGGGCCAGCCGGTGACTTGTTCGCCGTGATAGGGTGTCCAACCGGCTTTGCTGGCGATCCAGCTGTTGTCGATGGTGCGCTGGGCGTTTAGGTCCACCAGGGTAAAATCGGCATCGTAGCCAACGGCGATGCGGCCTTTGCCTGTCAGGCCAAAAATTCGTGCCGGGTTGCTGCTGGTTAAATCGACCAGCCGCTGCAAACTGAGCTTACCGGCGGCGACATGATTCAGCATCACCGGCAGCAGGGTTTGCACTCCGGTCATGCCACTGGGGGAGTCCGGGTAGGGGCGGGACTTTTCCTCCAGGGTATGGGGCGCATGATCGCTGCCCAGAATATCGACCGTGCCATCGGTGATGCCCTGCCACAGGCCTTGCTGGTGCTTGCTATCGCGAACCGGCGGGTTCATTTGGGCCAGACTGCCGAGACGCTGGTAGCAATCCGGTGCCACCAGCGACAAATGATGCGGGGTGGTCTCTACCGTGACGCGATCTTTAAAGGCTGCCAGATAGGCCATTTCATCGGCGGTGGAAATATGCAGAATGTGCAGCGGCCGGTTGGCTTGTTCGGCCAGAGCGATAATGCGTTGGGTTGCCAGCAGGGCACTTTGAGCATCGCGCCACAGCGGGTGGTTTTCAACTTCGCCGGCGGTCAGGGCTTTGCGCTCACGCAACCGGGCTTCATCTTCGGCATGAATGGCGACCCGGCGCCGGCCATCCTGCAATATTTTCAGCAGCAGCTCATCTTGCTCGGCCAACAAGTCGCCAAAAGAGCTGCCCATGAAAACCTTGATGCCAGCACAGCCCGGCAATTGCTCAAGTGCTGCCAGCTGGCCCAGGTTGGCGGCACTACCGCCGATGTAAAAAGCATAATTGCAGTAGCTCTGCTCTGCGGCGATGCTGAGCTTTTGCTGCAAGCAGTTAGCAGAGAGCGTCAGCGGATTGGTATTGGGCATTTCAAAGAAGCCGGTGATGCCACCCAGTACCGCGCCTTTGCTGCCATGATGGATGTCTTCTTTGTGGGTGAGCCCCGGCTCACGAAAGTGCACCTGGGTATCGATTGCACCGGGCAACAGGTGCAGGCCTTGGGCATCCAGCTGGCGTTTGGCCTGCCAGCCGCTACCACCAATGGCGGCAATGCGCCCGGCAATCACAGCGACATCGGTTTGCTGCAGTCCCGCTGGGGTCATCACCTCTGCACCCTGGATCAGCAAATCGGCGTCTTTGTGCTGGATGCGAGTTAACCAATCGGTTGCGTTCATATTATGGCTCCCTGGAAGCATGAATTCGGGCATAAGCATCGTGCGGGTGCAGGCTTTCCAAATGCTGTACCTCAATGCAAACATCGGGGTACTGTGGACCTAAGCTGGCAGCAAGGCGGCGCGCGGCATCTTCAACAAACATCAGATTGGCACCATTTAACCGGGCAAATTCCTGCTCATCGGCACGTTTGACCGCCGTTTGCACCGGGGTGGCCAAAGCCGTTTCGGCCTGTTCAATAACGGCACTGATTGGAAAGCCGCTGGTGCCAGCTGTCAGCGATAGCTCAATGCTGGCGACACTGCGCTGACTGTGTGGCGTAGCATAGCTGCCGTGCTGCAGCAGCCAGTCGGCTACGTTGGCTTTGGGCAGGACTTCATCGCTAAAATCGGCCAGAAACTTTTGTTGCAGCAATTGCCGGCTTAAGGCGGCCGAGCAGGGGCAGGTCGATGAATACTGCACGGCCACGGTTAGCTTTAGCTGAAAGCCTTTAGGGCTCAGGCTGGCTTTCAACTTGATCGGATAACGGCGCCAACCGGCAAGATCTGGCGTCACCAGCGCCGGGCGCTTGCAGAGGCGATCAAAAGAGAGCTCCAGTAGCACCTGATCGCTGTGGCAATCCTGATGACTGTGCAGCAATTGCTGCAGCAGTTGTTTAAGATTGGCTGGAGTGCACAGCTGCTTATCGGCAAAGTCATTCAGTAAACGGTACAGGCGCGACATATGGATGCCGCGCGCATCGGTTCTTGGCAGATTAATGCCAATGCTGGCTTTTACCTGTTGCACCATGGCATCCCCGCCATCGGATACCTGCAGCAGCAAATCCAGCTGCTGCATACCTACTTCATCCAGCTTACTGCTGGCTTGCTGCAAGGCTTGCCGGGTGATGTCCGGCAACTCTGTTTGCATCATGATTGGTTCCTGCTCCAACGACAAAGTGTGATAGTATCACATTTTGTCGTTAGGGCATGCCTGCTGGCCGCAGTTTTGTTGCGATAGGGCGTTGCATGCTTTAGCATGCCCCGATTTTTAAAAGTTTGTAGTGGAGTTGCAGATGCTAAAACTGTCCCCGTTGGCCTGCGCTGTTGCGTTGGCGTTGCCTGCTGTGCTGAGTGCAGGTGAAGTGTCTTTGGATGATGACCGGGATGACGCCCGGCTGGAGCGCATTGAAGTGCGGGCTTCTGGCTTACGCCGTGATGTGGTAGAAATGGCAGGACCAGTCTCGGTGCTAAGCGGCGATGAGTTGCTACGCCGTACCGAAGCCAGCATCGGTGAAACCTTAAAGTTCGAACCTGGGGTGCACGGCAACTACTTTGGCCCTGTGGCATCCAGCCCGGTGATCCGTGGTTTGGATGGCCCGCGGGTGCAGGTGATCCACAATGGCATGAGCACCGGCGATGTCTCGCGCGAAGGGCCGGATCACACCATTACCGCCGATGCCATCACGGCCCAGCAAATTGAAGTGCTGCGTGGCCCAGCGACCTTGCTGTATGGCAGTGGCGCCATTGGTGGTGTCATTAATGTGGTGGATAACCGTATTCCCCGTAGCGCCCTGGCACAGCCGGAAACGGTGTTGCAAGGGCGTTTGAACAGCGCTGCTGCCGAGCGTTCGCTGGCCTTTGCCCATGACAGCGCAGCCGAGAGCCTGGCGTTTCATGCCGACGGTTATTACCGCAAGGGCAATGACTACCGGGTGCCGGAGTATCAAAGCGATGAAGGCTTTCGCAGCAAGCGGCTGGACAATTCCTGGTCGGAGCATCAGGTGCTCAATCTGGGCTCCAGCCATGTCGCCGACTGGGGCTTTGTCGGTATCAGCTATGGTTACATCAGCAGTGAATACGGCTTGCCGGAAGGGCCACAAGACCCGCTGGATGACGACGATGGCGAATTGATTAAACTGAACCAGCAGCGGCTGGCACTGGCGGCTGAGTACCGGCCACAGCACGCCAGTTGGGAACTGGTCACGGCGGATTTGGCTTTTACCGATTACGATCATGCTGAATACGACGACGGCGTAGCGGAAACCGAGTTTACCAGCAAGCAATGGGAGCTGCGTGTCACGGGCACTTACTTGCTTGACAGTGGCTGGCGCGGCATTGTTGGCTACCATGGCTCGGTGCGTGATTACCAAGCGCTGGGTGATGAAGCCTTTACCCCCAACACCGATACCGACAGCCATGCACTTTTTGTGCTGCAGGAAAAAAGCTTTGGCGACCTCAAGTTTGAGTTTGGTAGCCGCTATGAGCGCCTAACGCAAAATGCCACTGAAGTGGAAGATGTCGTTGGCGTACGCGATATTCGTGATCCCTTTCATTTGTTCAGCTGGTCGCTGGGTGCGGTGTATCAGCTTAATGATGACCATCAGCTGACGGCAGCCTTCAGCCAGGCACAGCGTGCACCTGCCGCCAATGAACTCTATGCCAATGGCATCCATGTTGGCACCCGTTCGTACGATATTGGTACGGCTTACCGGGTCACCCACAGCAATGGTCAGACCGAAATCCTCAGTGATGCCAGCTTATCCAAAGCAGAAAAAGCCAACAACGTCGATTTCGGGGTGCGTGGTCAGCTGGATAGCGTGCAGTATCAGTTCAACCTGTTTTACAACCAGATTGATGATTTCGCCTATTTAAGCAATCTGGGCTTTGAGATTGCCGGCTTTGATGCCTACCAATACCGGCAGGACGATGCCCGCTTGCATGGTGCCGAAGCCAGTGTGCGCTGGCAACTGGCGCCGGATCATCAACTAAGCCTGATGGGCGATCTGGTGCGGGCCCGGCTCAAAGATGGCGGCGATCTGCCGCGGATCCCGCCGTTCCGACTGGGGGCGGAGTACCAATACACTGCTGATGCCTGGAGTGCTCAGCTCGGGGTAATGCATCATGGCCGACAAAGCAAGGTTGCTGCCAATGAAACGCCGACCGACAGCTACACCCTGGTCGAAGCCGCGCTGAATTACCATTTCAGCTGGCAACAATGGGAGCTGATGGCCTTTGCCAAAGCACAGAATCTGACCAATCAGCTGGCTTTTGTGCACAGTTCTTTTATTAAAGAAGATGCGCCCCTGGCTGGTCGGAATCTGACGGTTGGGTTGCAGCTGCGTTTCTGATCTTTCTGCCAGGCCGCGGCTTGTGGTATAACTGCTTCAGGCTGAAAGTGAAGGGGAATGTATGGCGGGCTGGTTGGATCTGATAGCAATCCTATGGTTTTTAGTCATTTGGGTTGGCTACACGCTCTATGCCAAACGGCGGGCAAAAACAGTCAGTTGCCTGTCGTTTGAGCTAAGGCGCAAGCGCAACGATTGGATGCAGCAGATGCTAAGCCGTGACAATAAAATGGCTGACGTGGGTTTGATCTCGACTCTGGAGCGTAACGTCAGCTTTTTTGCTTCCAGCACCTTGTTGGTGCTGGCGGGCTTATTAACGGCACTGGCTTCGGCCGATAAAATCAGCCTGGTGCTGCGCAATATTTTGCCCTGGAGTTCACAGGCGGAAGTGTCTTTGCAGCTAAAGTTGCTGTGCATTGCGCTGATGTATGTGTTCGCTTTTTTCCAGTTTACCTGGTCGCTACGCCAGTATGGCTTTGGCGGCGTGCTGATTGGTGCGGCACCAGATGGCCGCAGTATGGAAGAGAGCGATCGCAAAGCCTATGCACTGCGCGCCGCCAAGGTGATTGACCAGGCCGGCCACTCCTTTAATTATGGCCTGCGCGCCATGTACTTTTCACTGGCGGCACTGGCCTGGTTTATTGATCCTGTGTTCTTTATGGCGGCGACAGTGGTGGTGATGCTGATTATGAAACATCGGGAATTCCACTCCAAAGTACTGCACGCACTGCGCGAGTGTTAGCCGCTGGCTCCGCAGCAGTTACCCGGTGGTTGCATGGATTACTGTATTTCGAAAGCACGTACCACCCGGTTAACGCCGTCAACATGACGGGCAATTTCCACGGCCTTGTCGGCTTCTGCTGGTGTTACCAGCCCCATCAGAAAGACTTCGCCATCTTCGGTGACGACTTTAATATTCAAGCCACTGATGGCACTGTCGGATAAGAACATTGATTTTACCCGGGTGCTGATCCAGCTGTCGCGGCTGCGAGTGGATAATGAAATGGTGTTGCCTACCCGGATTTGATTGTGCACATCCCGTACACTGGACAAATCCCGGCTGATTTGGCCGGCGCGTTGCCTGGCTTGCTCACTTTTTACCTGGCCGGTGAGCAGGACCACGCCATTGTAGCTGACTACATTGATTCGACCTTGTTTGTTGAGCTCTTCTTCCGTAAACAGCTGACGGGCACGCAAACTGATGCCTTTGTCATCAATTTGGTAACCAAGGGTACGTCTGTCTTGCGCCGCCACTACGGCAGCACCACCGCCTGCTACCACAGCCGCAGCGCAGCCTTGCAAAATACCTACCGTGAGTAACAGCATCCAAAGCTGGTTCTTATTCATAGCTCCCCCTGTTGTGGGAAAAGGTTTAATTCAATCAGTTCGCACAGACAATGCAGCAAAAAGGCATAACACTCGAACACCCTGGCATGACGGTGGGCGGGAACCCGTAGCTCGGTATCCTGGGCATTCAGTAAACCTGATAACTCATCTGCCCCTTCGACGGTCAGAGCGACCACGCTCATATCGCAGGTGAGTGCTGCTTCGACCGCTTTGATCAGGCTTTGTTCGGTGCCTCGCAAAGAAATAACCAGCAGAATATCGCCTTTTTGGCCCAATGCCTTGACCTGGCGGGCGTAGTAATCGCAATTTTGGCCAGAGCCGGCATGCATGGCTGCCAAATCCTGATGCAGTGCCATAGCCGGCAGGCAAGGGCGCTCAGTTTCGTATTGATCCAGCAGCAACTGGGCAAAGTGCTGTGCCAGACTGGCACTGGCGCCATCGCCACAGCACATCACTTTACCGCCCTCAATCAAACTACTGACAATCCGAAAGGCTGCTTGCTCTATGGGGCCTGCCAGTGCTTCACTGGTGGCGATCATAGTTTGAATGTTTTCGCTAAAGAGCTGGCGAATTTTGTCTTGCATCTAAGATCCTGTTCTGGCTGTTTCTATGAGGGCACCCGCCCTGTTAGTTTGCCTGAATCGCATTTTGGATCCAGTTAAACTGGTAGGGCTCGGTACCACTGATGGTTAGCACATCAAAGCGGCATGGCCCTGTGTGTTTGCTGCGTTGCAAATAAAGTTGTGCGGTGCGCAGCAGTTTTTGCTGTTGCCGGTAACTAATGGCTGCACTGGCCCCGCCATAGCTATTGGATGCGCGGTATTTGACTTCAACAAACACCAGTTGCTCCCCCTGTCGCATCACCAGATCAAGCTCACCCAGTTTGGTGTTGTAGTTGCGGGTTACTGAGCTCAGGCCTCGTTGTTGCAAATAGTGTTCTGCCAATTGTTCATACAGCACACCAAGCGTATTGGCCATGGCTTAGGGCTCCTGTATCAGCTGCAGCTCTCGTTGGCTGTAACGTGCCCAATTGAGCTCCCGCCGTATCGTTTGTGTCTCGGTCAGGCCAAGTGTCCCTGTCAGACCACGATAGCGCAGCGCCGGAAAGGCCCGTTGTTGCTGGAGCTGTGGGATTAAGAGCAGTGCGTCATACCCCATCGCAAACAAACGTTGCAGGTTTTCGTCCTGCTCCGGAAACAACTGATCAAACTCTGCCCGTAGTGCCTGGCTCTGTTGGTCCGATAGCATCCAGGGCATGTCCGTCAAAGTAAGGCCGGCCAAGTCCCGATGATCGCTGCGATCGGCCTGAATGCTGTGGCTACGTGAGCTGGCGTAGATTGGCAAGCTCGGAGCCGTTGGGCTGACGGATACATCCAGAAACGGCTTGATCAGCCTGGTTTGAGTTGGATCCGCAATCAGATAGATGGCATCAATATCCAGTCGGCTATGCGGCTCTGACTCCACGGTGCCCGGAATCAATTGACTAATCTGACGTACCCGTTGGCGGCTTTGCTCCAGATCCAGTAAGCGGGCGATCACCGGCTCCAGCTCATCACGGGATTGAAAGCTATAAAGCTCGGGGCTGGAATGACCATATTGCTGCCATTGCCGGCTAAAGTGACGCGCCAGGCGCTCGCTGCCGGGGTTTTGCGCATAAATCACAACTGGCCGGTTGAAGTTCCTGCGCTGAAAGAACTCCGCCAACTGACTGCCTTCGTCTTCCAGACTCAGACTAAAAAAATAGTGTTCGTCGTTCAGTGACTGCTGTTGACTACTCTGGTTTAAGAACAATGTCGGCCATAACCAATTGGCATCTTGTTGAATACTATCGACCTGGCTGCGTTGCAAGGGGCCAATAACAAAATCGATATTCAGTGCTTGCAGCTCCTGAGAAAGCAGCTCAGTGCCTTGCATGCTATCCAGGAAAAAAAGCTCCAGTTCGGGTTGATTGGATGCGGCAGCCAGAATGCCATTTTGAATGGATTGCGCATGCTGTCTGAGCTGACCGTGAATGGGTAACAATACCGCAATCCGCTTAGGCTGGTAGGGAACCAGTTCGGTTAATTGCCCTATGGCCGTGGGTAATTCGGACACATCCGGCATATAGGCATAATTTCTTTGCCACTGATGCAATGTTCGGGTCAGATCGCCGGATTGTTCCAGTTGCTGCTGCACCGAACGGGTCAGCTGCAGCCAGGCCAGTGTGCGAGGCCCTGCATCAACCCGCAATTGATTCAACTGCACTGGGTCCAATTGGCTAAGCAACCGCCACAGCCGTTGCCATTCGTCTCCGGAGTGCTGTTGCAACGCCGTTAACTCATCCCATTGCAACAACCAAAAGGCGGCTTTACCGGGCTGGTTCAGCTGTTTAAACAAACGGGCTGCGGCCAGACTAAAGGCAATGCGGGCATCCTCATCAAGTTGCCCAAGGTTGGTTTGCTCAACGATACTTAAAGCGGTTTGATACTGTTCCAGTTGCAGCCAGGCCTGCAACTCCAGGGCTGACAACTGGCGTTGCAACCATGGCTCGGGCTGAACCGCAAGCTCCCTGGTTATCGACAAGGTTAGGGTAGGATCGGCCTCTTTAAGAGCAGCCGATGCTGCTTTTAACAACAACGCCGGCTGACGGCTTACGGACTCCCTGGCCGCTTGTTGCAGCCAGTATTGGGACGAATGCTCGCTGTCATCCGGTGGTAACTCAACAGTGCTGCTGCTATCCACAATGGGGGCAGGGCTCTTTGGAGCAGGTTGCTGAGCACAGCCGGTAACAATGGCTACCATCAGGCCAAGCGCGAGGTATGGCTTTTGTTTGCTGCTAATCACAATGCACAGTACCATAGTCAAATGTTGGCACTATCTTACTGAGTCCTACTCATAAGCTCAAACAAAAGCGATCAGATGACTACTGAAACCGGACAACTGTACATTGTAGCAACCCCAATCGGCAATTTGGCCGATATCAGCCAGCGGGCGCTGGATATTCTGGCAAGGGTCGATTGGATAGCGGCCGAGGATACCCGGCACTCCTCCCGCTTGTTGCAGCATTATGGCATTCAAAGCAAGCTGCTGGCGCTGCACGATCACAACGAAAAACAGCGGGCAGCCTCTTTACTGGAAAAGTTGCAGCAAGGGCAAAGCATTGCGCTGATTTCCGATGCTGGTACCCCTTTGATCAGCGATCCTGGCTACAGCCTGGTGCGTCACTGCCAACAGGCCGGAGTGCAGGTCGTGCCGGTACCGGGTGCCTGCGCACTGATTGCTGCGCTATCGGCCGCCGGCTTGCCGACCGACCAATTCCTGTTTATTGGCTTTTTGGCCGCCAAACAACAGCAGCGGCTGAATCAGCTGCAGGCTATTCCTGCCGGGGTAGGCACTTTGGTCTGTTATGAAACAGCGCGGCGCATTCAGGATACACTGCAGGATGTGCAGCAAGTGTTCGGCCACGAGCGCGAACTGGTGCTGGCCAAGGAGCTGACCAAAACCTTCGAGCACTTTGCCCGTGGCACCGCCGAAGACATTTTGCAGTGGTTGCAGGAGGATGCCAAGCGCTGCCAGGGTGAAATGGTGCTGATGATAGCGCCAACGGCGAAAACCGAAAGCGAAATCAGCGAAGCCGCGCTGCACACTCTTAAGCTGTTAATGGCAGAGCTGCCACTGAAAAAAGCCGCCGCCCTGACAGCCGAGATCCACGGCCTGAAGAAAAATGCGTTGTATCAGCATGGCCTTAGTTTGCAGCAAAAGTAAGGGGCCTGGTTTTCATCCAGAAGCAGGCCCAGGCCTGATTCTGGCCTGCCAAATCAACACTGTTATTTTCACCTTCTTCACATATCCAGAGCGCTAGCACGCAATAAACCTGGCGGCGTATCCATACGCCGCGCCAGTGCCCATCTTTCAGGATGGGCACTGCTTAGGGCTGTCAGGGCTTAGACGGAGGCATCCGGGTTTGCTAATGACGTATCAAATCAATCTCTGCAAGTGATTGCCACCAGACAAAAATGCAGGTAGATTTAAATACATAAATTTTACAAACGCGGGCAACTCCGTGTTTAGGTACGGTGCTGTCCGCCCAATAAGTGTTATACGTTCGCAATTAAGTGAGATTAGATGAAACGCAAATTTCGAAGCGAGTTAGATTTTTCTTCAGTCATCAAAATTGCTGCTATTTTGGGCTTTGGTAGTGGTCTTGTTTTAAGTCTACTTTTGTTATTGCTATCAATGTTTCAAGCCGTTGGTATTGATTCTTTAGCTGTAGTTATCAAATTACCATTTATATCAACATTAGGTTTTATACTGAATACATTGCTTGGCTATCCGTTTTATAAACTTTACTGTAATAAAGTTAAAGGACAGATCGTTTCTGGCAAGTTTTTGGAAGTTGACGGTGAAAACGTATAACAATCGCCATCAAAAACGCGCCCTTTGGGCGCTCGACTCGCAACAAGTTGCTCGCGTTTGTGGCGGGCGTTGTAGCAAGGCCAACGAATGAGTAAATTCAAGATACGCATCCTTGAGTCGGAAGATTGGCAACTATACAAGATGATAAGGCTCTGCTCCCTTAAGGAATCACCAGACTCATTTGGTGCAACTTATGAACAAGAGTCTTTATTGTCTGATTCTGATTGGTTTTCGCGATTTCAACCAAATTCAGACGTCGCAGTTGCTTTGCCTTTAATAGCCGAAAGCGATGGTCACGTGTTGGGACTAGCGTGGGGATTAATTCATAAGTCTGATTTAAAAACTACCCACATATACCAAATGTGGGTTTTACCTGAGGCCAGAGGTAAAGGGGTTGCCAGTAAGTTGCTGGACGAGATAAAGGCATGGGCTTTGAATGAAAAATGTTCATCAATTGCGTTGTCAGTAACTGCTAGTAATACTGCCGCCGTTGGTTTGTACCGCACACGTGGGTTCATTACAGTGGGTCAATTGGAAGAACTAAGAGCGGGCTCAGGTTTATACGTGCAGCCCATGATAATGAGTTTTAATGCGGCATAACAATCCGCGTCATGCAGGGCCTGCGGCCCCTGCAACGCTCACAAGTTCGCGCGCATGCGCGGGGTGTTAAAGTTACTCATCAAACAACGGAGAATTGTATGGGCTTGAAACAGGTACTGATGATTACGTTTGTGATCTTATTAAGTGGCTGCACGATAATAGCAAAACCTATGAAAAATGAGCAAATCGAAAAGATAGAAAAGATAGGAATTGTATCTTTTGTAGGTAGTGATTTTTCTTATGCCCAGCTAGGGTTTACAGTTTTTGGTAATAGCGAAAAATTGGTTGACCAAGACTATATAGATTTCGATCTTGAGATAACACGGGTACTTAAGGAAACAATAGAACATAAATTAGACAACCAGAACCCTATTGAAGTTGTCGATTTGATTTTTGATAAAGGTCAACTTATTGAAAAATATAAGATAAATGATAAATATATAAAGTTTGACGTAAAAAATGCATCAGAAATTTTTTTTGAAATAGCAAAAAACAACAATGTTAATTATCTTTTGGTTGTAACAAGGGGGTACAACGCAATTGATAATGGTGCTGGATCAATGGGTGGTATTGGCATTTCTCGAACAGCAGGGATGGCTAGAGGTGAAGTTACACTTCATAACTACATAGATTACAAGGTGTTTGATGCTGAAACACGAACCACACCAAGTTTTTTTACCACAGCTGCGATGAATGTAGGGCAAAGAAGAGGTGTTACATTTCCTTGGAAGGAACCGCTCACAGAATACTCAGATTCTGAAATGGCAGAGCTAATAAGTTTAGTTATTGAAGATATTGAATATCGTACCCCCAGAGCGGTTTATTATATGCTTAAAATGCGTACCGATGCCAAGTAACTCTAACAAGGCGCACCATTCGCTCCCTTAGGTCGCTGGGATGCTAACCGCTTCGCGGCCGTCACCTAAAGCTTTGCGTTATGCGATGCATGCAGCAGCTAGAAAAGTTCGCTGTGTGAGCCAATACGTGCAAGTTGTAGCGTGTCGTTGTTGACTCTATAGATCAGTACAAGATCAGGCTTAATGTGGCAATCGCGAAAGCCGTTCCAGTTACCCGTTAGGGGATGATCAACATTTTTGGGTGCTAGGGTATCACCGCGTTGTAAGTGGGAAATAATATTCCCCACTTCGAGAATATCGGGAATAGGCATTTTAGTGACTTTTTTAAAATCTTTCTTGAATTGTGTTGAATATTCAAGAATGAGCATTTGGAACCTTGCCCTCGGTCAGCTCGTTGAACATATCATTGACAGATGGGCTTTGTTTGCCTTTGCCTTCAACCAACTCTTTCATTGCAGCAGCAGTTGTCCCATTTGGTTGACGGGCCTTAAGCTCAAAAGGTATACCTCCATGATTGATAACTGCACGGGCAAAAAGCTTAAGAGCCTGAGACGGGCTTAGCCCGACATCATCGCAAATCTTGGTAAAAGCAACTTTTGTGTCATGATCTATGCGTGTGCTAAGCATTTCGCTTTTCATGCTAATTACTCCAGAGTGTATTGCAATGTTATACATTGTAGCGCATAGTTGGAACATCACATAACAAACTGCGTCATTCATGGCCTGCGGCCCTTGCGACGCTCACAAGTTCGCGCGCATGCGCGGGGTGTTAGGCATCTATGACTAGCTCAACGATTATCCTAAAGATTCAAGAGCTTATTGAGCCGTATGCATGCATCTATCGTGTTGAAAGCTCTTATGGCTTTGCTGAAATTATTCCGTTAGTTGATGGGTTAGATTGTAGCTACATAGAATTTTTAGCGGCTGCAAAATCTATCGACGCACACCAAGCACAAACATTGTTGTCTGCAATTCTCCATCAAACTTTGGCATATCACGCTGTAATTATGCCAATTGAGCAGGCTCGCAGTTTGGCACATGAGTTTTTAAGCTCCCTAGATGAACCAGTAAAGTTCTATTCAAACTGTTTTTGTGACGACGATGTCAGTGGAGTTGGCTCTTGGAACCCTGTTACCGATAGTACTTTTGAGGCTTTGCTATATTGTGAAACCACAAATAACAGCATTTTGTTTTTTGCAGTAGATGAAGATTAGGCCTAACAAGTTGCTTAATTTCGTTCCCGCTAAAAGCGTGGCCTCCATGGAGCTGCCTACGCTTTGCTGCGGCAGCCCATTAGCAAAGCGATAGTCTGCAACAAACACCTATCGAGGCTCTCTTATCCCATGCTCAATGAGTGCCTGCTGATTTCAGCATCCTTGCAGACAGCAGGGGTACCAGACATTCATCGGTTAACCTGTTGCTGGCGCTATTCAAGACGTCAGGTTTAAAGCCGGTTATTTTCTGGGATAATTACCGTGTAAATCATCTTGGTGATGGGAAATGTGCGGCAGTAAAGTTGCCAAAAGCTGACAGCGCACCCCTGAGCGCATTCAAGCTCGTAGCGTCTTGCTACAACCTATGCTAAATTATGATCTAACTATAGACCTAAATAGAGGTCACTTTATGCATCAGGTATTAGCAAATCTTTCTGTCAGTATTTCAGAGTTAAAGAAAAACCCTTCAGCTTTGCTTGCTCAGGCAAGTGGCTCACCGATAGCTGTGCTTAATCACAACAAACCTGCCGCTTACCTGGTTCCGGCGGAGACTTACGAGGCTCTGATGGATAGGCTCGACGACTATGAGCTGGCGAAGCTTGTTGAAGCGCGTCGTGGTGACAAAGAGCAAGCCGTAACGGTGTCGCTGGATGACTTATAAGCTGCGATTTCTTCCGGTCGCACTGAAAGAATGGGAAAAGCTGGCTGCACCAATCAAGAGCCAATTCAAGAAAAAGCTGGCTGAACGACTGGAAAACCCCAGAGTGCCGGCAGATAAGTTAAGTGGCTATGACTCTGTGTACAAAATAAAACTTCGCTCTGTTGGTTATCGGTTGGCTTATGAAGTCGTAGGCGATGAGCTCTTTGTGTATGTGCTGTCGGTAGGCAAGCGGGAAAAAGGCAAAATTTACTCGGCTTTGGAAAAGTGAACCTGAGCTGAAGCAGCGCCGGCCTTGATTTGGCGCGCTGAAGGAGCATGATAATATCATAGGTTCCATGTATCAGGAGCAGCAGCCATGAGCATGCACCGGAAAACCATCACACTGACTGAACAGCAAGACAACTGGGTGAAAAGCCAAATTGAAAGTGGGCACTTTGGCAATGATAGCGAGTACATTCGCGATCTTATCCGAAGGGATCAACAGGCTCAACAGCGTCTTTTAATGCTGAGGCAGGCCCTTGCTGAAGGTGAGTCCAGCGGGACACCCAAGCCACTTGATCTTGCTGCCATCAAAGCCGCTGGCCGTCAGCGAATGCAAACGGAAAATTCGTGATCACCTTATTCGCAAAACCCCGCCCAAAATAATACCTGCGCTTTGGCTGCATTTAACGTATACTGCGCGCCGAGTTGGCCAGGGCAATCGCTGCTTGCATGTGCAAGGGGAGGAAAGTCCGGGCTCCACAGGGCAGAGTGCCAGGTAACGCCTGGGCGGCGTGAGCCGACGACCAGTGCAACAGAGAGCAGACCGCCGATGGCCCGCTTGCGGGATCAGGTAAGGGTGAAAGGGTGCGGTAAGAGCGCACCGCGCGACTGGCAACAGTTCGTGGCACGGTAAACTCCACTCGGAGCAAGACCAAATAGGCCCCCGATGGTACGGCCCGTACTGGGGGCGGGTAGGTTGCTTGAGGTGCATGGCGACATGCATCCTAGAGGAATGGTTGCCACCTTGGAAACAAGGTACAGAACCCGGCTTATTGGCCAACTCACTTCTTTTTTTGTTTGCTGTTCTTTTGTGACCGCTTTAATTGGTTCAAAGCCGCTCTGCCGCGTTGCTCTTACTTTCACTCCCACTTTCCTCCACAGAATCAGGCATTTTGCTGCAGCCTGCATTTTTGCTGGATCTTTCCTGTTAAATATGCACCGCTTTTACCTTGACAATGGTCGGATCACGGCCCTAAACTGTAGCATTGTGGGGATTTGTGGATAATTGTGGATCGCGATGGATCAGTCGTTGATCTCAGGACACAACTATGCTTCGTGGCTCGTTTACACTGACAATGGACACCAAAGGCCGGATCGCGCTACCAGCGCGCTACCGCGACTTTCTGCTGTCCGAGTGTTCCGGCCAACTGATTTGCACCATCGATCACAAAGATCCCTGCCTGATGTTGTACCCCTTAGCTGAGTGGGAAGACATTGAAGAGAAACTAAAGCGTTTATCCAGCTTTAATGCGCAGGAATTGCGCTTAAAGCGTTTGCTGTTAGGCCATGCCTCCGAGTGCGACATGGATAAGAATGGCCGTATTTTGTTGCCTGCGCCGCTGCGCAGTCATGCCAGCCTGGAGAAAAACATTCGTCTGGTTGGCCAATTGAATAAATTCGAGATCTGGGATGAAGCCGCCTGGTTAGACCGTGTGGAACAGGACATGGCGCTGGAGCGGGACATGCCGGCTGAAACTGAACTTTCTGAACGATTACAGGACTTTGCACTGTAAATGACTGCCAGCCCTCATACCTCCGTATTATTGCAGGAAGCAATTGACGGACTCGCCATTCAACCGGACGGGATCTACCTGGACGGGACTTTTGGCCGTGGTGGACACAGTCGCCAAATTCTTGCCAGGCTCTCTGCCGAGGGCCGTTTATATGCGATTGATCGCGATCCCGCCGCTATTGACGCTGCAGCCCCACTGCAAGCCGATCCCCGCTTTCACATTAGCCGCAGCCCTTTTGCGGCGCTGGAACTGATCTGCCAGCAACAAAATATTTATGGCCAATTGGACGGTATCCTGTTGGATCTTGGCGTCTCCTCCCCACAATTGGATGACGCTGAACGAGGCTTTAGCTTTATGCGCGATGGGCCATTGGATATGCGGATGGACCCCGATGCCGGTCTGTCAGCAGCAGAATGGTTGGCCAGTGCTGATGTGGAAGCCATTAGTTTTGTGCTTAAGGCCTATGGTGAAGAAAAATTTGCCTGGAAAATTGCCAATGCCATTGTTGCAGCCCGCACCGAAGCGCCACTGACCCGTACCCGGCAACTGGCTGAATTGATAGCCGCTGTGGTGCCGAAAAGTCCAAAAGAAAAAAAACATCCGGCCACCCGAAGCTTTCAGGGCATCCGTATTTACATCAACAGTGAGCTGGAGCAAGTCAAGCAAGCGCTGGATGCGGCACTGAAGGTGTTAAAGCCAGGTGGCCGTCTGGCAGTAATTAGCTTTCACTCGCTGGAAGATCGCTTGGTGAAGCAGTTTATGCGTCAACACAGCAAAGCTGCACCTGTGCCGCGAGGCCTGCCACTAACCGATGCGCAGCTTAAGCAGCATTTGCCGCTAAAGCTGGCCAGTAAAGCGATTATGCCGACCGCGGCAGAGCAGGCAGCGAACCCCAGAGCACGCAGTGCTGTGCTGCGGGTCGCAGAGAAAACCGCGGAGGTGCCGGCATGAGTCAGATCCGCTTAACTCAGGTGATTCTTACCGACTGGCGACGTTTTCGCTGGCCGGTGCTATTGCTTGCTGCCTGTGTGTTCACTGCCTTGGCCGTGGTGCAGCTGTCACACAGCAACCGCTTGCTGGTGAATGCACAAAATCAATTGTATCAACAACGGGATGCGCTCGATGTCGAGTGGCGTAACTTGCTGTTGGAGCAACGTGCTTTGTCGGAGCACAGCCGGGTTGAAGATATTGCCAGTGCACGTTTGAACATGCTTCGTCCAAGTGGCGAGCGTGAAGTGGTGGTGACCTTACCATGAGCAGAGCCGCACAAAAAACACACGCGAAGCGGAATCAGGCACCAGGCATTGTTGGCTGGCGTTTTGTGTTTGTGATGTTGGCATTGTCTACTGTCTTTGTGGTGCTGGTGGCCCGTGCGGCTTATTTGCAGGTACTGGAGCCTGAGATGCTGGTCACTCAGGGAGATTTGCGCAGTTTACGGGTGACCTCCAATAGCGTATTGCGTGGCATGATTTTAGATCGCCATGGCGAAGAGCTGGCTGTCAGTGTGCCGGTACAGGCAATCTGGGCCGATCCTAAAGTGGTGCTGGAGCGTGGCTCTCAGCAGGATCTCCGCCGTTGGGAAGCTTTGGCGGAAGGTTTGAATATGACGGCCGAACAGCTTAATAGCCGCATAGGCAACGACAGCCGTCGCCGCTTTGTTTATCTGCAGCGCCAGGTTAGCCCGGCTGCGGTAGATTATATCCGGCGTTTAAATGTGCCTGGTGTCTATTTCCGTCAGGAGTCACGTCGTTTTTATCCGGCGGGTGAAGTCACTGCGCATCTGATCGGATTTACCGATATTGATGATGTGGGTGTGGAGGGGATTGAACGTCGGTACAACACACTGTTAACCGGTACGGCGGGCCGCACGCTGGTACGGCGGGATGCCAAAGGACGTGATATAGAGGTCCTGGAACGCGAAGATGCACAGCCGCCGCGTAACCTGCAGTTAAGTATCGATCAGCGTCTCCAAAGTGTGGCGTACCGCGAGTTGAAAAAAGCCGTGCTTACTTATGGTGCAACTTCAGGCTCTGTGGTAATTGTGGATGTACACAGCGGTGAAGTGCTGGCAATGGCCAACAGCCCATCCTACAACCCAAATAATCGCCGCAATACCCCGGTACACCATTTCCGTAATCGCGCCATTACCGATATGTTTGAGCCTGGCTCTACCATCAAGCCATTGCCGATCCTGGCTGCACTGGAGTTTGGCAGTGCCGATTTGAACACGGTGATTGATACCGCGCCGGGCATGTTGCGGGTTGGTGGCAGTTGGGTGCGTGATGTTGGCAGCAACAATGGCAAGCTGGATTTAACCGGCATCATGCAAAAATCCAGCAATATTGGTGTTACCCGCTTGGCCTTGTCGATGCCACATCAGCATCTGCTGGACTTATACTTTTCGATGGGACTTGGCGTCGATACCGGTTTGAACCTGACCGGCGAGAGTTCTGGTATGTTGAGCCACCGTAGCCGCTGGTCAGAACACGAGCTGGCCAGCCTGTCTTTTGGCTACAACCTGTCGGTGACTGCCGTACAGCTGGCCCGGATGTATGCCACCATTGGCAATGGCGGCATCTTACGACCACTAACCATTCTTAAATCCGAGCAAGGTTTGCCTGGCGAGCGGGTGCTATCAGAAAGCTATGCTCAGGCCATGCTGGAAATGATGGAGGCCGTGGTAGAGCCTGGTGGTACGGCTACCCGGGGGCGGGTTGATGGCTATCGGGTAGGTGGTAAAACCGGCACCACACGCAAAGCCGTAGCTGGCGGCTACGGCGATGATTACGTGGCTTCATTTGCTGGTGTCGCTCCCATTTCCAATCCACGCTTTGCCACTGTCGTGGTGCTGAATGAGCCTGCCAGCGACTATTACCATGGCGGAGAAATTGCCGCACCAGTTTTCGCAAATATTATGAACTCGGTACTGCGACTGAAAAACATCACACCAGATGCTGAAGGGGTGCGGATTTCAAAACGCCAGGGAGGTCCGGATGCAGGTTAACACTGCTGGCCGTTGGCTGGGTGCTCTGGCAGCACATCTGCCAGAAGTTGCCTTAAACGATTTGCAAATTGATAGCCGTAAGGTTGGTCCGGGCGATGTATTTATTGCACTGCCAGGTCATCAACAACATGGTAATCATTTTATTGCTCAAGCGCTTGCGCGAGGTGCAGAACTTATCCTGACCGACGAGTTGCCTGCTGAGTTTGCAGAACATTCCAAGGTATTACTAATCAGGGATTTACCCACCCAAGTGCAGGCATTGGCCAGTCAATTTTATCAAAAGCCAGCAGCCAGTTTGCATTTGATTGCTGTCACGGGGACCAATGGCAAGTCCAGTACTGCTTGCTTTGTGCAGCAACTGGCACAGCAGCTGCATCAGCGCTCAGCCGTGATTGGTACTCTGGGATATGGCCGTCCAGGCAATTTGACTCCGTTGCCGAATACCACGCCACATCAGGTGGAGTTGCAGAAAATCCTGGCCAGTCTGCGGCAGGATCATTGCAGCTTAGTGGCGATGGAAGTTTCATCCCATGCGATAGTACAACAGCGGATCACTGGCTTGCAGTTCGATGTTGCACTATTTACCAACCTGAGTCGTGATCATCTGGATTATCATGGCAGCATGGCTGCCTATGGTGCCGCCAAAGCCCGTTTGTTCACATCCGATTATTGCCGTCAGGCTGTTGTGAATGTATCCGACTCTTTTGGTGCCAGCCTGGCTGCCCAGTTGCAGGTGCCCTATTGCGCCGTAGGCCAGCTTGAGGATTGCATCGGGCACGATCGGTATCTTGGCTACCATCAGCTTGAAGCGGTGGCAGGTGGATTTCGCTGTCGCTTGCAAAATGGCGCGCAGGAGCTAACACTGCAATTGCCGCTGATGGGGGATTTCAACGTAGCCAATGCAGTAACGGCCATTGCTGCTTTGTGGCTGCAGGGCCTGCCATTAGCTGAGCTGGTTCAGGCCGGTCATTTTTTGCAAGCCATCCCTGGTCGGATGGAGCAGTTCGATTTTCCTCACCCTATCACTTTGGTCGTTGACTACGCCCATACCCCGGATGCACTGCAGTTGGCACTGCAAGCCCTGCGCTCACATTGCAAAGGGCATTTGTGGTGTGTTTTCGGCTGCGGCGGCGATCGTGATCAAGGCAAGCGTCCATTGATGGGACGGGTGGCTGAACAATACGCCGACCGGGTCGTGATCACATCAGACAACCCCCGCCATGAGGATATGGTGCAAATTTGTCAGCAGATAGCCGCTGGCATGTCGGAAGGGGCTTGCTATCAAATCGAACCTGATCGCGAGTTAGCGATTAAATTGGCGCTTACTGAAGCGCAAGCAGGCGATATCATTTTGCTGGCGGGCAAGGGCCATGAAAGTTACCAGCAAATCGGGGATGAGTTCCGCGACTACGATGAACGTGCTTTTATTGCTCAGTTGCAGCGGGAGATGGGCTTATGATCGCGCTGAATACACAAACCTTGGCCACCATCACCGGTGGCATCCTGGTTGGTGCTGAGGTGGCAATTGCCTCTGTCAGCACAGACAGTCGTCAAATAACGGCAGGTGATTTGTTTGTCGCCTTGCGTGGAGCTTCCTTTGATGGCGAAGCATTTGTTGCCGAGGTTGCTGAAAAAGGGGCCGTGGCTGCCCTGGTGCATAGCCCTTTGCCGGTGGCTATACCGCAAGTTGTGGTGCCGGATACAACCATTGCTCTGGGTAAGTTGGGGGCCTGGGTGAAACAGCAAGTGCCGTTGGCTTCTGTGGCCGTGACAGGCAGCGCCGGTAAAACCACGGTGAAAGAAATGCTGGCCGCTATCCTGGCACGACGCGGTAAGGTGCTGGCCACCGCCGGCAATTTTAACAATGCCATTGGGGTACCACTGACCTTGCTGCGGCTTGGTCCTGAGCATCATTTTGGCGTGTTCGAGCTGGGTGCCAATCATCAGGGCGAGATCGCCTATACCAGCGCACTGGTTCAACCGGATGTGGCTATTATCACCAATGTGGCTGAAGCACATCTGGAAGGATTTGGAGATCTGCAAGGCGTCGCCCGGGCCAAAGGCGAAATTTTCAGCGCGTTAAAGCCTGGGCAGGTAGCCGTTATTCCAGCCGATAGTGAATTCACCATGTATTGGCAAAGTCGTTTGGCGAAGCAGCGGGTGCTTACTTTTAGTGTGACTGGTGAGGCAGATTACCAGGCTGCCCATGTGCAGTTGGATAGCCATGGTAATGCTGGCTTTGAGCTGATTTGTCCGGCTGGTCGGAGCTTTATTCAGTTGACTGTTCCAGGAGTGCATCATGTGGCCAATGCATTAGCAGCGGCAGCAGGGGCTATGGCGCTTGGAGCCAGTTTACAGGATGTGCAGCTTGGCTTAGCCCAGCTCACCAGCATCAAAGGCCGTACTCAGGTGATTGAGGTGCGGGATAACCTGCGGATTATCGATGACAGTTACAACGCCAGTGTCGGGGCTGTCAAAGCAGCTATTGACCTTTTGGTCAGCTACAGCGGCCAACGGGTGTTGGTGTTGGGGGATATGGCAGAGTTGGGCACTGATGCGCGTTTGTACCACGAACAGGTTGGAAAATACGCAAAGGAGCAAGGGGTTAATCTATTGTTCACGCTGGGCGTGCTATCACAGAGCGCCAGTGACTGTTTCAATGGTCAGGGGCATCATTTCAGTGCGCGCCAGACATTGGTTGAGCGACTGATTCCTTATTTAGCCCAGCAAGCCACTACCATCCTGGTGAAAGGTTCACGAAGCGCCAATATGGAGCTGGTGGTGCAAGACTTGCTAGAACGTTGTCAGCAGGAGACCCCCCAATGCTAGTGTGGCTCGCCGAGTACCTTACTCAGTACATGACTTTCTTTAACGTCTTTAGTTATCTGACGTTTCGCTCGATTCTGGGCATTTTAACGGCCCTGCTCCTGAGTGTGTACTTCGGCCCTAAATTAATCGCCCGCTTGCAAGCGATGCAAATTGGTCAAATGGTTCGGAATGATGGGCCAGAGAGCCACTTTTCCAAACAAGGTACTCCAACCATGGGGGGCTTGTTAATCCTTGGTTCTGTGCTGATTAGCACTTTGCTGTGGGCCAACCTAAGCAACAAATACGTGTGGGTGGTGCTCTTTGTTCTGGTGAGCTTTGGTGGTATCGGTTTTATTGACGATTACCGCAAAGTGATCCGCAAAGATCCGCAAGGGTTAATTGCCCGCTGGAAGTACTTCTGGCAATCGGTGTTTGCCATTATGACGGCCCTGTTCCTGTACCTGACTGCCGAACAGCCTGCCGAAACGGCGTTATTGGTACCATTTTTCAAAGATGTGATGCCGCAGCTAGGGCTGCTTTTTTTGTTGCTGAGTTACTTTGTGATTGTAGGTACCAGCAATGCGGTCAACCTGACCGATGGCCTGGATGGCTTGGCCATAGTGCCAGTGATTATGGTGGCCGCCGCTTTTGCCGTGATCGCTTATGCCAGCGGTAACGTGGTGTTTTCGGAGTACCTGAATATTCCCTATTTAGCCCATACCAGTGAGCTGGTGGTACTTTGCTCGGCCTTGATTGGCGCAGGTTTAGGGTTTCTGTGGTTTAACACTTACCCGGCGCAGGTTTTTATGGGCGATGTCGGCTCGCTGGCACTGGGTGCTGTGTTGGGGGTGATTGCCATCCTGGTTCGGCAAGAATTGATTCTGTTTATTATGGGCGGTGTCTTTGTGATGGAAACCCTGTCGGTGATCCTGCAGGTGGGTTCCTACAAATTAAGGGGCCAGCGTATTTTCCGGATGGCGCCTATTCATCACCATTATGAGTTAAAGGGTTGGCCTGAACCCCGGGTCATCGTGCGCTTTTGGATTCTATCCGTCATGTTTGTGCTGGTAGGGCTAGCAACCCTGAAACTGAGGTAACACTGAATGCTGAGCAAGTGGCGACAACAACGTATCGCTGTAGTTGGTCTGGGCCTGTCGGGTCAGGCCACGGTGCGTTTTTTGCTGCAGCATGGTATACGGCCAGTGTTGATGGATACACGTCGTAAACCCAGTGGTTTGACGGATTTGCCGTTAGATAAAACCGATGGCTTGTATCTGGGCGAACTGGATGCGAACAGACTGGCACAAATGGATGTATTGATTGTCAGCCCCGGGCTGGACTTGCGGCATTCAGCGATTCGGTTTGCGGTGGCGCAAGGGGTGGAAGTGATTGGCGATGTGGAGTTGTTTGCCCGCTGCAATGACAAACCCGTGATCGCAATAACCGGCTCCAATGGCAAGTCGACGGTTACCCGGATGGTCGAAGCCATCCTGCAATACAGCGGTATCAAGGCCATTGCAGCTGGCAATATTGGTTTGCCTGTGCTGGATGCCATCCAGCAACCAGATAGTGAGATGTTTGTGTTGGAGCTGTCCAGTTTCCAGTTGGATACCACCACGAGCTTGCGTAGCATTGCCAGCACCATCCTGAATGTCTCGGCCGATCACCTGGATCGTTATGCCTCTATGCAAGCTTACTGTGCATCGAAACAACGGGTGTATCAGGGATCGCAGCAAGCGTTTTACAACAGAGCCGATGCAAACACCAACCCGAAGAGCTCGGTCAATGAGCAGCACAGTCTCGGGCTGGATGCACCGGAGGCCGCTGACGGTTATGGCATTATGGCCCGGGCGGGGCGTTATTATTTGATGTTGGCAGGCAGTGAATTAATGCCGGTCAGTCAGTTGCCGCTGGTTGGACGCCATAATCAATACAATGCGCTTACTGCGGCTGCGCTCAGTTTGGCCGCCGGGGCGGATTTTGCCAGTATCCGGCATGAGCTTAGCCAATTCCGTGGTCTGGCACATCGGTGCCAACTGGTGCAGAGCAAGGATGATATTCGTTGGATCAATGATTCCAAAGCCACCAATATTGGTGCCACTCTGGCTGCGCTGGAAGGCTTACGTCCAGACATTCAGGGCCAGTTGATCTTACTGGCTGGTGGCGATGGCAAAGGCCAACAGATGTCTGAGCTTACTGCCGGTTTGCAGCAGGTTGATCAGCTAATTACCTTTGGCCAGGATGGTCCGGCTATCGCAGCGTTAAAGACGGGCAGCTTCCAGGTCAAAGATATGGCCGAAGCAGTCAAACAAGCGGCCAGTCTGGCCAAGCCAGGCGATGTCGTTTTGTTATCTCCGGCCTGTGCCAGCCTGGATATGTTCGATAATTACCAACAGCGTGGAGAGCTTTTTGCTCAGTTGGCGAAGGAGGTGGCCCGATGAAAGCCCTGACTTTGCCACTGTGGCCAAAACTGCAAAGCATGTTGTTAGGGCAGGATGAGCCCCGTGATTACGACAGCTTCTATTTAATGCTGTTACTGGTGCTGCTGGCGATTGGAGTGGTTATGGTCACCAGTGCTTCAGTCCCTGTGGCTGAGCGGCTGTTTGGTAACCCCATGCACTTTACTTACCGCCACCTTATTTTCCTGGGTATTGGCACAGCCATGGCGGTTGCGGTGTTGAATGTACCGGTGCATTGGTGGCACCAGAGTAACTTGCTGTTGTTGGCATTGGCGGTTGCAGGCTTAGTTGCCGTGCTGCTGTTTGGCCGCACCGTCAATGGTGCCACGCGCTGGCTGGCATTGGGGCCTATCGGCATCCAGGCGGCGGAGCCTGCCAAATTGTTCTTTTTTGTATACCTGGCCAGTTATCTGGTGCGGCGGCATGAAGAAGTGCGTGACAACCTGAAAGGCTTTGGTAAACCCATGCTGGTATTGCTGGTGCTGTCGGTGCTGTTATTGTTGCAGCCTGATATGGGAACCGTGATTGTTATGTTTGCGACTGCATTGGTGTTGCTGTTTTTAGCCGGTGCCAAGCTGTGGCAATTTATTGTCCTGATGCTGACGGGTGGCTGCGCTGTACTGGTGCTGATTGTCTACAGTGAATACCGATGGCGCCGGGTTACAGCTTTTCTGGATCCCTGGGCAGATCCTTTTGGCAGTGGTTACCAGCTAACCCAGTCACTGATGGCATTTGGCCGGGGTGGCTTCAGTGGCCAAGGGCTGGGGAACAGCATTCAAAAGCTGGAATACTTACCTGAAGCGCACAACGATTTTATTTTTGCCATTATCGCTGAAGAAATCGGCTTTCTCGGTGTCTTTGCCGTGCTGGGGCTGCTGTTCTTATTGGTAGCGAGAACACTGTGGATTGGGCGCCAAGCCATGCTCAAGCAGTTGCATTTCCACGGTTTCCTGGCTTTGGCATTGGCCATCTGGTTCGGTTTTCAAACCGCAGTCAATATCGGTGTGGCCAGTGGGGTGTTACCAACCAAAGGGCTGACGTTGCCTTTTGTCAGCTCTGGCGGCAGCAGCTTAATCATTATGCTGATGGCTGCCGCTTTGGTGCTGCGAATTGATTTTGAAGTTCGAATGGAAGGCAAGCAAGCGATAAACCGGGGAGGGCGCAGCGGATGACAGTCAGAGCGCCTACCGTATTGCTGATGGCTGGCGGCACCGGCGGCCATATCTTCCCGGCACAGGCACTGGCCGAAGAATTGGCCGGACGTGGTTGGCACATCCATTGGCTAGGCACTGCGGATCGAATGGAAGCCGACTTAGTGCCAAAGCTGGGCTGGCCATTTCACAGTATTCGGGTACGAGGAATACGGGGCAAAAGCATCCTGCAATTGCTTACTGCTCCCTGGATGCTGCTGCGGGCTATCTGGCAGGCCCGGCAATTGCTGCAACAGCTGCAGCCGGATCTGGTGGTTGGCTTTGGCGGTTACGCCAGTGGTCCCGGTGGCATTGCCGCCTGGTTAGCGCGCAAACCATTGTTTATCCATGAACAAAACGCGGTCGCTGGCACCACCAACCGTTGGCTGGCGCGCTTGGCGGCTCGGGTGTTGGTGGCATTTCCGCAGGCATTTGCAGGCCATCCCAAGCAGCAGCTGGTCGGTAACCCAGTGCGTAAAGCATTGATTTCAAATAAAGAGAAAAGTGAATCACATCCAGAGCTGCGGGTGCTGGTACTGGGTGGCAGCCTGGGAGCGCAAGTGTTAAATCAAAGGGTACCGGAGCAACTGGCGCAGTTGGCAGGGCCAACGACCATTCTGGTCCGGCATCAAACGGGCGCCGCGATGCAGCAGCAGGTGCAGCAGCAGTATCAACAACTGCATTCCGAGCAGTTTCAGGGGCAGTCGTACGCCTTTATTGACGATATGGCCGCAGCCTACCACTGGGCTGATTTGGTGATTTGCCGGTCTGGTGCCCTGACGGTTAGCGAAGTTGCCTGTGCCGGGGTTGCGGCGGTCTTTGTGCCTTTACCGCATGCCATTGATGATCATCAAACGGCCAATGCCAACTGGCTGGTTGCACAGCAAGCCGCCTGGTTATTGCCACAGCAGCAACTGGAACAAGGACAACTGACGGAGTTACTGCGGCCGGTGATTGCAGAGAAAACACAGTTACAACAGCTGGCGGTTCGTGCCCGGCAGTGTGCTTTAAACGATGCAGCACAGCAGTTGGCTGCAGCCTGTGAACAACAACTGGGAGCTCGGGTATGAACAAAGCAGTATTACCAAAGCACAGTCAGGCTATGCGCCGTATTGGTCGCATTCACTTTGTCGGCATTGGCGGTGCGGGCATGGGTGGAATTGCCGAAGTGTTACTGAACGAAGGCTACAGCATCAGTGGCTCCGACATTGCACCCAATACTGTGGTAGAGCGGTTAATTTCGTTGGGGGCTGATGTGCGCTTTGGCCACAGTGCAGACCATATTCAGGGCGTAAGTGTGGTGGTAGTCTCCAGTGCTATCGCCAAAGACAATCCGGAAGTGGCAGCGGCGCTGAGCCAGCGTATTCCGGTGATCCGCCGGGCTGAAATGCTGGCCGAGTTGATGCGGTTTCGTCATGGCATTGCCATTGCCGGAACCCATGGTAAAACCACCACCACCAGTTTGCTGGCCTCGATCTTCGCCGAAGCCGGCACGGATCCAACCTTTGTGATTGGCGGCTTACTGAACTCGGCCGGCAGTAATGCCAGGCTGGGTACCGGGCCTTATCTGATTGCTGAAGCAGATGAAAGCGATGCTTCTTTCCTGCATTTGCAACCGATGGCGGCAGTGATCACCAATATTGAACCGGATCATATGGATACCTATGGTGGCGATTTTGAAAAGTTAAAAGCTACCTACGTGGAATTCTGCCACAACCAGCCATTTTATGGCGTGGTGGTGGCGTGCCTGGATGATAGCGTGATCCGGGAACTATTGCCGGCCATAGGGCGCCCGGTGCTGACCTATGGTTTTAGCGAGGATGCGGATTATCGCATTAGTCAGTTTGGTCAGATAGGTGCCCGTAGTCAGTTTGTGATTACTGATCCTGCGCAGCGGCAGTGGCAGATTGAACTGAATTTACCAGGGCAGCACAATGCGCTGAATGCAACCGCTGCCTTTGCGCTGGCACAGGACGAAGGCATTGAAGAACAAGCCATTCTGGCGGCCTTACATAATTTTGCTGGTATTGGCCGGCGTTTTCAGCAGTATGGCGAGTTTGATACTGGTCAGGGCAAGGTGTTGATGGTGGATGACTATGGTCATCATCCAACCGAAGTCGCTGCCACCATAGCGGCAGCACGTAATGCCTGGCCTGATCGTCGGCTGGTGATGGCCTATCAGCCACATCGTTACAGCCGTACCCGTGATCTGTATGAGGACTTTACCCAGGTTTTATCCGCAGTGGATCAACTGCTGTTGCTGGATGTGTATGCAGCTGGTGAGGCGCCTATCCCCGGCGCAGACAGCAAAAGCCTGTGTCGCTCCATTCGCGCCCGTGGCCAGGTCGATCCGATCTATGTTGCACCACCACAAGAGCTGGGCACAGTGCTGGCGGATGTGTTGAAAGATGGCGATGTGCTGTTAACGCAAGGAGCCGGCAATATTGGCGCTTTGGCGCGTCAGCTGTCTGAGAAAAAGCTGAATTGCGCTGCATTAAAGCAGGCTGGGGGTACCGAATGAGCCAGTTCGGACGTGTAGCGGTGTTATTTGGTGGTGGCTCGGCCGAGCGGGAGGTTTCCCTCCGTTCCGGTACTGCTGTCCTTAAAGCCTTGCAGCAAAATGGTGTTGACGCCTATGCCTTTGATCCCAAGTCGCAGCCATTGGCTGAGCTTGCCGCCAGCAAACCTGACCGGGTTTTTATTGTGTTGCATGGCCGCGGAGGCGAAGACGGCAGTATGCAGGGAGCCTTGGAACAACTGGGCTTACCTTATACGGGCAGCAAGGTACTGGGGTCGGCGTTGGCAATGGACAAGATTCGTTGCAAGTGGTTGTTTCAGGCACAGGGCATTGCTACGGCCGATTTTCGGGTGCTGCGTTCAGTACCAGAGGCAACCACAGCTTTACTGGCGGAGCTCGGTGGTAAAGTGATGGTCAAACCGGCCAATGAAGGCTCCAGCATCGGCATGAGCATGGCCGACAAGGTGGCTGATTTGCAAACGGCGGTGGCTGAAGCATTGCGTTTTGATCAGGATGTGCTGGTAGAGCGTTGGATCCAGGGCCGTGAGCTGACAGTGGCGGTATTGGGTGAACAGGTACTGCCCATCATTGAGATGCGGACGCCACATACTTTTTATGATTATCAAGCCAAGTACCAGGCCGATACCACCGAGTATCTGTGTCCGGCACCGATTGATGCAGCCTTAACTGCACGGGTACAGCAACTGGCCTGGCAAGCCTTTACTGCGGTAGGCGCTTCGGGCTGGGGACGGGTTGACTTTATGTTGGATCAGCAGGGCCAGCCTTATGTATTGGAAGTAAATACGGTGCCGGGCATGACAGAGAAGTCGCTGGTACCTATGGCGGCGAAAGCCGCTGGTCTGAGTTTTAGTGAGCTGGTGCTGCAGGTGCTGGCGCAAACCAGGCAGGATCAAGTATGAGCAGCAGCGCTAACAACCAGCAAGACCGCCGGGCATTCTTTGCCGGGTTGGCTTTTTTTGTGCTGGCCTTGTTGGCGCTTGGTTGGGGTGGTTGGCAGTTGCAGCGCTACATAGAGCAGCAGCAAACTACGCCGATTGCTCAGGTCCGCTTATTTGGCGATTTTAGACATATTGAGCCCACCCGCTTGCAGCAACTGCTGCATGATCATTATGTCGGTAATATTTTTCGGGTGGATGTGGAGCAGGTGCAGCAGTTCCTGTTGCAGCAGCCCTGGGTGTATCAGGCAGCCGTGCGCAAACAATGGCCGGATACACTGGTGGTGGTGGTCACAGAACAACAACCGGTGGCAATCTGGAATGACCAACAACTAATCAACCAGCATGGTGAGCTTTTTCAGGCACCACTGGACCAATTGGTTGCCGTATTACCGGAGCTAACAGGCCCCACTGGCAGCGAGCAGGATGCCCTGACCATGTTCCGTTACATTGAGCAGTTGCTTAATTTGCACCAGCTCAGTGCCGGGCGACTGGAGTTATCAGAACGCTTTGCCTGGCAAATCGAGTTAAATAATGACATCCGGCTAAAGCTTGGGCGTCAGCATACAGTACCACGAGTACAGCGTTTTCTGGAGCTGTACCCGGTGCTGCTTGAGCACAGCGATGCAGATATTGCCGAGGTGGACTTGCGGTACGACACAGGGGTAGCCGTACGCTACAGCACAACAGAACAGAAGAGAGAAGCATGACGAAGTCGGTGGATCGGGAAATGATAGTGGCACTGGACATTGGTACTGCGCAATGCAAAGCCGTGGTTGGTGAAGTCACGCCAGATAACAAGCTGAGCATTGTCGGAGTGGGTACCCATACCACCCGCGGCATGGATCGTGGCGGGGTGAATGACCTGAATCTGGTGATGCAATCTGTGCAGCGGGCCATCAATGAAGCTGAATTAATGGCTGACTGCCAGGTTTCTTCGGTCTATCTGGGGATCAGTGGCAAGCACATTCGTTGCCAGAACGAAAGTGGCATGGTGCCGATTGGCGATACCGAAGTGACAGCGGAAGATGTGGCCAGCGTGATCCATGCGGCCAAATCGGTGCCGATTTCGGCCGAGCGTCGCATGCTGCATGTGTTGCCCCAAGAGTTTTCTGTGGATATGCAGGAAGGAATTAAAAGCCCGGTTGGTATGTCCGGGGTACGAATGGAAGCGCGGGCACACATTATTACCTGTGCCAATGATATGGCGAAAAACATTGAAAAGTGTGCCGAGCGCTGCGGGTTGAAAGTCGATCAGCTGATTTTTTCTGCGCTTGCCTCCAGTTACTCGGTATTAACCGAGGATGAAAAAGAGCTGGGAGTCTGTGTGGTGGATATGGGTGGGGGCACCATCGATATTTCTGTTTACACCAACGGGGCAGTCCGGCATACCGCTGTGGTGCCCGTTGCAGGCAATCAGGTGACCAGCGATATCGCCAAGATTTTTCGCACCCCGATAAGCCATGCCGAGGAAATTAAAGTCCAATACGGTTGCGCACTGCGCAGCATGGTTGGAAAGGAAGAGAATATCGAAGTACCCAGTGTTGGTGGCAGGCCGGCTCGCAGCATGTCGCGTCAAACCCTGGCCGAGGTGATCGAGCCTCGTTATCAGGAACTGTTTGAGCTGGTGCTGGAAGAAATCCGCAGCAGTGGGCTGGAAGAGCAAATTGCAGCTGGGGTGGTACTGACTGGTGGTGCAGCCAAAATTGAAGGCGCGGTCGAGTTTGCCGAGGATGTGTTTCAGATGCCAGTTCGGCTGGGGCACCCCATGCAGGTGACAGGTTTGAAAGACTATGTGCAGGACCCGGCTTATGCCAGTGTGGTTGGTCTGTTGCTGTACGGGCTGGAAAGTCAGGAACAGGGCAAGGCAGCCAGCAGTCCGAAAGATACGGTCAGCGGGTTAGTCAAAAAACTAACCAGCTGGTTTAAGGGTGAATTTTAACGGCAGCTTCGGCTGTCAGGCGGCTTCAGCGATGAAGCCAACTATGGATCCGCCGGTTGCAGCTCCTGACTCAGAGCCGCAACTGAACGAAAAGCGAAAAACGGAGAGAGAGCAATGTTTGAATTAATGGATAGTCACAGCGAAGAAGCTGTAATTAAAGTCGTGGGTGTTGGTGGTGGCGGCGGTAATGCCGTGGAGTATATGGTTGCCAGCAACATTGAAGGGGTGGAGTTTATTGCTGCCAATACAGATGCGCAGGCATTGCGTAACTCATCGGCAAATGTCACTTTGCAACTGGGCGCTGCTGTTACCAAAGGCCTGGGTGCGGGTGCTAATCCGGATATTGGTCGCCGCTCTGCTGAAGAAGACCGGGAAACCATCAAAAAGTCCATCCAGGGGGCTGATATGGTCTTTATTGCCGCTGGCATGGGGGGAGGTACCGGCACCGGTGCAGCACCTGTAGTTGCTGAAGTGGCAAAAGAGCTGGGCATTTTGACCGTTGCAGTGGTTACCAAACCTTTTCCGTTTGAAGGGAAAAAGCGTACTGCGTTTGCCGAAGACGGTATCCTGGAACTCAGCCGGCATGTCGACTCCCTGATCACCATTCCTAACGACAAACTGCTCAAAGTGTTAGGCAAAGGTACCAGTTTGCTGGATGCGTTCAAAGCAGCGAATAACGTACTGCTTGGCGCTGTCCAGGGCATTGCTGAACTGATCACCCGTCCAGGTCTTATCAACGTCGACTTTGCTGATGTGCGAACTGTTATGTCTGAAATGGGCACCGCCATGATGGGCACCGGTACTGCTTCAGGCTCTGATCGGGCCGAAGAAGCCGCCGAGCAGGCAATTTCCAGCCCTTTGCTGGAAGATATCGACTTGTCTGGTGCAAAAGGCATTCTTGTCAACATTACTGCAGGTTTGGATATCAGCATTGAAGAGTTCGAAACTGTAGGTAATGCAGTGAAAGCCTTTGCTTCGGAAAACGCCACTGTGGTGGTTGGTGCAGTGATCGATCCGAATATGTCTGAGGAACTTCGGGTCACTGTTGTTGCCACAGGTATAGGTGCGGCGCGCCGGCCAGATATCAGCCTGGTGGCAAACCAGCGTCAGGAAGTGTCTGCACCGGTATATCGCACTGCAGGTGGCAATACGGCTCAGCAAATGCAAGCTGAAGTCGTTACCCAGCCTAAAGTGCAGGCCGAGCAGCGGGTAGAGCAAAAGCCTGCACAGGATATCTTCGATATTCCGGCATTTTTGCGTAAACAAGCCGACTAAACGGCGACTAAAGTGGATGGGTGCAACTGAATCAGGCGATTGAGTTCATCGCAGCTTCAGTTTCGCTTGGCATACTATGTTAACATATGCTATGCTGCGCGCCCGCTTTGGGTTGTTCATTTTTTGAACTGGAAACGACTATGATCAGACAACGTACTATTGCACAAACTGTCCAGTCGGTTGGGGTTGGCCTGCACAAGGGTGAAAAGGTCACGCTCACTCTCCGGCCTGCGCCTGATCACACCGGGATCATATTCCGGCGGGTTGACCTGGATCCGATTGTAGACTTTAAACTCAATCCTGAAATGGTTGGGGATACGGTGCTTTGTACTTGTCTGATCAATGACGATGGCGTGCGTTTGTCTACTACCGAGCACTTAATGGCTGCGGTAGCCGGGCTTGGTATCGATAACCTGATTGTCGAAGTCGATGCTGCCGAAGTGCCGATCATGGATGGCAGCGCCAATCCATTCATTTATTTGTTGCTGGAAGCTGGCATCAGTGAGCAGAAGCAGCCGAAAAAATTTATCCGTATTAAGCGGCCGGTTCGGATAGAAGATGGTGACAAGTGGGCTGAGTTTAAGCCGCACAACGGCTTTAAGCTGGATGTGGCTATCGACTTTGATCACCCGGTGATTGCCGGCACCCAGCAACGTTTGCAGATGGACTTTTCTGCCGCCAGCTTTATCAAAGACATCAGCCGTGCCCGGACTTTTGGCTTTATGCAGGACATTGAATACCTGCGTGCCAACAATCTGGCGTTAGGTGGCAGCTTTGATAATGCCGTGGTGCTGGATGAATTCCGGGTTTTGAATCAGGATGGCCTGCGTTACGATGATGAATTCATTAAGCACAAGGTACTGGATGCTATAGGTGACTTGTATATGGCCGGCTACAGCATTCTGGGTGAGTTCAGTGCTTACAAAACGGGCCATGCGCTGAATAACAAGTTGCTGTGCGCCATGCTGGCAGATGAAGCCAGCTGGGAATTCGTTACTTTCGAAGACGATGCCGAGATGCCTATCTCTTATTTGGCACCGCAGTTGGCTTAAATTACCGCTTCATCAAAAAAACCAGCCTCGGCTGGTTTTTTAATGCCTGCATGGCTGATTACTGCATAGCCGCAGCATGGGCGTATTATCGACCTTTTCGACGAATGAGCTGTTCAATTTTTTCTTTCAGCAAACCAGAGCTGGCATCGGCCAATTGTTGCAGACGCGAGCTGGCATCACTTACATCAGGTTGTCTGGCGACTGTTTTTTTCGGCAGCGGGGGGGTGATCCTGGCCTTGGGGGTGATTTCAATGTCCAGTCCGGCCAATTCAGGCAAGATTTTTTGGCGAAAATTGTCTAAAATGGCGTCGCGTTGCATTTTGACCCGGGTAGCCCAGGCGGCCGATTGGCACAATATAACCGCCCGTCCCTGATGGATGCGGGCAACCTGACAGCCATGCTCTGGGTGTTGCAGCAACTCAGTCAGCAGTTGATTGAACTGCTGCAGTTGATGAAAGCCTTGTTGATGCTGCAATAAAGGCAAGCTATCAAGCAGGTTGTTTAGGTGCGCGGGTTTTTGTGAGTAACGGGCCATAACGGTATCTGCCAGACGACTGGTTGTTAGTGTAGCATGCTTCACTTTTTACTGCCTACGCTTGAAACCAGCCCAGGCCAACTCCATATCAGCTGAATGTTCCAGTATCCGGCGCATTGCGGCAGTGAAAGTTGATTGGACATCCGGTGCAGAGATGGGTAATGTCACCCGCTGATAAAAAATTTAAATCGAATTAAATGGTAACCAAAACATGTTTGGAAAATTGTTCACCAAGTTGATCGGCAGTCGCAATGACCGTTTCTTAAAGAAACTGCAAAAAAAAGTTGATGAGATCAATGCGCTGGAAGCCCAGTTTGAAGCGCTTTCCGATGCTGAGTTAAAAGACAAAACCGCAGAATTAAAACAACAGGTTGCTGCCGGCGCTACCTTGGACGATGTGTTGGCTCCCGCCTTTGCCACGGTACGTGAAGCCAGTAAGCGTGTGTTTAAAATGCGCCATTTCGATGTCCAGCTGATAGGTGGCATGGTGTTGCACCAGGGCCGTATCGCAGAAATGCGTACAGGGGAAGGCAAAACCTTAACGGCGACCCTGCCAGCTTACCTGAATGCACTAAGTGGTGAAGCGGTCCATGTTATTACCGTGAACGATTATCTGGCGCGGCGTGATGCGGCCACCAATGGCCCCTTGTTTGAGTTCCTTGGCCTGACTGTAGGCGTGAATGTCCCTGGCATGCACCCGCAAGAAAAGCAACAGGCTTATGCTGCAGACATCACCTATGGTACCAACAACGAGTTTGGCTTTGATTACCTGCGCGATAACATGGCCTTTTCTGCCAAAGAGCGGGTACAGCGTAAACTGGCTTTTGCCATTATTGATGAAGTCGACTCCATTCTGATCGATGAAGCCCGTACCCCACTGATTATTTCCGGGCCTGCTGAAGACAGTTCCGAGCTGTATAAAAAAATCAATACCCTGGTGCCTCAGCTGCAAAAGCAGGAAAAGGAAGACGAAGAAGGGGTGGAAGGTGATGGCCACTTCACCATCGATGAAAAAGCGCGTCAGGTGTACCTGACTGAGTTGGGGCAAATCCGGGTGGAAGAGATGCTGAAAGAGCATGGTTTGATCCAGCCGGATGACCATTTGTTCTCAGCCGCCAACATCACCCTGCTGCACCATGTGTATGCCGCTTTACGCGCACACAATCTGTTTAAGAAAGATGTGGATTATGTGGTGAAAAACGGCGAAGTCATTATCGTCGATGAGCACACCGGCCGTACCATGGAAGGCCGGCGCTGGTCTGAGGGCCTGCATCAGGCGGTGGAAGCCAAAGAGGGTGTCAAGATTCATAATGAAAACCAGACACTGGCATCCATTACCTTCCAGAATTATTTCCGTTTGTACGATAAATTAGCGGGTATGACGGGTACTGCCGATACCGAAGCATTTGAATTCCAGCAAATCTATGGGTTGGAAACCATTGTGATCCCAACCAACCGACCTATGGTTCGGCAGGATATGCCGGATCTGGTGTATTTAACGGCGGTAGATAAATATCAGGCCATTATTGAAGACATTAAGCAAAGCCGCGATGCCGGTCGCCCGGTTTTGGTGGGTACTGCTTCCATTGAAAGCTCGGAATACTTATCGGGCTTGCTCAATAAAGCCAAGATAAAACATCAGGTGTTGAATGCCAAGTTCCATGCCAATGAAGCACAAATCATTGCTCAGGCCGGGCAACCTGGCACCGTCACCATTGCCACCAATATGGCAGGCCGTGGTACCGATATTGTGTTAGGCGGCAACTTGCAGGCAGAACTGGCGGCACTGGAAAATCCGACAGAACAGCAACTGGAGAAACTAACTGCTGACTGGCAACAGCGGCACGATGCGGTCATTGCCGCCGGTGGTTTGCATATCATTGCTACTGAGCGTCATGAGTCACGCCGTATTGATAATCAGCTGCGGGGACGTTCAGGTCGTCAGGGCGATCCGGGTTCTTCGCGTTTTTATCTTTCGCTGGAAGATCAGTTAATGCGTATCTTTGCCTCCGATCGCATGGCTGGCATGATGCGCAAGTTGGGGATGAAAGAGGGTGAGGCGATTGAACACCCGTGGGTGAGCCGGGCCATAGAAAATGCGCAGCGGAAAGTAGAAGCCCGTAACTTTGATATTCGTAAACAGTTGTTGGAATTTGACGATGTTGCCAATGACCAGCGTAAAGTGGTGTATGAGCAGCGTAATGAGCTGATGGATGCAGAGGATATTTCCGATACCATCCAGGCGATTCGTACCGATGTGGTGGACTCCGTGATCAGCCAGTACATCCCACCACAATCGCTGGATGAATTATGGGATGTACCAGCACTGGAGCAACGGTTAAAAGCAGACTTCTCCATCGAGTTGCCTATTACACAGTGGTTGGCAGATGACAACAAATTGTATGAAGAAAAACTGCGCGAACGCATTCAGCAGGAAGTAGAGCAAGCCTACAGCAACAAGGAGCAGATGGTAGGGCCGCAAGTGCTGCGTCAGTTTGAAAAGGCCATCATGCTGCAAAGCCTGGATACGCACTGGAAAGAGCACCTGGCGGCGATGGACCATTTGCGTCAGGCGATAAACTTACGTGGTTATGCCCAGAAAAATCCAAAGCAAGAGTACAAGCGTGAGTCGTTTGAGCTGTTCTCGCAAATGCTCGATAACCTGAAAGTGGATGTCGTCAGTGTGTTGAGCCGTGTTCAGGTGCGGGCTGCTGAAGATGTTGATGCGGTAGAAGAGCAGCGTCGTAAGGCGGATGCGGTACCGCATGAGTACCAGCATGCTGAAGCCGAACAGGTGGGAGGTGAGGCACCTGCCCAGGCGGCTGGACCTGTTGTGCGTGATGGTGTCAAAGTTGGCCGTAATGATCCTTGCCCCTGTGGTTCGGGCAAAAAATACAAACAGTGCCATGGTAAGCTGAACTGATGCCAGGCACTGCAACAAAGAAGGGGCCTGGAGCCCCTTTTCTTCATGTGGCGGTTGGGGTGATCACCCGGCAGGGGCGTGTGTTACTTGGTCACCGCGCCAGCCATCAGCATCAAGGCGATAAGTGGGAGTTCCCTGGTGGAAAGCTGGAGCCCGGGGAGTCTACATTGGCTGCATTAAAACGAGAGCTGTTTGAAGAGCTGTCGATTGAGTTGCACCAGGCGAAACCCTTGATGGAGGTGCACCACCAGTACCCGGAGCGAGACGTACTGCTGGATATATGGCTGGTCGAGTCATTCAGCGGCGAGCCGAAAGGTATGGAAGGACAGCAGGTTGCCTGGTTCGCTGTCAGCGAGCTGGCTGCGCTACGTTTCCCGGATGCCAACCAACCTATTGTTGAGCGGGTCAGGCAGTTATTGAGTGCTCCTTAATAGCACTCTTAGTTGCGAAAGAACTCGTTGTCTTGCCCCATCAACTCGGCTTCGAGTTCTGCCAGGTAGGCTTCACCTAACTCTGGAGCTACCGGGCTTTTGTCGGGGATCCGATGATTTTCTGCCGCCCAGTCGCCTAAATCTATCAGTTTGCAACGCTCACTGCAAAAGGGGCGGAAGCGGGACTCAGGTGCAAACACCACCTCGGTAGTGCAGGTCGGGCATTGGACCACGGGTTTGCTCATTGCTCAGGTTTCCGTCGGTTGGCTGATTCAGCCTGCCATTTTAACAGCATGCCATGGCAAAGGGGATGGTTTTTTCTGCCGCAAAGCGTCCACTGGCATCACTGAGTTGCATAAAGCGAATGGCAAAACGGTATTTGTTACCGCTGATGGTTGGGTACACTCCGAGCGTATTGTCGTACTTCACCCGCAATAACTCGTATTGATCGGTCACACTCTGTAAAAAGCCATTTTCTGCTTCGAAGTCCTGGAACTGACCCCGTTCCCGAACAAAGGTCAACACAAAATCAATGCTCTGGACGGTGAGTGCCAGTTGCTCCATCCATTTTGTCAGCGCCTGCTGTTGTTGCTCTGCAGGCAAATGACACCAGTAGTGCAGTTGTGGTACATCAAAGAAGCAGGCCCCTCCGGGTATGGAAAAGCGCTGTCTTAATGGGCTTAGAAAAGCATCCTCTTTAAACTGACTGCATAGCTTGCTGCTGCGATTCAGTTCGCTTTGCAGACGCACGGCTTTTTGCAGCATGTGCTGCAAGGCATCGTTGGATACGGACGGATGTTTGGACCAGCTGACCAGTGCTTGTTCGCACCGTTCGATATCTTTTACCAAATCGGTACGTACATCATTCCGCTCCATCAAATCAAGCAAAGCAAAAAAACTGGTGAAAAAAGCGTGCTGCTGGGCAGGATCCTTCAGGCTGGTGTGGGATTGCACCTGATGGCAGAGGTGTTCAATGCGCAAATAGGTCCGTACTTTTTCATTTAATGGATGTTCATACAATACGTCAGTCATGGTGTTTGTCGTTACCTGTTGCGCTTTTGCTGTGCCAGTTGAAGATACCGCTGATGCAGCTTTTCTATTTGTGCGGTCAATTGTTCGGGCTTGCCGCTGTTATCAATCACATCATCGGCAGCTGACAGTCGCTGTGCGCGACTAACCTGTGCGGCCATAATGGACCCCACTTGTTGTTCAGACCCCCCGTCACGCGATAAAGTTCGCTGCAATTGCAGTTGCTCTGGTAGATCGACCACCAGTAGCCTGTCGATGTAGGACTCCAGCTGATTCTCCAGCAGCAAAGGCGCAATAAACAATACATAGGGCGACTGGGCTGCGGCCAGCTGTTGTTGCATGTGTTGACGGATCAGCGGGTGTAGCAACGCATCCAGCCAGGCTTTTGCCGAGGGCTGGCTAAACACAATAGCGCGTAGCGCTTGTCGGTCCAGCTGGCCATCCGATTGCAGGATGTCATGGCCAAAGTGGGCTGTAATTTGTTCTAAGGCTGGTGTGCCCGGCTGCACCAGTTGTCGGGCAACCAGATCTGCATCTACCTGAACAATGCCTTTGCTGGCAAAGCCAGCGGCCACTGTGCTTTTGCCCGAGCCAATGCCACCTGTCAGGCCTATTACCAGGGGGAGCTGAGCTTTGTTCAAAATACCAGTACCTGCAGATACCACTGGGTGAGCTGCTGACCATAGAGCATGGCTATAAAGCCTGCCACCGCAATGTAGGGACCAAAGGGGATAGGGGTACTTTTGTCCTTGCCTTGCACCAGCAGCAGGACAGAGCCAAACACAGCACCAACGGCTGATGACAGCAAAATAATGAGCGGTAATTGCTGCCAGCCCAGCAAAGCGCCAAAGACTGCCAGTAGTTTAAAGTCACCATACCCCATGCCTTCTTTGCCAGTGAGTAGTTTAAAGGCCCAGTACACCGACCAAAGGCTAAGATAACCAGCCGCAGCACCAATAATGGCATCGGCAGGGGATGGCCCGTAACTACTCAGGCTAAACAGCAGTGCCAGCCAGAGCAAGGGCAGGGTGATTTGATCCGGTAACAGCATGGTATCCAGATCAATAAAGCTAAGTGCAATTAAAGACCACAGCACCAGCAAATACACAAAGGTTTCAAGCGTTGGCCCAAATTGCCAGGCCAGGACCACAGAAAGCAGGCCGGTGAGTCCTTCTACCAATGGATAGCGCGCTGAAATCCTTGTGCCGCAATGACGACAGCGGCCTTTGAGCCAAAGCCAGCTTAGTATAGGAATATTATCCCAGGCTGCAATGGGAGCCTGGCAACTGGGGCAAGCAGAGCGGGGTACTGCCAGGTTATAGCGCTGTGCATTGGCGTGGGCTGCATCCGGTTGAAAATACGCCTGATAGTCTTGTTGCCAGCTCAGCTCCATCATTTTTGGCAGCCGGTAAATGACCACATTCAAAAAACTGCCTACCAGCAAAGCGAGCAGCAACACCAGGGTGTAGAAAAACCAGGGCGCTTGGTGCAATACTTCTATAAAGCCAGCCATTAGACAATACTTCCCAGTTGGAAAATTGGCAAATACATGGCGATGATCAAGCCGCCAATCACCACGCCGAGCACGGCCATAATCATCGGCTCTAGCAGAGCGGTCAGGCCATCGACGGCATCGTCTACTTCCTGCTCATAAATATTGGCAACCTTGCTTAACATGCTATCCAGCGCGCCAGACTCTTCACCAATGGCCACCATTTGTACCACCATCTCTGGGAATTGCTTGGTGTTTTTCATGGCAAATTGCATCTGATTACCGGCAGTCACTTCAGCGCGCACTTCCAGAATAGCGTTGCGGTAAATTTCGTTGCCTGCTGCGCCGGCGGCAGATTCCAGGGCGTCAATCAGTGGCACACCAGCGGCAAACGTGGTCGACAGAGTACGGGCAAAGCGGGCGACTGCGGCTTTATTTAAAATAGCACCAAACACCGGAGCTTTTAACAGCAGAGCATCCATGGCGGTGCGTGCTTTCAGATTTTTGTTGTAAGCTTGTTTAATCAGGTAGCCGGTTACCACAATAGCCGCCAGCACCACCCACCAGTATGCCTGCATCAGATCGGAAATACCCAGAACAAACAAGGTAAAGGCAGGCAACTCGGCACCAAACCCGGCAAAGATTTCCGCAAATTGCGGCACGACAAAGATCAGCAGGATTGAGGTGACAATAGCGGCGATAACCAATACCGCAATGGGGTAAAACATCGCTTTTTTAATTTTAGATTTCAGGGCTTCGGCTTTTTCTTTGTATAGGGCGATACGATCAAAAATGGCATCCAAAGCACCGGATTGCTCACCCGACTTTACCAGATCACAATACAGCTCATCGAAATACTTGGGCTGCTCGCGCAATACGTCCGATAAAGGCAAGCCGGCTTGTACTTTCACCGAGATTTTCTGCATCAAAGTGCGTAAGCTGGCTTTATCGGCACCGCTGGCAATCAGATCGATGGTCTGAACCAGAGGCACACCAGCGCCCAACATGGTCGCAATTTGACGGGTTACCACAGCGATATCGGCAGCGCTTACTTTCTTTTCGGTGTTGATAAGAGGCTTGGGTTTGCGCTTTACCTGGGAGGGGGTAATGCCTTGCTGGCGCAGTAAGGCTTTGACTTCCTGACTGGAGCCGCCTTTGATTTCGCCATCTGCTTTTTTTCCGCGCCTGTTTAAACCTTTCCAACGATACGTTTCAAGCTCTTTGATTTTGTATTTTTGGGCCTGAGCCATGGTCTGTATCCTATGTGAGTTGCACAGCACCGGTAGTGTGCATGCAACGTAATCTTATCTTTTTAACCGTGCCTTTCAGCATCCAGCATTAAACACTCAACACTCAACACTCAACACTCAACACTCAACATTCAACATTCAACATTCAACATTCAACATTCAACATTCAACTAGCCCTTGGTTACCCGGTTTACTTCGGCCAGGCTGGTCAAACCCGATGCTGCTTTAATAAGGCCGGACTGCCGTAAGTTATTGACCGCTTCCTTATCTGCCTGTGCTGCTATATCCAGCGAGGTGCCACCTTCCATAATAATTTCTGCTATTTTTGGGCTCACCGGCATTACCTCGTAAATACCTACCCTGCCTTTGTAGCCATTGGTGCAGTGATCGCAGCCAACGGGTTTAAACAGCTTTAAGCCTGGCAGTTGTTCTGGCCGAAAGCCTTGTTGCAACAACTCGGCGTCGGGCAGTTTTTCTTCGGCCTTGCAATGGTTGCATAGCCGACGGGCCAGTCGCTGAGCAATGATCAGGCTGACTGAGCTGGCGACGTTGTAGGCAGGAACACCCATATTCAGTAAGCGGGTTAAGGTTTCCGGAGCCGAGTTGGTGTGTAGCGTGGAGAGTACCAGGTGACCTGTTTGTGCTGCTTTAATTGCAATTTCTGCCGTTTCCAGGTCGCGGATTTCCCCCACCATAATCACATCCGGATCTTGACGTAAAAAGGCTTTTAGCGCGGAAGGGAAGGTTAAACCTGCACGTGGATTGACCTGCACCTGATTGATACCGGGCAGGTTGATCTCGACCGGATCTTCCGCGGTGGAAATATTGCAGCCTTCGGTGTTCAGAATATTCAGGCCAGTGTACAAAGAAACAGTTTTACCACTACCGGTAGGTCCTGTGACCAATATCATGCCCTGAGGTTGGGCCAGCGCATCCATATAGAGCTTTTTTTGTGCTTCTTCGTAGCCCAGTATATCAATGCCCAGCATGGCGCTGTCGGAGTCCAGAATACGCATCACCACCTTTTCTCCCCAGATGGTGGGTAGGGTGCTGACCCGAAAGTCGATGGATTTTTTGCCGGAAATTTTCAGCTTAATACGGCCGTCCTGAGGCACCCTTTTTTCTGCAATATCCAACCGGGACATAACTTTCAAACGGGCTGACAGCCGGTTGGCCAGTGCTATCGGTGGTGAGGCAACCTCATGCAAGATCCCATCGATGCGAAAACGGATGCGGTACATCTTTTCGTAGGGCTCAAAGTGCAGATCGGAGGCACCTTTACGGATAGCATCCAGCAGCATCTTGTTGATAAAGGCGACAATGGGCTGATCGTCTTTGTCAGGCTGTACCGCGGTATCCTCTTCGTCTTCATCTTCGCTTTGCAGGCTGCTGAGATCCCAATCGCCACCACCACTTTGCTCAAAGCCATTATCAAATAACTTATCAATCAGTTGCTGCAATTGATCGTATTGCACCACGACCAACTCGGCGTGCAAGCCGCTATTAAATTCAAAATCTTCAATAGGGGCAAGATTCGTCGGGTCGGCTACCGCAATGTGCAAGCTTCGTCCGGCGCGGGATAGTGGTAAAATCTGGTATTTACGAATCAGCTTTTCATTCAGCAGCTCTTTGGGGATAGTGTCGGCATCAAAAAAGCTTAGATCCAGGCGTGAGTGCTGGGTAAGAGCGGCGGCGTGTTCGGCGAGATCGCGGGCAGACAGCAGCTTCTCGGCCAGTAAAAACTCTGGCAGTGTTTTGTACTGGCCGCCTTTACGCCCCAGCAACTCAGTAGCTGATGTGTTATTAATCAGACCTTGTTGCGCCAGGCGCTTAAAAAGCGATGAATTCGCTGAAACTGCCATAGTGTTAGGTACCGGCCATCATGCTTAGAAACTATCCCTGATTATGCCAATATTGTCTGGTTATTCAAGTTTTTACTGTATCGTTGCCATTGCCGTCGGGAACACAAACGGCCGGCACCCGCCTTAGTCGCCTTTTTAATTGCTAGCGCGCAACCTAAAGCGTCCAACCGTTTGATTCAGATCTGTTGCCAGCTCCATCAAACGCTGGGCTTGTGAAGCTACCTGTTTTCCTTGTTCAGAGCTCTGATTGGTAGTGTCCTGAAAGCCGATCAAGCGCTCCGAAATATCATCCGATACTTTGGACTGCTGCTCTGTGGCTGCTGCTATGGTGGTGGTCATATCATGAATACCCTTCATCAGCTGTTGAATGCTCTGCAGGGTATCAGCCACATCGCTGGCTTTATCGACGGCAAGTTGCACCTCAGCATCACTTTGGCGGGTGCGCTGGCCAACGCTGGCAGTGACTTTTTGCAGTGCCTCAATACGTTCACGGATTTCAGTGGTAGAGCTCTGTGTGCGTTGTGCCAGGGTACGAACTTCATCGGCAACTACCGCAAATCCCCGGCCTTGCTCTCCAGCTCTGGCAGCTTCAATCGCCGCATTTAATGCCAGCAAATTGGTTTGCTCGGCAATGTTGTTGATGACATCCAGAATCGAAGCGACCTGCTGTACCGAGTTTTCCAGCTCAGCGAGATCACGATTGGATGCTTGCAGAATTTCAGACAGGCTGGTGACGGCTTCAATGCTTGCTTTGACAACTTGCTGGCCTTCAGCTGTTTGTTGATCGGCATTGGAAGCATCCTGAGCCGCCAGCGAGCAGTTGCTGGCAACTTCGCGCACTGCTTCGGTATTTTGATACACCGATGAAGAGATGATTTGAATCGTGGCTTGTTGTTGTTCATTAATGGTAGCAGTTTGTTTTGCTACCTCGGTCAGTTCTGAAGCAGAGCTGTGGGCCTGGCTGGCTTGCAGCGAAATTTGATGCAGCAGTTGGTTCAATTGTTCACTCATCCGGCAAAATGCCTGGGTGAGCTTGCCTATCTCGTCATTTTTGCCGGATGCCAGTATGGGCTGGGATAAATCACCTTCACTGATTACTGTGACCTGCTTTAGCAAGCGATCGGTTGGCTGAATGACACGTCGTTCAATCAACCAATAGCAGACTGCCAGCATGATTGAGATGATAAGCACGGCGAGCAGACTGATAGCGACGATAACGGCTAAGCGCTGTTGCACCTGATGCACAGCTTCTGCGGTTCGTTGTTCCAGCCTGCGCTCAAACTCGGTTACCGGTTGCATGATGGCGGCCACTTCGGTCATATAGGCTTGGTCATTGAGCAACTGGTGCGCCTGTACCCAGTGTGCCATGTCGTTTGCTTGCAAAGTTGCAGGGTTTTGTCCTGTCAGCTGCTTTACCAACTCAAAAGCACGCTCTTCGGTTGCCACTAATGCCATTGAGAGCTGATTAGATCTTTGCAACAGTTGCAATTCTTCTGCGGTGAAGTTCATCTCGCGCAAGCGCTCGATATAACTCAGGCGGCGGCCATCGCCTCCGGCACTCTGCCCCTGAATTTGAGCAACCAGTTCATTGTATGCCTGCCGATAACGGGGATCCAGTGTGGCAATGTATTGCCTGGCATGCATGGTCAGGCGACTGGAGTTTTGTGAGGAGAGTTGACCCAACTGGTAGGCCTGGTAACGATAATCCTGCAGTTGCTGCGTTTGCAGCATGGTGCTGCGTAGTGCCAGCACAATCAGCAGCAATACTAAGGTGGAGACCAATGCTGCACCCAAACCAATTCGAAACATCCACTTAATGGTCATGCTAAAGCTCCGGTATGAGGTTTTACTCTAAGTAAGCTTAGCTGATAATGTTAATAGATCGAACGGCAAGCTGTGCGCGTACCGTCGATCTTTGGGGGATAAGCAGGGTGTTTAGTGCGAAGCTGCCTGCAGTGCCTGGCTTAAATCGGCAAGCAAGTCATCAATATGCTCAATACCTATGGATAAGCGCACCATATCGGCCGATACACCTGCCGCGGCCAGCTCGGCATCGTTCAGTTGGCGGTGGGTGGTGGCCGCCGGTATTGCTGAGCAGCTTTTGGCATCGCCGATATTGACCAACCGCAGGATCAGCTGCAGCGCATCGTAGAAACGGGCACCGGCTTCGCGGCCACCTTGGATGCCAAAGCTTAAAATCCCCGAAGCCTGGCCCTGCATGTACTTTTGTGCCAAAGCATGATCTTTGTGTTCTGGCAGCCCAGCGTACTTTACCCAGCTTACTTGGGGCTGTTGCAACAGCCAGTGCGCCACAGCCAGACTGTTTTGGTTGATGCGCTCTATCCGCAGCGCCAATGTCTCAAGCCCCTGCAACAGATTCCAGGCTGCCTGAGCACTTAAGGCTGCTCCCATATTCCGCAGCGGCACGACACGGGCTCTGGCTATAAAGGCTGCTTCGCCTACATCCCGGGTATAGCTCACCCCATGGTAAGACACATCCGGCTCATTGAGCAACGGGAAGCGCTTGGCATGCTGAGCCCAGGGAAACTTGCCCGAGTCGACAATCAGGCCACCAATGGTGGTGCCATGACCGCCAATGTACTTGGTAGCAGAATGCACTACGATATCGGCACCCTGCTCAATCGGACGCCATAAAAAAGGCGTTGCTACCGTATTGTCCACAATCAAAGGCAAACCATGGCGGTGAGCCAGTTCGGCCAGTTTTTCAATATCAACAATGCTGCCGGACGGGTTGCCAATGCTTTCGCAGTACACGGCCTTGGTCCGTTCATCAATCAGTTGCTCTATGGTCTGGTAATCGTCTTTATCGGCAAAACGTACCTCGATGCCCTGACGTGGCAGGGTATGAGCAAACAGGTTGTAAGTGCCACCATAGAGTTCGCTGATGGAAATAATATTATCACCGGTTTCGGCGATGGTTTGAATGGCATAGGTAATGGCTGCCATGCCTGATGCCACGGCCAAAGCGCCGATGCCGCCTTCCAGCGCTGCAATGCGTTGTTCCAGCACCGCGCAAGTTGGGTTCATGATGCGTGAGTAGATATTACCGGTTTCTTTTAAATCGAATAAATCCGCCGCATGCTGGGCACTGTCAAAGCTAAAGGAACTGGTTTGGTGAATGGGCACCGCCACCGAGTTTTGATTATCTGGCTGGTAGCCATGATGCAGCGCTATGGTTTCTCGTTTCATCGCAGTCATCCTTATTTTCAATGCAATTATTAGCAGTATACAAGGGGTATTGGAGCTATCACTTATCAAAGCATGCTGCACGCATTGTGTCAATCTAAATGTCTGGATGTCTAAATGGGCTTGGTTGCAGGGGCTATTCAGCCCCTGCGGCCGGGTCCTTTATTCCTGAGTGCGCTTTTCCTTTTTCAGGCGTCGCTTTTCTTTCAGGTTATGTTGTGGCTTTTTCTTCGTTTTTTCTTTACTCATGGGAAATTTCCTTCGCTGTAATGCATCGAGCATGCTGGTCGCAGCAGCCAGATTGTCGAATGCGCTTTTACCAGTTGTGTACTGTGCTGCGAACGAAAATACTGCATGGCCATAACCTCCTGGACTTGTTAGTAATTAGGGCGTTTGGGCTTTGGTAATCTGCAGCACCATAAAATGCAATTGGCTGCGGCCTAGCGTGACTGCAACCAGTTCACCCGCTTTTTTGTTCAGTAGGGCACGGCCAAGAGGTGAATCCAGCTCAACGCAAGTCCGGTGAGCGTCTTTGCCTGGCTTAGCCTGGCTGAGTGTGATCCAGAGTTGGGATCCGCTGGAAATATCGAACAGCTCGGCATGGTCACCCGGCATCAGACAGCTATGCCGTCCATGCCTGTTCAAGTGAGTAGCTGGGGCTGACTTTGGCGGTAATAGCACGCGGCTGTATAGCTGGCGGGGTAGCCAGTGCGCCTTTAGCAATACATCCAGCGTTGGATCCGTTTGAGCAACATAGGTAATAGGGTGCAACACAATGCCTCCGTAAAGACAGACGTGAATACAACAAAGTAAAAAAAGGGTATTTCTGCCCGGGCGCAACCAGGCGCGCCCGGCTTAAAGCTGGCAGGCGGTGAGGGGACTAACGTTGGTTGTTGGCATGTTCGCTAACAAGGTGATACTCCGTTTAGCAAAACCAAAAAAGGAACAAGGGCACCATACCCCTTCCTGCGTGGGTTTACAAGCGTGAGTGCTCTTTCACTCAGGAGCAGTGTGGTCAGTTTTATAAGGGCATTAGGGAGCTGCCCCGAAGGTTGGTTTAATTTCAGAAGCAATATCTGTTAACGACAGCTCCGACTCGCCGCTTTGCTCACCCGCCGCTAGCGCATGGCGCAGTGCAGCCAACTGATTTTCCTGTTGTTCCAGCAAGCGAAGCGCAGTACGCATCACCTCACTGGCCGAGCCATAGCGGCCGGTTGCAATAAGTTTTCCAACAAAATCGTCCAATTGGGAACCGATGCTCACGCTGGTTGTTCTGGCCATGCCGCCCCCCTTACTTATGAATAGTTAGTACAATTTAGCATTCATGGAACCCCTGTCAAAATGGTAAGTCTTTTCTTTGGATGGTGTAGTAAGGGAATTTGTTCAGCAGTTTGATACGCAAGAAATTTTGTTCTGACTCCGATATTACTGACCCCGATATTAAAAAAATAAAGACCAGCATTAAGCTGGTCTCTGATACGGGCTGGGCAGTTTAATTTTGCCGCAAGCGCAGTAAATAAATATTAATTACAACCGTTTGGTCTGAATTTCGCATCCACTGTGGTGGTACATGCCCATGACCCATCAGCATCACGAGTCCATGTAAGCGTTTCAGTTGCAATCGCTAAGGCTGCATTGCCACCAAAAGTTGCTACAATAGTTGTGGCTGCTACCAATGGATCTGAAATAACTGGTGTACCAGTATCTAACAGGTTAGATGTGGTCACACCAACATCACATTCACCGGCAGCGGTACCAAGAGCAGTGCGTCCATTTAATATACAGTTTTCTACCGCGGTTCTAAGAGCACCGGTTTCAGACATCACACGGGAAACCTGAGATGAGGCAGTGTAGCTTTGATACTGTGGAATAGCCACAGCCGCCAAAATACCGATAATCGCAACAACGATCATCAGTTCGATTAAAGTAAAACCCTGTTGGGTTTGTTTGATTGCTTTCATGGGTAAACTCCTGAGTTGTTAACAGCCCGATAGGCTACTTGTTATTCTGAGGCAAATTTCAAATTTCGCAAGGTACGGAGAATTATTTCTGTAAATTTTTTTTACTTCATTGATATAGAACTAATTTTTATTGCTTTTGTTGCTAATTTAGGCAGCTTTATTTAGTAGTAAAGTACTAGTCGTCGGAGGATCTGTTTTCGGGAAACTAGCCATAAAAGGGGGGCTTTATGCCATTTTACCGCCCTGGCATCGCGGTATGTGTTCTGTATCGTTATAAAGCTGGCGCCAGCTTCCCATCATCCAGGCAGATTCTAGCTCCTAAAGCCCTGCCAGCAGAGTTGTTTGCAAACGTTCTGCCCTGCATGCTTCCAACTGTAATCAAGGGGTCCACATTTTTTCTTCTCAGTTTGTGCGCTGAGCCTGCTTCAAATGACAAATTGAAGCGGCTACCCAAGTACCACAAAAGTCATGGTATAATGCTTAAGGTGACTACTTACGGGTGCTGGTGTCTGTCAGTATGTACACTGCAATATATGATTACTTCATGCACTGAATGAATACAGTGAGGTGATAATGAGACCATCCATAGCATTGGCTTCGCACAGAGCTGAGATTCGCGCCATTATTGCTGCCCATAACACTAAAAATGCACGGGTTTTTGGTTCTGTGGTGCGTGGTGATGATACCGACTTGAGCGATCTGGACATTCTGGTTGACCCGACACCAGACACCACTTTATTCGACATTGGGGCTATTCGGCATGAATTGCTGCAGTTGCTGCAAGTGCCAGTGGATGTGGTAACTCCTGCTGCTTTGCCTGAAACCTTTCGTGCTGAAGTGCTTTCGGAAGCAATCCCTGTATGAGTGGCAAATTGACCAGACTTGACGGTTATCTTGGTCATATCACTGAAGCCATTCAACGAATTGAAAGCTACACCGAGGATATGGATGAACTAAGCTTTCTTGACAGTGAGCTTGTTCAGGATGCGGTGATTCGTAATCTTGAAGTGATTGGGGAGGCCAGCCGCAATATTGAAAAGCATTTTCCTGAATTTACCCAGGCACATCCCGATCTTCCGCTGGCTTATGCCTACCAAATGAGAAATGCGCTGGCGCATGGTTATTTCAAAATTGACTTTGAAATAGTCTGGAAAACCATCGAGCAAGACTTACCTGCTTTGCATCAACAGATAACCCTGTTACAGCTTAAAAGCTGACGTTTTTATGAACCAAACAACGCCAGCCGGCCGATAAATTCCTGGCCATGTTGGCTTAGTAGCCAGGCGATCAGCAGGGCATTGCCGAGCACCACCAGCCAGAACTCGCGCTGAAAACGAAACTTACGGCGTTTATGCGCCAGTTTCTTTTGTGCCAGCAAGGCACCGGGCCAGCCACCGATCAAACTATAGAGTTGCAGGCTTTCTTCCGGCAGGCGTTGCACCTGGCCACTGATGGCAGCGGCTTTGTCTTGCTGGTACAACCAATAGGTAAAGAGGCTGGCTTCGAGGTACAAAATAGGCAACACAAAGGGCAGGCTGCCAAACAGCAAGGCAATGACCAGCAGCATTAAAAAGCCACTACGAAAATACAGCGACACATCTTCGGCATAGCCCAAATCAATGCTTTGACTGGTTTTGTTTGGTTGGGGTTGTTGTTTGTCGGCTTCGGTAAATTGCAGCTGAATGGCAATCGGGCGGCCGCGTTTGTCGGTACCCAGGCAAAATTGCACTTCGTCACCTAGCTTCGGGCGAGCGGATTTGGTGACAAAGTCACGGATATGAAAAAACAGCTTTTGTTGGCTTTGCTGACAGAACAGAAATCCGAAGCCTTTCACATCCTGCCAGTACACCACCCGCCCGGTACGCGGTTGCTCTGATTGCTGCATGGCTTGTGTTCAGGGTTATGGTGAGTACCTGTTTGAGTGTAACAGAAGCCGACAGTTCCATGTCAGTTTTTTGGTGGTATGCTGCGTTCGGATAAGTGCTGGGCGGGAGCCATATGCTTGTGAAGGACTGCAAAAACTATAATTTTTTCGGTTTTACTGATGTAGTAAATAATATGGCTTTGACAAGGAAAGCTGTAAGCATCCTGTCGCACATCCGGGCGGTGGCTACCAAGTTTTGGATGCTCTGCAAGCATGAAGAAGCTGTTTGTAAGCTGCGTGAGGTATTTATTTGTCTGCAGCTTCCCCCATTGCAACAGACTGTATTGCCTTATTCGGCGGATATCAGCTGTTGCATCAGGTGTAAGCTCAAATCCGCTCAATCAAGGTCACCGGCCAGCAGTTGCTTCATAAAGTGGGCTCCATCAATCGTCTGGGTTTCATCGATACTGGCAGCTCGAAGTTTCAGTAGCTCTAGTTTTAGTGCATTGATGTTTTCAAACTCTTCAGCAGAGATCATAACTGCAACGGCTTTACCATTTTTATTAATGCCAACCGGGCTGGCTTGAGCTTTGAGCAGCAGGGAGCCAAAGTGTGTTTTTGCTTCATTCGCCGTTATGGATTCCATTGCTTGAGCCTTTACTCTGAGTTTGCATTAATTATGGTCGAAACGTTCGATTCGATCAATCTGCAACCGCATCGATAAATCAATGGCCTGCACATGCTTGGTTAAAGCGCCGGAGGAAATAAAATCTACCCCGGTGGCGGCCAGCTCGCGCAACCGCTCGCTGGTGATATTGCCGGAGACTTCCAGTTTGGCTCGCTGCTGATTGATGGCAACGGCTTGCTGAATATCAGCCAGGCTAAAGTTATCCAGCATAATAATATCGGCACCGGCTGTTAAAGCCTGCTGCAGCTCTGCCAGGCTTTCCACTTCTACTTCCACCGGCTTACCTGGGAAATTGCTGCGGGCCTGAGCCACTGCTTTATCGATGCCACCGGCAGCGGCAATGTGGTTTTCTTTAATCAAAAACGCGTCGAACAGGCCGATACGGTGGTTTTGACCACCGCCACACAACACGGCGTATTTTTGTGCCAGCCGCAGGCCAGGGATGGTTTTTCGGGTATCAAGCAATTGGGTGCGGCTGCCTGCCAGTTGTTGTACATAGAGATCGGTGGTGGTGGCGGTGCCACTTAAGCTTTGCAAAAAATTCAATGCACTGCGCTCGCCGGTCAGCAGGCTGCGGGCATTGCCCTGCAGGCGACAGAGCAGTTGGTTGGGAGCGACGCTGTCGCCGTCCTTTACCTGCCAGTCCAGTTGTACGCCGGGGTCTAGCTGCTGGAACACTTCATTCACCCAGGCAACGCCACAAATAATGGCTGCTTCCCGGCTAATAATGGTGGCACTGGCATGCTGGCTGGCCGGGATCAGGCTGGCGGTAATATCACCTTGTTCAACCGGTAAGTTGCCTAAATCTTCAGCCAGGGCAGTGGCAACAGAAGCGCGTATATGGTGTTGCAGTTCAGCGGTAATGGTCATCAACATAGGATCAACGTTGTATCAGAGTCAGTTGGTTGGCTTGTTGATTGAATTCTAACTGGTTCAGGGCGCTCATGCCTAATAAAATCTCGGTACCTCCCAGATTGGGCACTATGCTGGCGTCTACCTGATGCAGCCGGATATCGCCCAATTGCAGTTCATCAATCTGGCTGCGCCAGGCATCGGCAATGCCATTGGCGGTCATCACCTGAATACGCTGTCCTTTGCGCAGGCCAAGCCGGCGCGCAGCTTGTTCGGAAACAGCCACTGTGGTAGCACCGGTATCGAGCATAAAATCGGCGGGCAGACCATTGATCAGAGCGGTACCAACATAATGGCCGGAGCGGTTACGCACCAAGGTCGTGCGTGTTTCGCCCTGTACGCCCTGAATGCTGTGCAATTGCTGATTTGGGTTGTTCTGATGGTGCAAGTAACCCTGAAACCACCAGACCAGCAGGCCAAGCAGCAGAAGCCAGGCAATCACGGTAAAGCTTTTACCGATAAATTCTGTCGATTCAGTTGGTTGCTTATCTGTCATTTGCTTCTCTTTTTATAGAGCCTGCTGTTGTGCAGTGCTATGATACGGCCAAAGTAGCCAATGCCAACAGGAAAATTATGTTGCAAGCGCCAGTGGATCTTGTACGCCAGTCGCCGCACTGCGATCAACGGCCGGACGGTAATCGTATTTGTTTGCTGGTGATACATAACATTAGTTTACCTCCGGGCCAATTTGTTCCTGCCGGGGTGGCAAAGCGTTATATCGATGATTTTTTTCTCGGCCAGTTGGACGCATCGGCTCACCCTTTTTTTGCTGAAATTGCGCATTTGCGGGTCTCAGCCCACTGTGTAATTTGGCGTGATGGTCAAATCTGGCAATACGTGCCCTTTGATAAGCGCGCCTGGCATGCCGGCATCAGCAGCTTTGATGGCCGGAAACAATGCAACGATTTTTCGATAGGTATTGAGTTAGAAGGCACCGATGATTTGCCGTATACTGATGCACAGTACCAGAGCTTAACACGCTTAACACTCTGGTTGATGCGGCAGTACCCGGGCATCACGTTAGCGCGTATTGTTGGGCATCAGCACATAGCCCCGGCGCGTAAAACGGATCCCGGACCGGCATTTGACTGGCTGCGTTACCGGGCGGCATTACAGGAGAGCACTTTATGACGTTAGTTAGTATGTTACTGGCCCTGATCATTGAACGGTTGGCTGCCCGCAGTGAGCTATGGCAGGGCAGTCGCTACGCTAAAAGCTGGTTTTCACTGACAGCTGGCAGCAAGCTGGCCGAGATCGCGAAGCATCCGATTGGGCAATATGCCTGGATCTTGCTACCAGGTTTTCTGGTTTGGTTATTGCTGCGTCTGATCGATCTGTGGTTGCTGACTACCCTGGTTAATACGCTGTTGTTGTTGCTGGCCATCGGCTGCTGGCATTATCGTCAGCTGTACAAGCAGTTTCTAAATGCGCAAGACCGTAATGATGATGAAGCCGCTTTTCTTGCGATGCAGCAAATTCGTCAACACAGCGGTTTGCAATCAGACGATGCCAGTTACGGCCAAAGTCTGATTTGGCTGAATTTCCGTTATTATGCGGCTGTGTTGTTCTGGTTTTTACCATTTGGCGCTTTTGGTATTATTACCTACGTCATTTTGCGCCAGTTGAACCAGCCCAGCTACAGCGAGGATCCACAGATGCTGCAGTTGGAGGCCTTGCTGCAACAAGAGCATGAAGGCACGCCAGCTTACCAGCGGCTGATGCATATTGCGGATTGGTTTCCAGCTCGTTTGTTTGGCATTGGTTTTGCGCTGGTGGGCTATTTTTCCCGTGCTTCCAGTGCCTTGCTGGGGTATTTCCTGGACTTCACCAGCCCAAACGAGCAGGTGGTGCTGGATGTTGCCACTGCAGCCGAGCCGATTGATGAAAGCATACTCAATACGGCGGAGGAAACGGCAACCATGGTGCAGTTGGCCAAACGTAATATTTTGTTCTTTCTGGCTTTGACTGCTATCCTGACACTGGCGGGCTGGTTAGGCTAAGCTTTTTCACTCTATTCATTGGCTCTACAAGCAAAGCCGCTCTGTTGTAGCGGCTTTGTTGTATCTGCCGTCACTTAATCTGGTCATACCAATTCTGTTTGTTCCCATTAATCACGGTTTGGTTAGAGCCTTAGCTCTAACTTTTTTGGTGGTTTGCATCTGCAACCTTCTTCTGCTTTATTTACTTGTCAGGTAGAAACTGATACCTTAACCACCCTATCGGCTAATTGGTCTTACCAATTTACACCGTTGGTGCAATTTAGACTGTGGATAGCGCTTTTGATTATTAAACCAGCCAAGTTATCAGATCGCATTGTCGAGCAGTTGGAACACATGCTGCTGGAGGGCAGTTTTACGCCCGGGCAAAAGCTGCCGCCAGAGCGTGAGCTGGCGTTGCAGTTTGAAGTATCGCGGCCGTCGCTGCGTGAGGCGATCCAAAAATTAGAAGCCAAGGGGCTGGTCAAGCGGCGTCAGGGTGGAGGGACTTATGTCTGCGATAATTTGGCGGTTGGGCTGACCGACCCTTTGTTTGAGCTGATTGCCCGCCATCCGGAGTCGCAGTTTGATTTGCTGGAGTTTCGCCACGCCTTAGAAGGCATATGCGCCTACTATGCAGCGCTGCGCGGTACAGCTGCAGATTTCGCGCAAATCGAGCAGCGCTACCAAAGCATTTGCCAGGCGCAAGCCAATGCCGATTTAGCGGCCGAGTCCTATGCAGTGAGCGCTTTCCACCAGGCGGTGGCGGAAGCGTCACACAATGTGGTGTTGCTGCACCTGGTGCGTGGTATGACGCCTTTGGTTGAGCAAAATATTCATGCCAACCTCGCTACTATTCAGCAAAAACCAGAAATCAAGGCGCAACTGAACGCCCATCGGGAACACCTGATGGAGGCCATTGTTCAGGGCGAACCGGAAAAAGCACGTCAGGCAAGCCACCGGCACCTGGCCTATATCGAAGAAGCTCTGCTTGAAGTGGGCAAAGAGCGCTCCCGGTTGGAGCGTTCATTGCGCCGTTCGCAACAGGGCGATGCACATTAACACAGGATGCAATCCTGAACTGTGAACAACCAAAGGAATCCCGATATGTCTGAAGTCAGTCAAGTGGACATCGACGCACTCGAAACCAAAGAGTGGCTGCAAGCACTGGAGTCAGTGGTCCGTGAAGAAGGTGTTGAACGTGCCCAGTTTTTGCTGGAGCAGGTGCTGGAGCAAGCCCGGCTGGAAGGGGTGGACATGCCTACCGGCGTCACCACCAACTACATCAATACCATTCCGCCACAGGATGAGCCTGCTTACCCTGGCGATGTCAATCTGGAACGGCGCATTCGTTCGGTGATCCGCTGGAATGCCATCATGATCGTATTGCGGGCCTCGAAAAAAGATCTGGAGCTGGGCGGCCATATGGCGTCTTTCCAGTCCTCGGCAGCGTTTTACGAAACCTGTTTCAACCACTTTTTCCGTGCGCCAAACGACAAAGACGGCGGCGATTTGGTGTTTTATCAGGGCCATATCTCTCCTGGTATTTATGCCCGAGCCTTTGTCGAAGGCCGCTTAACGGCTGAGCAGTTGGATAACTTCCGGCAGGAAGTAGGTGGCAAGGGTTTATCGAGCTACCCGCACCCGAAACTGATGCCAGAGTTCTGGCAGTTCCCAACGGTATCGATGGGCCTGGGCCCGATTGCCGCCATTTATCAGGCGCGTTTCTTAAAGTACTTAAACGGTCGTGGTTTAAAAGATACCAGCCAGCAGCGCGTTTATGCCTTCCTGGGTGACGGTGAGATGGACGAGCCGGAATCCCGTGGTGCTATTTCTTTTGCTGCGCGTGAGGGCCTTGGTAACCTTTGCTTCCTTGTTAACTGCAACCTGCAGCGGCTGGATGGCCCGGTGATGGGCAATGGCAAAATCATTCAGGAGCTGGAAGGCCTGTTCCGTGGCGCTGGCTGGAACGTGATCAAAGTGGTCTGGGGCAGTGGCTGGGACAAGTTGCTGGCCAAAGACACCACCGGCAAATTGCTGGAGCTGATGAACGAAACCGTCGATGGCGATTACCAGACCTACAAATCCAAAGATGGTGCTTATGTGCGTAAGCATTTCTTTGGCCGTTATCCTGAAACGGCGGCCCTGGTTGCGGACATGACCGATGAAGAAATCTTCGCGTTAAAACGCGGTGGTCACGAGCCATCAAAGTTGTATGCAGCCTTTAAAGCGGCGCAGGAGTGCAGCGATAAACCAACCGTGATTTTGGCCAAAACCGTGAAAGGTTACGGTATGGGTGAAGCGGCTGAGGGCAAGAACATTGCTCACCAGGTGAAGAAAATGGATATGACGCATGTGAAGCAAATTCGCAAGCGCTTGAAGCTGGAAGACTTTATCAGTGAAGACGAGGTCGATGCACTGCCGTACATCACGCTGGAAGAGGGCACGCCAGAGCATCGTTACCTGCACGAGCGCCGCAAAGCGCTGCATGGCTATACCCCGGTGCGTTTACCACGCTTTAGCGCTGAGCTGACCCTGCCAGAACTCAGTGCGTTCGAGCCGCTTTTGGAAGAGCAAAAACGCGATATCTCTACCACCATGGGTTTTGTCCGTGCACTGAATATCCTGTTAAAAGACAAGCACATCGGCAAGCAGATTGTGCCGATTATTGCCGATGAAGCCCGTACCTTTGGGATGGAAGGCTTGTTCCGTCAGATTGGGATTTACAACCCGCGCGGCCAGGGCTATACGCCGGAAGATCGCTCGGTGGTGTCCTACTACAAAGAAGATGTGTCGGGCCAGGTGTTGCAGGAAGGCATCAATGAGCTGGGTGCGATGTCGTCCTGGGTGGCGGCAGCAACCTCGTACAGCACCAACGATTTGCCGATGATTCCGTTTTACATCTACTACTCGATGTTTGGTTTCCAGCGGGTCGGCGATATGGCCTGGCTGGCCGGAGATCAGCAGGCGCGTGGTTTCCTGTTGGGGGCGACCGCCGGCCGTACTACGCTGAATGGCGAAGGTTTGCAGCATGAAGACGGCCACAGCCATATTCAGGCCGGTACCGTACCGAACTGCATTTCCTATGATCCCACCTACGCTTACGAGCTGGCGGTGATCATTCAGGATGGTATTCGCCGCATGTACGGCCCGGAGCAGGAAAACATCTACTACTACATCACGGTGATGAACGAGAACTACCACCATGGTGCCATGCCAGAAGGTGTGGAAGAGGGCATTCGCCGCGGTATTTATAAGCTGGAAAGCTTAACCGGCGACAAGGCGCAAGTGCAACTGCTGGGTTCAGGCACCATCCTGAACGAAGTACGCAAGGCGGCGCAAATTCTTAGTGAAGAATACAGCATTGGTTCCAATGTCTATTCCGTCACCTCGTTCAACGAGCTGGCAAGGGATGGTCAGGATTGTGAGCGCTTTAATATGCTGCACCCGGAAGCCGAGGAGAAAGTGCCGTACATCGCTACGGTGATGAACAGCGCGCCGGCCATTGCTGCGACCGATTACATGAAGAGCTACGCTGAACAGGTGCGGGCCTTTGTGCCGGCCGACTCGTACAAGGTGCTGGGCACCGATGGTTTTGGTCGCTCCGACAGTCGCGAAAACCTGCGCCGTCACTTTGAAGTGAACGCGGGCTATATCGTAGTGGCTGCGCTGAATGAGCTGGCGAAAAAAGGCACGCTGAAGAAGTCGGTGGTGGCTGACGCCATCAAAAAATTCGACATCGACAGCGATAAAATCAACCCACTGTACGCCTAAGAGGATGACCAATGAGTATTGAAATTCATGTGCCGGACATTGGCGCCGATGAAGTTGAAGTGACTGAAATTCTGGTCAGCGTTGGTGATACGGTGGAGCCAGAGCAGTCTCTGTTGACGGTAGAAGGCGACAAAGCCTCGATGGAAGTACCGGCTAGCGAAGGCGGCGTGGTCAAAGCCATTAAAGTGAACACCGGCGATAAAGTGAAAACCGGTAGCCTGATTATGGTATTTGAAGCGGCAGATGGCGAAAAGACCGACACTGCAGACAAAGACGAAGCGGCCACATCGGATACGGCTGCCAAGGATAGCGCTGATGATGCTTCAGACGATGAGGCGGCAGGTAGCGAAGAGAAAGAGGTAGAAGTACCGGATATCGGTGGCGATGAAGTTGAAGTCACGGAAATCATGGTCAGTGTTGGCGACAGCGTCGAAGCCGAGCAGTCTCTGCTGACGGTGGAAGGCGATAAAGCCTCGATGGAAGTACCGGCACCTTTTGCCGGTACGGTCAAAGCGATCAAGGTAACCACCGGTGATAAAGTCAAAACCGGTAGTCTAATCATGGTGTTTGAAGTGGCAGGTTCTGGCAGCAAGGCCAGCAAGCCAGCCCAAAGCGAGAAAAAAGCTGAGAGCAAGGCCGATGCCAAAACGGAGCAGCCGGCCAAGTCGGACAGCACAGCAAGCTCAGACAGCAAGCCTGCTGCCAGCGACAGCAAAGCAGCCGGCAAGGACGAGTTTGTTGAAAATGCAGCCTATGCCCATGCCTCCCCGGTAGTTCGGCGCTTAGCACGCGAGTTTGGCGTGAACCTGGCTAAAGTCAAAGGCACCGGTCGCAAAAACCGGGTGCTGCGCGAAGATGTGCAAAACTACGTCAAAGAGCTGGTGAAGCAGGCGGAATCCGGCAAGGCAAGCTCCGGCGCTGGCATGGATGTCCTGGCCTGGCCGAAAGTGGATTTTGCCCGCTTTGGTGAGATTGAGGAAAAGCCGCTAAGCCGTATTCAGAAGATTTCCGGTGCCAACCTGCATCGCAACTGGGTGCGTATTCCGCATGTCACCCAGTTCGACGAAGCCGATATCACCGGACTGGAAGATTTCCGCAAAGAGCAAAATGCGCTGGCCGAGAAGAAAAAGCTGGGCGTGAAGTACACCCCGCTGGTGTTTATTATGAAAGCGGTGGCCAAGGCGTTGGAAGAATTCCCAACCTTTAACTCCTCGTTATCGGAAGATGGCCAGAGCCTGATCCTGAAAAAATACGTCCATCTGGGCATTGCGGTCGATACGCCGAATGGCCTGGTGGTGCCGGTGGTACGGGATGTCAACACTAAGGGCGTGATTGAACTGTCGAAAGAGCTGATGGAGATTTCTGCTAAAGCGCGGGATGGCAAGCTGACCTCGTCCGATATGCAGGGCGGCTGCTTTACCATTTCCAGCCTGGGCGGCATTGGTGGCACGGCCTTTACCCCGATTGTGAATGCGCCTGAGGTTGCCATTTTGGGGGTTTCCAAATCGGAGATCAAACCGAAGTGGAACGGCAAGGAGTTCGAGCCTAAGCTGATGCTGCCGTTGTCGGTCTCCTACGACCATAGGGTGATTGACGGCGCGCTGGCGGCACGCTTTACTGCCACTTTGGCGAGCTATCTGGCGGATATTCGTCAGATTATTATGTAGTTTCGGGTAAGGATAGCTTAGGTGTAGGTGCTACTGATTGGGTAGCGCACACAGACACGCCGTGAACCCATCCGTGGGGGCTGCGTTTTGCCATCCCTGGCAAAAAGCGTCTGTTTAGCGTACCCAGTCAGCAGCACTGGCAGAGATAGCTTAGGTGTAGGTGCTGCTGATCGGGTAGCGCACACAGACACGCCGTGAACCCATCCATGGGGGCTGCGTTTTGCCATCCCTGGCAAAAAGCGTCTGTTTAGCGTACCCAATCAGCTGCACTGGCAGAGAACGGTGTGGCCGCGTACGCTACCCGGTCAACTCCCTAAGTCAACTCTAAGGTCGTTATTAGCCAGCAAAGTTTTGTTGCTGCGCTGAAAAGTTACAAGACATCATTCAGGCTGAATGCTAAAATTCAGCCACATTTTTCGTCGGCAGCCTGCGCGGTTGTAAGCAACCACTTAGTACGCGCGCTGCCACTATGGTTCACAAGGTGAAAGGTATAACGATGAGCAAAGAGATCAAAACGCAGGTCGTGGTATTGGGCGCAGGCCCTGGTGGCTATTCTGCAGCATTCCGTGCTGCCGACTTAGGCCTGGACGTAACCCTGGTAGAAGCCCGCAGCACCCTGGGCGGTGTTTGTCTGAACGTGGGTTGTATCCCTTCCAAAGCCTTGTTGCACGTTGCCAAAGTGATCGACGATGCCAAAGAAATGGCATCCCACGGCGTAACTTTTGGTGCGCCGGAGATTGATCTGGATAAAATCCGTGCCTGGAAAGACAAAGTGGTTGGTCAACTGACCAAAGGTCTGGATGGCATGGCGAAGATGCGTAAAGTCAACGTCGTCAATGGTTACGGCAAGTTCACCGGTGCCAACACCCTGCAGGTGGGCGATACCACCATTACCTTTGAGCATGCTGTGATTGCTGCCGGCTCTGAGCCAGTATCGCTGCCGTTTATTCCAAAAGACGACGACCGCATCATCGACTCGACCGGCGCGCTGGAATTAAAAGACATTCCTGGCGAAATGCTGGTGCTGGGTGGCGGTATCATTGGCCTGGAAATGGGTACTGTGTACCGGGCTCTGGGCTCCAAAGTATCAGTGGTTGAATTTGCCGACCAACTGGTGCCAGCAGCCGATGCCGATATCGTCAAAGCTTACACCAAGTTCAACAGCAAAAACTTCACCATCATGCTGTCGACCAAAGTGGTGGGCGTGGAAGCGAAGAAAGACGGCCTGTACGTGACCTTTGAAGGCAAAAACGCACCAGAAAAAGCGGTTCGTTACGACAAAATTCTGGTGGCAGTTGGCCGTAAGCCAAACGGCAACCTGCTGGATGCGGCCAAAGCCGGCGTGAACGTGGACGAGCGTGGCTTTATCAATGTCGATAAGCAGCTGCGTACTAACGTCAAGCACATCCACGCCATCGGTGACGTGATTGGCCAGCCAATGCTGGCGCACAAAGCGGTGCACGAAGGTCATGTGGCTGCAGAAGTGATTTCTGGTATGAAGCATTACTGCGACCCACGCGGCATTCCTTCAGTGGCTTACACCGATCCGGAAATGGCCTGGGTAGGTGTGACCGAGAAAGAAGCCAAAGAGCAGGGCATCAATTACGAAGCAGCGACCTTCCCATGGGCAGCTTCAGGCCGCGCCATCGCTTCTGCCCGCACCGAAGGCTTCACCAAGCTGATTTTCGATAAAGAAAGTCACCGCATTATTGGTGGCGCCATCGTTGGTATCAATGCCGGTGAAATGCTGGGTGAAATCGGCCTGGCCATTGAGATGGGCGCCGATGCTGAAGACATCGCCCTGACCGTGCATGCCCACCCAACGCTGAACGAGTCCATCGGCCTGGCCGCCGAGATCTACGAAGGCTCGATCACCGATTTGCCAAACCCAAAGGCAAAGAAGAAAAAGTAATTTTTCTTCCGTAAATCAATAGATAAAGGCCGCATTTGCGGCCTTTGTTGTTTGTGATTGACGCTTCGCCATCTGTGTCGCATACTTGTATAAAAGTACGCCATTGACGTACATGAAAGGATGCATTGTGATCTTTGTAGAAACAGCAGTGTTTACCCGGTTACTGAAGCAGCTGATGTCTGATGATGAGTATCGGGTGTTCCAGCAGCATTTGGCGAACAATCCAGACAGTGGCAAACTCATAAAAAATAGTGGTGGTTTGCGTAAAATACGCTGGGGACGTGATAGCCAAGGGAAAAGTGGCGGTGTCCGGGTGATCTACTATTTTTTGCAGCCGGATAACCAGATTCGTTTATTGCTAATTTACCCGAAAAATGAGCAGGATAATCTAACAGATAAACAACTGAAGTTATTGAAAAATATAGTTGAGAGGTGGTGATATGAACGACAATCTGTTTAACCAACTGCTGGAAAGTGTGCAGCAAATGGATGAAATTGCGCGAGGTGAGCGCCAACCATCACGGGAATACTATGTGACTGCCCTGAAGGTAAAAGAAATCCGGCAAAAAACACAGTTAACGCAAGCAGCTTTCGCAAGTTTGATTAATGTGCAACTAGGTACCTTGCGCAATTGGGAGCAAGGCCGACGAGAGCCAACCGGCCCGGCTAAGGCTTTGCTGCGCGCTATTGAGCGGGATCCGAAGCATGTTCTTGCAGCTTTAAACTAGGGCTTGTTGAAGTCAACGTTAGCCGGATCAGCACCCAACCTAAATAGGCCTGATCACTTAGCCGACGCACCTGCCAGATGCCAAAACCAAGTGCTGGATCGAGGTACTTCGCCATGCGGGTTAGCATGGTCTGTTCAATATTGGCCATGCTGCTGCGCTTGCCGCCATTGAGGTAGCGCATCACTTCTTCGTCCTGATCCACTTCGTACAACAGCTCCGCGTCTTGCATGCCAAGCAGGGTAAAATTAAGGCGGTGTGAATGGGGTAGGGTAAGCATAACTATCCTTGTCTTTAAGGCTGTATAACGAGCTTTTGCGCTGCAATAATGCGCTTGAAATCGGGCGAGGTACTGGCCCAATCGACCAAATCTACTTTCCAGGGAAGATCAGACTCGCTGAAGGCTTCGGCCACCTCGGCCAGCTGACTCAGGGGAAGCGGTTGTTTAGTGATGATGGCCAGATCCAGATCGGAATAGGGTTTGGCCTTGCCCTGCACTCTGGAGCCAAAAGCCCACACCGGATATTGCGACAGATACTGCTGCAATATAGCAGCAATGTGTTGCCATTCCGGTTCACTGACTTGCAAACGCTCAGGTTTATTCATGAGCTAAGCGTTGTTGCAGTTGCGTGGCCAAAAACCGTGATTCCGCCAGAAAGTCAGGGATCCCGGCCACCACTTGCAGGGCAATGTCTTCATCGTAGGTATGGCTGGTTTTGGCGCACATATCTCGGTAAGTCCGCCAGGCTGGCCAGTTGCCTTGCAACAGGCCCTGCTCGTTGGCAGTACGGATGAGATCGGCAAAAGGCATTCGATCGAACTGCTCTGGGGACGGCGAGCTAAACTCCAGATAGCGCTTCAGAGTTTTATGGCTGATTTCGTAGGTAAATTCAAAGCGTTGTACCAAGCCATCACGGATCTGGATATCACGAATATCCTGCTGGTAGCGCAGCAAGCCTTCCTGCAGGCGTTCAATGGCTCTGGTCAGTGGCTCTATATCCAATGGAATGGAGTGGCCTCAATCTATGGCTTGTGGACAGTGTAGCTTAGCTGATGGTGGTGACCAAGTTAAATCCTGCTATCCACTTTGCTCGCAACTCAGCTACACTCAGATCAGTCTCATCACTTTGGAAACTATCATGATTATCGACTGCGATCAGCACGATTGGGTAGAAATTTTTTGCTTGCGCAAACAGCTGCTGTTGCTGAATTTGCAGGATGGTACCACGCGGACAATAAGAGCCGCAGGAACCCGCAATACTGCCGAGCAGGAATACCTTTTGTGTGAAACAGAAAGCGGTGAGCAGACTATTCCATTGTTGGCGATTGCCAGCATTCAGCCACTGCATGATTGTGGCAAGGTCGACGGTGCAGCGATAACGCTGAAGCTGCAGGAAGGGCCTCAATGATGGAGTTGACTGAACTGCTAGATCTCAGCCCACTGGCCTGGCAGGAAATAGCCACGGCATTGTTTTGTGGTTTTGTGATTGGCCTAGAGCGGCAATTGCGCGGCAAGCCGGCTGGTATTCGCACCTCAATTTTGATTGTGCTTGGCACTTATGTGTTTATTGCCGCCTCGGTGTCGACCAATACTGAAGTAACTGATCCATCCCGTATTATCGGCCAGGTGATTACCGGGGTAGGTTTCCTGGGCGCAGGTGTGATGCTGACCCGCGATGGCATGGTGTTGGGCGTGACATCAGCGGCCACCATCTGGATGTTGGCCGCTGTGGGTGTTTGCATTGGGATTGGTCAGGATGCAGCAGCCATTAAGTTGTCTTTATTGGTGGTGGCTGTGCTGGTTGGGATAGATGTATTGGAAAACTCCTCGGCAGCGATGCGCCGCGGGGTGCACCGCAAATACAGCGAATGGACGGAACGAAACGGTTCTCTTTTTAAACGACGTAAAACAGATCGCGAAAAAGCCCATTGGCACGATCCGGACGAGCCACATCGCTGAATGCTGCCAGATAGCTGACCACTTAACCGCCATTCCTTGGTAAACTAAGCCATCTTATTACGGCCATCAGCATCTGGAGAGCAGCCGGTGTTTTCTGTTGACTTTAAAGTACGTGACTACGAGTGCGATATGCAGGGCATTGTCAATAATGGGGTCTATTTCAACTACCTGGAGCATGCCCGCCATGAGTTTTTGCAAAGCAAAGGCATTGATTTCGCCGAGCTGGCCCGCCAGCAGGTGAATCTGGTGGTGGTACGCTCGGAACTGGATTACAAAGCACCGCTGCAAAGTGGCGATCACTTTGCTGTTACAGTCGCTTATGAACCCATTTCAAAACTGCGTTTTGGTTTTCGGCAGCAGGTGATCCGCAGTCGCGATCAGAAAGTGATGCTGGAAGCTTTGGTGATTGGTACGGCGGTGAATGCCAGAGGCCGGCCTTTTGTGCCTGATGCTTTACAGCTGTTGCAATAATTGTGGCGTGAGCGAGGCTTATTTAGAAGAAAAGCCTCTAAAAGAACCTTTGATTAGTCACTTCTAATCTTTCGCTTTGTTAACATTTGGCTATGATTAGAAGAGTGTACTGCGACAAGGATGCAGGTGATGGTTGCCGGACTGAGTGGGTATTACTGGCCCCGGCGTATGGTACTTGGGTACCGTACTTACCTGTTTTGTGTATTGCTCTTTTTCTCCACCCCCCTTTTTACAGCGAAGGTATTTGCCGGGACCGGCGTTACTCCCCCGGCTGGTACGCTTCGCGTTGCAATCGCTGCAGAAGATTACCCTCCTTTTTATTATCAGAATTTTGATGGTGAGATGGATGGCTTTTCAGTCCGAGTGTTGCAGGCGCTGAGTGCGCAATTGCAACTTTCACTGAACTGGCAGCGCCTTCCCTGGAATCGGGTCGTACATCATCTGGAGATGGGGCGGGCTGATCTGGTGCTGGTCATGTATCACAGCGACAGCCGATCGGAACGGTTCCTGTTCAGTGATATCAGTTACCTGCAAGATGGGATCGTATTAGTTTGTTACAGGGTTTGTAAGGTATCACTCAGCGATAATATGGCTGAGCTGGCCGACAATGAGCTAGCACTGGTGCGGGGGTTTTCCTATGGTCAGGTACTGGATGCATTGCCATTGAATGCTGTCACCATGGTGGAGTCCGATACCTTATTACTGAACTTGCTGTCACATGGCCGGCTGCAACTTGGCATTGCTTCCTATTTAACGGTCAGTCGTGCTCCCCTGATGCAGCAGCAAAGTCCACCGCTGGAAATTCTGTTGCCTTTTCTTGCGGTAGTGGATATTTATTTTGCTTTTAGTCGGCATAGCGCACTTAGCTTGGCCCAAATGCAGGCTTTTAATCAGGCGTTAATCGACTTTGTGCAAAGCCCTGATTACAGGGCTCTGCGCGCGGAGTTTCAGCTTGATTTGCCGGATGACTGACTGGTACTCAACCAATCTGATAGTCCTCACCATCCGGTGCGGTGAATTGTTTTGGCTCGGCAGCCAACTGGCAGCCATGCACCAGGCTAAACCAGGCTTGCTGCTCGGGCAATTCAATCTGAATATCATTGATGCCGGCAGCATCACTGTGTTCGCAGTGGCCCAGGCTGATTTCGACGTGGCGGCCATCCTGCATCAATACAATGGCATCCGGTGCGCTTTTGCGGCCGCACAAGGCGACAAACTGACCAGGTTGTTGCAAGCCCGCTTTGCGGCCATCGGCGAAGAATGCCAGCAAATGCTGATAGTAGACTTCGTACTGGCAGACATCGCGGTGCGAGCCTTCCGTCAATGGAAATAATTTATCCAGCAGGCCTTTGGAATACGCCATGACTTGCTGCACATGGTGCTCGTTCAATTGATGGATCTGGCTGATCTCTTGTTGGATCAGCGGTTGAACATCGCGTTTGGCGGTAGCGGCTTGTGTCATCGTATTCATTGTCAATTCCTCACTCTCTATCCGTATGGTTTGCCCGTGGTTCATGCCACTGGTGCTGTCGGGTACCGGCAGGGAGTTATTGCCCTTGCTCGATTTTTAGTCTAGGCTAATTTTAAGAGTAATTTGACAATAAAAATTTTACAGTGTGAATTTTACAAAATGAAAGCCAATAAATCCTTACTGCGGAAGTCCCATTTTTTGGGGACAAAAATACGAAACTTGCGTAAGCGAAATCACTTAACTATGGAGGACTTGTCTACGCGCTGTATCCGGGTGAGCCCGGAGTACGCGCCTTCGGTCTCCTATTTATCGATGATTGAGCGGGGTAAGCGAGTGCCCAGTGTTGAGATGCTGGAAGTGATTGCCGAGGTGTTTCAAAAACCACTGGATTGGTTTTTAGATGGTGAGGAGCAGCAAGAAGATATTATTCCGAATAAAGGCAGCCGTGGTGGCATTCATGGTATGCCACTGGAACCGGGTTTTTTATTCTCACCAGATATCCTGCAAATTGCTTTGCCGGAAATGTTATCGCAAACCGGGACCAGCTCACGCCAGTTTGCCCAGCTGTTGATCCGGGCACACCAGGAGCATCATCAAAATCATTTTCCGGAGCTGGAGCGGGCCGCAGAGGAGATTGGTTTAAAGCGCATGCCGCTCAGTGTGGATGATTTGCTACAGTTGGCAAAGGCTCAGGGATTGCAGCTCAGCTGGTTTGATGAAGCGCCGGCAGAGGTACTGGATGAACTGGGCGTGCGCAGCAACAATGTGCCTACCTCCTGGTTCGAACCCCCTAAAATATTAAAACTGAACCGGTTGTTGCAGCAGTACCCAACCCGGCTCAAATACGAGCTGGCGGTACATATTGGCCATGCCGTGTTGCACAACAAAGATGGCGTGAAAAGTGCGATGTCGGTTGGGGGCGCGCACAGCTCCGGTGCTATGGTCACCGACCGGGTGTCGCCGGAAGATATTCTGCATGCCTGGCGTGATTTTGAATCCAGTTTTTTTGCCGGCGCATTGTTGTGCCCGAAAGTACCTTTTCGCCAGTTGCTGGACCGCCATGGTTATGAAATCAGCAGTCATAAGTTGGCTGAGGTATCGGCTTCGGTCGCAATGCGGCGGATGACGGCGGTATCCAGCTATCCGCATTGGCATTACTTTGATGCTTATACGCCGGGGAAGTTAAAAGCGGTGTATCGGGGCAATGGCATTCCACTACCCTGGGGCAATATGCGGGCAGTGGAGGACCCATGCCAGCACTGGGCTGTTTTTCGTATGTTTGATGTGCCGGGTGAGGGCAGCTCGGCACAACTGTCGCTGCTGGATGTGCATGGCCGGCCGCGCATCTACTGCTGTGAATCGGTGCGGGTTACGGATCTGGCCGGTAATGCGCATGTGCTTTGCGCCGGGATTGATCTTAATCCGGCACTGGAAGCTCAAGGCCTGGATGCGGATAGTCTGGCGGCCGATATGAAGGCACTGTGTATCGCCGAGGGAGGTGGCGCCAGGATCCCCAACTCGGTACGAAGCCCGCTGATCAGCGTTGCCAACATTCTGAATATTAACTGGATAAGCCGCAGTTTGGAGAAGCCTGCACAACTTATTTGTTCACGCGGTACCAGTTGCCCCCGGCAGCCCTCTTGTTACCAATGCACAGCAGATAAATAAGTGCATTGAGTGGCCCGGCATCCAGCATAGCGCCTTGCTTTGAGCTATAATCGACAGCAGGAGGTAAGCACTGTGGATTACGAGTTTTATTACAGCCGCGACACAGGTAATTTCAATTTGCAGTTGCCATCCGAGCAGGATGCGATTGCACGTTTTTTGCTGGATGAGTTTGTGCTGGACCAGGCTGGCTATCATTTGTTGCTGCGTGAGCTGCATACCCTGGATCAGCATTGCAGTTGGCAACACCAGGGAAAAAACTGGTCGCTGTTTGTCGAAGATGGTGATGTGTTGGTTTGCCATCACTCTTTACTGGAGCAGGAGCATGAACCCTTGCCGGATAAATTAGCTGGCAGTGAATTGACACTGGATGAAGATAATCTCCAGGCTGAATGTGGTTTGGTGGATTTGATTGCCCTGATAGAACAATGGCAGGTATTTGTGGCCGGCCAGCAAGCGAAACGCAACGGCGCCTACTAAAGCTGCACTTTTGCTGGGAATAAACGCACCTATCTGGTGCGTTTTTTTATGTCTACAACGTTTCAAATCAAATTATTCATTGATATTCAATCTCTTGAAAAATTGGCACACGATTTCCTTATAGAGATGGCAATCATAACGATAAACCCAGAAGGAAACATCTATGAAGCTTGTATGTGCCATCATCAAGCCCTTTAAGCTGGACGATGTTCGCGAAGCCATCGCGGAGATTGGTGTGGAAGGCTTAACGGTCACTGAAGTGAAAGGCTTCGGTCGGCAAAAAGGGCATACCGAACTTTACCGTGGGGCAGAATACCAGGTGGATTTTCTACCTAAGGTCAAACTGGAGATTGCCACGCTGGATGAACATGTCGATCGCCTGATCGCTGCTATTGAAAAAGCCGCCTGCACCGGACGCATCGGTGACGGTAAGATCTTTGTGTTTGAGCTGTCGCAGGTGGTACGGATCCGTACCGGTGAAACCGACGCCGACGCCATCTAGGGAGAAACAGCATGCAAGAACAAATTTATCACTTACAATTTGCCATGGACACCTTCTACTTTCTGATGTGTGGTGTGCTGGTGATGTGGATGGCTGCTGGTTTCTCCATGTTGGAAGCCGGCATGGTACGCTCAAAGAACACCACCGAAATTCTGACCAAAAACGTCGCGCTGTACTCCATTGCCTGCATTATGTATTTGATTTGCGGCTATCAGCTGATGTATCAGGGTGGTTTCTTTTTAAGTGGCATTACGGAGTTGGATGTGGATGCCACTCTGGCTGAGTTTGCCGGCCGCGAAGATGGCTTCAGTGGTGACTCTATTTACGCCGGTGCGTCCGACTTCTTCTTCCAGGTTGTGTTTGTTGCTACGGCGATGTCGATTGTCTCAGGTGCTGTGGCTGAGCGTATGAAACTCTGGGCTTTCCTGGTGTTTGCAGTGGTACTGACTGGAGTGATTTACCCGGTGCAAGGAAGCTGGACCTGGGGGGAGCAGGCGGTGTTTGGTTTGTACGAACTAGAAGCCTTGGGCTTTTCCGATTTTGCTGGCTCTGGCATTGTGCATATGGCCGGTGCTTCTGCAGCCCTGGCTGGTGTGTTATTGCTGGGAGCCCGTAAAGGCAAGTACACCGCCGATGGCAAAACCCATGCAATTCCCGGGGCCAATATGCCTCTGGCTACGCTCGGTACTTTGATCCTGTGGATGGGCTGGTTTGGCTTTAACGGTGGCTCGGTATTAAAGCTGGGCGATATGGCCAATGCCAACGAAGTGGCGGTGGTTTTTGTGAACACCAATGCGGCCGCAGCTGCTGGTGCTATTGGTGCGCTGATATTGTCCGTGATCCTATTCCGTAAAGCTGATTTGACCATGGTACTGAACGGTGCGCTGGCAGGTCTGGTGGCCATTACAGCAGAACCTTCCACCCCAACCCCACTGCAGGCGACTCTGTTTGGTGCTATCGCAGGCTGCATTGTGGTGGGAGCCATTATCGGTATGGATAAGCTGAAAATTGACGATCCGGTTGGTGCTATCTCAGTGCATGGTGTTGTTGGCTTGTTTGGCTTGCTGCTGGTGCCATTAACCAATGAGGGCAGCAGCTTCAGTGGCCAGCTAATTGGTGCCGCCACTATATTTGTCTGGGTGTTCGCTACCAGTTTGATTGTGTGGGCCATTTTGAAACAAGTGATGGGCATTCGTGTCAGTGAACAAGCTGAGTACGAAGGGGTGGATCGCAGTGAGTGTGGTGTGGAAGCCTACCCGGAATTTGTCTCTTCAGTAAAGTAACAGAACCGGGAGATGTCGGTGGCGTCTCCCGGCGCATGGCTGATTCTGTCTTATCAACAGGTAAAACCGGATTAGCAGGAACCTGAGGGTTCGAGCCACCAAAACTCTATGAAAGCAATGAGATCATCTCGCTGCAGCTTGGTAAGGGCAGCGGGATTTTTTATTGGGGATAAACGAAACGACCACAAAAGAAAACGGCCGCACTACTACTAGCGGCCGTCTTGCGTCTTGTGCTCAGCATCCTGCTGTTGCTGTCCCTGCCTGGCTTCCTGTGCCTTCATCCTGAAGGTTCCCTGCCTGGCTTCCTGCCGTGTCCTGTTGTCCTTAGAAGCGGCTTCCTGCTGCTTCACACTCATCCTGAGCGGTCCTGCTTCGTTCCTCTGGTTCCATCTGCGCTAGTCAATCGAAATCCTGTCGATCGTGGCGTCCTGCCTGCTCCCTTGACTGACTTTATCCGAAAGTCACTTGCTGTCCGTTGCGTGTCCTGTGCATCCTGCCATTAGCTGCTTTGCCAATGTCACTCATCCTGAGTGAGTCCTGTGGTCGTCCTGACCTGCTTCCTGTGCGGCATGTATTCCTTATCATGCAGGTTCGTCCTGAACCGGTCCTGAATCATCCTTACACATCCTGTGGATCGCTATTCACTTAAAATTGCATATAATAAGTGACATCCTGTGGCGCTTTGTTCATCCTGAACTTGTCATCCGCTGACATGATTAGTATGCGCTGAACTGAGGAGGGCAGCTACCGAGGGTAGGAAAAAAACTTTGCTGTCATATTATTGTAAAAGTAACTTTTTCTTGCTTATCTTTTATAAAACATGCAGTTAAGTTGAGTGCGCAACCTGGGGATGGCATCTTTTGCCGCTTTGGCGCACTAGTTTGTGAGATATATCTCACACAAGAGCCGGTCATTTGACTATTCAAGGTCACTCCGGTCAGGACAAATTAAACGATAAAGGATGAAAGGAGTACAGCACGCATGGCAAGAGAGCAGCTTGGAGTTTGTGCCGAAGCCAATTTGCATGGTGATTTTTTGTTGTTAAACGCCATCGATGGCCAGGAGGTTTTTTTACGTCAGCAACTGGCACAAATCCCTGCACTAGTAAGCCAACTGGCTGATCATTTTTCCGAAGCCATGCTGACCGGTGTGGTCGCGATAGGTGCAAGCTATTGGGATACTTTGTATCCGGAAGCCCGACCTGCGGGTTTGCTGCCTTTTCCTGTGCTGGAATCGTCTGAGTTGCTGATGCCAGCCAGTGCTTTTGATTTGCTGTTGCAAATTCGCTCCGACCGGCAGGATGTGAACTATCTTGTGGCGCAGCAGTTGTATCAGCTGTTGGCTCCAGCTGTTGAACTGGTGGAGCAGATGCGTGGTTTTCGTTATTTGGATGGGCGCGATTTAACGGGGTTTATCGATGCACCGGAAGCTGTACGGGGCCGAAAGCGACGCGAGCTGGCTTTGCTGACTACCGCGCAGGAGCCGCAATTTGCAGCAGGTAGCTATTTGCACTTGCAGCGATTCCGGCACGATCTGAAACGTTGGCAATTGCTGCCGGTATCGGCGCAGCAGGCCATTATCGGGCGCAACAAGTCGGATGGACAATGGTTGCCGTTGGTGCAACTGGAAGCAGATTGTCATAGCCTGTGTTTTTTCCAGGATAAAAACCGCAATCAGCCGCTCCCTTTATTGACGCAAAATATGCCATTCGCGGATTTAAAACAGCAGGGACTGCTATGGCTTTCTTACAGCTCCGACAGTACAGCATTCGAAACCTTTATCCGTCAACGACTGGGCGTAGGGGAGTTGCAGGCGGATGGGTATGATCGTTTACTGGATTACTGTCAGGCCGATTTGGGAGCTGCTTTTTTTGCACCCTCGGTAAGCTTTCTGGAACAGTATGAACGCCGCTAAACCCGCCCTGCTTGCAGGGCGGTGGCTCACACTTTTTCAAACAATTCAGTGACTTTTTCCAGCGTAAAGTTGATATTTTTCACACTGATTGGTGCGATAAAAATGGTGTCATCACCAGCAATGGTGCCGAGTACGCCCTCAGCTCTACCGACAGAGTCAAGCAAACGGGCAATGAGCTGTGCAGCGCCAGGGCTGGTCCGAATGATGATCATCACATCATTGTGTTCAATATCCAGCACCAACTGGCGCAGCGGGCTTTTGGTGGTAGGTACGCCTAGCTCGGGTGGTAAGCTGTATACCATTTCCTGCTTGGCATTCCTGGTGCGAACAGCACCATATTTACTGAGCATACGGGATACTTTGGACTGACTCACGTTGTCAAAGCCCAATGCTTTTAACGCATCCACGATGTCCCCTTGCGAGCCAAAGCGCTCTTCTTTCAGCAAGTTTTTAAATGCCTGGATCAGGGCTTCTTGTTTTAATTGCTTGGTCATAATGGTCACTTTTCTGTACGGCTGGGCTAATCTGATCAAGTTACTCTATTACTAAAGTCTGTGCAGTAAATTACCGCAAAATGGGGTAAAATGCTCGGGATTTTATTCATTGCATGCATATTTATGCCTGTGTGTACCAACTGAACAAGGGGATTACCAATGAAAGTAGCTGTGTTAGGTGCGGCCGGTGGGATTGGCCAGGCGTTGTCGTTGTTATTAAAACTGGATTTACCGGCAGGGACTGAATTGGCCTTGTACGATTTGGCTCCAGTCACTCCGGGTGTCGCTGTCGATTTAAGCCATATCCCAACCGCTGTTCAGGTAAAAGGCTATGGTAAAGAGGACCTGGCAACTGCACTGAAAGGTGCGGACGTGGTGATGATCCCCGCTGGAATGCCACGTAAGCCTGGCATGGACCGCTCCGATCTGTTTAATGTCAACGCCAATGTAGTGAAAACTCTGGCTGAAGCTATTGTTGAGCAGTGCCCGAAAGCTCTGGTTGGCGTGATCACCAACCCAGTGAATACTACCGTTGCTATTGCTGCTGAAGTATTCAAAAAAGCCGGCACTTATGATGCTCGTCGTTTATTTGGTGTCACTACCCTGGATGTGATCCGTGCTGAGACCTTTGTTGCCGAATTGAAGGGTAAAAATCCGGCAGAGATCACAGTACCGGTGATTGGCGGCCACAGCGGGACCACTATTCTACCGTTATTGTCACAGGTAGCAGGCGTAAGCTTCAGTGATGACGAAGTAGCCTCTTTGACACACCGCATTCAGAATGCTGGCACCGAAGTAGTAGAAGCAAAAGCTGGCGGCGGATCTGCGACACTGTCCATGGGCCAGGCGGCTGCCCGTTTCTGCGTGTCTTTAGTCAAAGGTTTACAGGGTGAAGAAGTGACTGAGTACGCTTATGTTGAAGGCGAAGGTACTCATGCCCGTTTCTTTGCGCAGCCTTTGGTGCTGGGCAAGAATGGCGTGGAGCGTTTGCTGCCAATCGGTAGCTTGAGTGGCTTTGAGCAAAAAGCCATGGATGATATGTTGCCAACCCTGCAAGGTGATATCAAGCTGGGCGAAGACTTTGTACAAAACGCTTAAGCTGTTTTAAGCAAAAAACCGTGCCAGCTTGGCACGGTTTTTTTTGGCGTATAGCCAGGTTTAGCTGGCGGCATTGTCTTGTTTAGAGGCTTGATCAGCCAGCTCTGGCTTGGGCTCACTTTTTTGCAGTTTCACCACTTGATCTTCCGCTGTCGGCTGACTTTCACCAATAAACTGACCTCCGCGCTCAATGCTAAGCTCATCGCTATGAATACAGCCTTGTGCTTTACCATCGGGTAATATTTCTACGTGATTGGCATAACACTCACCTTCAAACAAGCCATTGATAATGACCTTGTCGGCAATGATTTCACCTTTCACCCGGCCAGAGCGGCTGATTACCAGGGTTTTTTCGGTATTGATTTTTCCTTCCATATAACCATCGATATGAATATCGCAGGTTAGTCGGAAACTTCCGTGGAAGGAGCTGCCTTGTGCGATGACAGTAGCAGCTGATTGCTTACTTTTGTTTCCAGCATGCTGACTAAAGAATCCCATTGAATGCTCCTTTCCTGTGTAAATACATGATCAAAGTTGCTGGTATCCCAATCCATAAAGGCTTGAGGATTGATGGGCCGCTCAAGAAAGTGCACTTCGTAATGAAGGTGGGGTGCTGTCGAGGCCCCGGTATTTCCTACTGTGGCAATCAACTGACCTTTTTCAACAAAGGTACCGGCTGTCACTTTAAACTCGTGTAAATGCGCATAAAGGGTAGCAAAGCCAAAGGCGTGGCGTATTTTTAGCATATTGCCATAACCGCCATTGCTGGGACGGACACTTTCAACCACTCCATCCGCCGGGGCATAGATAGGAGTACCCCGGTTGGCGGCTAAATCGACACCCCGGTGATGACGTTGATTGCCATGGATCGGATGGGTACGATTGCCAAAGCGAGATGAGCGGTAACGAAACTCCAGCGGAGAGCCGCTGGGGATCATTTGCAGCATGGTGCTACGAACCGCAGAGTTTATCGTAGCGGTGTCCAGCCGTTGGTCTAAATTCTGACTGCTATCCTGCTCCAGCCCCAGAGCTTGCTCAATTTCTCCAAGCCGGCTGGTTGCCATATAAATTTCATCGCTGCGAACCGCCAGTTCCTCTTCCAGATTGGCTCTGTGGCTTTCAAGGCTGGTGATGTCTGCCAGCAGTTGCTGGGTATGCTGCTCCAGGCTCAGTTGCTGCTGATGGTGTTTATCGACCTGATTCAACAGGTAATTGACAAAGATCGCGGTGGCCAATGTCAGAGCCCCTAACAGCATCACAATGATCACAAAATAGCGACGAAGCAATTTACCTATGGTGTATTGGCGCGAGCCATGCACACTGGAAATAGAAATGAGCAGTTGATCTTTCATACGGCCTGCTGGCTATTTGGGTTAGCGGCGAAAAGAAGTAAAAATAAGGTGAATCGACCAATCTGTCAAGCTTTGTAACGGTTTGAGGCGGAAAAGCCACTCACAGAGGAGTGGCTTTTGCTGAATTTCAATGGCCTGCAGTACCATCGATACCATGGGCATGGCCATGGGCGATTTCATCGGCGGTGGCTTCGCGCACTTGCAGCACTTCCACATCAAAGGTCAGATCGATGCCAGAAAGAGGATGGTTGCCGTCTACCACGACCTCTTCATCACCTACTTCAACAATAATCACTGAGTGCTCACGACCGTCCGGGCCTGCGGCACGGAAACGCATGCCGACTTCTACTTCCATGCCTTCAAACATCGAGCTTGGCACCGATTGTACCAGTTGGTCATGACGTTCACCGTAAGCGTCTGCAGCTTCGATGGTGGCATTAAAGGTATCACCAGCTGTTTTGCCAGCCAGTGCTTTTTCCAGTCCGGGGATTAAGGAGCCGTGGCCATACAGGAAAATCAGTGGATCACCACCAAAGGATGAGTCCAGCTCCGTGCCTTGCGGATCAGTGACTTTGTAATGCATGGCGACGACTTTGTTTTGCGAAATAGACATGAAGACCTCAATTATTGAAGGGTGTATGGCAACGGTTGCAACTCAAGCAAGGTATCAGGCTCTGCAGCCAACCGTAAGCGAGTGTTCGCTGTTGTATCATTGGGTAGTACCGCCAGCAACCAAAGTTGTTGATTGATATTGACGGCATTGATGACCTGGCCAGCCCGGCGCCAGTTGGTTTCTAATTGCATCTCTATCTCACTGCCAGCGACTGGTGTGCCGTTGGCAGGGGCCGATAGAATATATGTAGCACGCTTATTTTTACCCAGATATTTCATTCGTGCGACCATTTCCTGGCCAAGGTAGCAGCCTTTGTCGAAACTGATGGCATCCTGAGCTTGTAAGTTTAGCATTTGTGGGACGTACTGGCCGATACTTTCCTGCTCCAAATAGCTTAAACCATGTTGAATATGAGCCAGTAACCAACGAGTTGGCGCACTCAAAGGCAAGGCGCTGTCTGACAGCCATTGATGGGCCTGGCTGTGATCGCATAGCAGCAGGTAATGATCTTCAGCCAATGCCAGTAAGTGGCAGCCTGCTTGTTGCTGACGCAAACCAGGTTGTAAAGCGGGAAAACCCAGTTGTTGCAGCAGTTCTGTAACTGCTGTCTGGTTGCCAGTGATACCAAAGACAGCCCACTCCTGTTGGCCAGGTTCGAAACTGACTTTAGAAAAAACGCCAAACTTTTGCCATTGCGCCAGGGAAGTCACCAGTTCATCACGATAAGCAACGACCAGTAAGTCATTGCTGCTTTGCTGCAGCAGATGAAAAATGGACCACATTTTACCCTTGGCATCACAGTGCGCGCCACGCAAAAAATTGCCATCGGTTAAACGGCGTAGATCGCAAGTGGTCTGACTTTGCAGATACTTTTCTGCATCGGGGCCATGGATGCGCAGCACATCAAAGCCGGGTAAAGGGCTCATGCAGACAGGGCCTGTCTGATTGGATAAATGAGCTAATTGTTCAGCCTGGATCCAGCTTGATTGCATAACCTGACGTTTCTTTTATAAAATTACATAACACAGATCATTGGGCAAATCTGCGCAAAGCTCAACCCCGAAGGCGATAAATTTTCTTGGTGACTTACTGTGACGAGTCATATCGGTCTTGTTGTTTTTAGGTATAATCCAGCTTAAAGCGTTCGGATGAGGATTGTGTGAATGTCGGACTTAATGATCAAACCACGTTTACGTTGGGCTTGCCGGCGTGGCATGTTGGAGCTGGATGTGTTGCTCGCGCCCTTCGTCGAGGAGGGCTACGATGCGCTTAGCTTGGCGGATAAACAGACCTTTGAGCGATTACTGGCTTGTGATGACCCGGATCTCTTTGCCTGGTTTATGGGGCATGCCAAGAGTGAGGATGCTGACTTGCAACGTTTGGTTGGCGTGATTCTGGACCGTGTACGCGTCTAGTTTAAGCCTGACGCCATCGCGTTGGCGCCGTGGTGCCAGGCTTGGCCTGCTCGGCTTTGCTCTATTACTCAGCATACAACTGCCATTGGCTGGTCACTGGTTGTTGCTTTTTTTGTGCACGCTATTTGCTTTTGCCTGGTGCTGGTGGCAAAGCTGGCACCGGCCTGAGCCGTCTGTCACTTTGATACTGGGGGAAGCTGGAGAAGTACGCTGGCTGCCAGCTTGCCGGCCGGCTGGGGTTTTGACTGCTCACAGTCTACTGTCGCCCTGGGCCATTCTGTTGTGCTGGCAAAGTGCACCCGATAAGGCCAGCCCTCAAGGCCGTACTCACAGGTGCTGGGTACTGGCAGATCAGTGCAGCGATGCTGATTTCCGTGCCATCGCCAGAGTCATCCGGCAGTGCCGCTGGCTGCAGGCCAGCGTGAATTAAGATGGCCTCGGGGTTAAGATGGTCGGGCTGCTTTTGGCATCATCCAGGGTGTGTGGATAATCCAGGTTATAATGCAGCCCACGGCTTTCTTTGCGTTGCAGGGCACTGCGGATAATAAGTTCTGCCACTACCACCAGATTGCGCAGCTCAAGTAAATTGTTGCTGACCTTAAAATGACTGTAGTACTCCTGAATTTCCTGTTTTAGTAATTCTGCCCGGTGCAAAGCACGTTCCAGCCGTTTGTCGGTGCGGACTATGCCTACATAATCCCACATAAAGAGTCTGAGTTCATGCCAGTTGTGGGTAATTACTACTTCCTCGTCGGAGTCGCTGACGCGGCTTTCATCCCATTGCGGCAGGTTTTCGGGTAAAGCAGTGGCCGGGAGCTCTTGCAAGATATGACGCGCAGCCGCCTGAGCAAATACCACGCACTCCAATAGGGAGTTACTGGCCATGCGGTTGGCACCATGCAGGCCAGTGTAGGCAACCTCCCCGATGGCGTAGAGGTTGGCAATATCGGTCTGGCTGTTCAGGTTCACCATGACGCCGCCGCAGGTGTAATGCGCTGCTGGTACAACCGGGATGGGCTCTTTGGTGATATCCAGTCCTACACTTAAACACTTGGCATAAATGGTGGGGAAGTGCTCCAGAATGAAATCGGCTGGTTGATGGCTGATATCAAGGTAAACACAGTTGGCGCCCAGCCGCTTCATCTCATAATCAATGGCGCGGGCGACAACATCCCGTGGTGCTAATTCTGCGCGAGGGTCAAAGTCTGGCATAAAGCGGCTGCCATCCGGTCGTTTCAGGTAAGCGCCCTCACCACGCATGGCTTCAGTAATTAAAAAGTTGGGCGCATCCGGGTGGTACAAGCTGGTTGGGTGAAATTGATTAAATTCCATATTGGCTACCCGGCAGCCCGCCCGCCAGGCCATGGCAATCCCGTCGCCACTGGCTACATCCGGGTTGCTGGTATACAGGTACACTTTACTGGCACCACCTGTCGCCAGAGCAACAAAACGAGCGGGCACAACCTCTACCTGACGAACCTGTTGACTCCAGATATAGGCACCCAGACAGCGACTTTTATCGTCATTGGTAATCAGATCGATGGCATGATAATGCTCCAGCAGCCGGATATTCGGATGTTGACGCACTTGATCAACTAGCGTGATTTGTACCGCTTTGCCAGTGGCATCGGCAGCATGCAAAATACGGCGATGGCTATGGCCCCCCTCACGGGTTAAGTGGTACTTTAGCTTGCCATCATCATCCTGGTATTGGTCAAAAGGTACGCCTTGCTGGATCAGCCATTGCATGGCTTCTTTGGCATGTTCGGCGGTAAATTGCACTGCATTTTTATCACAAAGGCCGGCGCCAGCAACTAAGGTATCGCTGACGTGACTGGCGATGCTGTCATTTTCATCAAACACGGCGGCTATACCACCCTGGGCGTACAAGGTAGATCCTTCACGCAAGGCGCCTTTGCTAAGGACCAACACTTTCGCATGATCAGCCAATTGCAAAGCCAGCGATAGCCCCGCAGCACCACTGCCAATAATAAGTACATCACATGGGTATTCTTTTTGCTCTGTCATAAGATACACTGCTGCCGGAATTGGACTCGCGTTCATGATAGCGATGACATAAGCTTATTGTAACTTTTTTCCTGCAAGGGGCAGAACTATTTATGACACCTTTTGTCCTAACCAGTACGCCAGACGAGCGCCAGTTACAAAAAACGATAGTAGTAGAATGGGTTACAGGGGATAAGCTCGGATGAGCGAGCAAGAATTGGATTGGCAGATTGTCCAGCGTGTGCAGCAGGGAGACCAGGCTGCCTTTAATTTACTGGTAAAAAAATATCAGCATCGAATAACGAACTTAATCTCACGCTATGTCTCTAACCATGGAGATGTGGCTGATGTAGCGCAGGAAGCTTTTATAAAAGCTTACCGGGCTTTACCAGGTTTTCGTGGTGACAGTGCTTTTTACACCTGGCTTTATCGGATTGCCGTGAACAGTGCTAAGAATTACCTGGTGGCATCGTCGCGCAAACCACCTGCCAGCGATGTTGACGCAGAAGATGCGGAGTACTTTGATGGCAGTGATGCGTTAAAAGAGCAGGATTCACCGGAAAAGCTATTGCTTTCCGACGAAATACGGCAGGTGGTATTTGACACCATTGAAAGCTTGCCGGATGAGTTGCGAACCGCCATTACCTTGCGTGAGCTGGATGGCCTGAGTTACGAAGAGATTGCCGATGTGATGGGGTGTCCCATTGGTACAGTACGCAGCCGGATTTTCCGTGCTCGTGAAGCCATAGACTTACAGCTTAAACCTTTGCTAAGCTAAGCATGAGTGAATGACAGGAATGACTATGTCGTCAAAACAACAGCACTGGCAGTCTGCCGAGCAAATGCAGCCGTTCAATCCGGCTGAGTCGCATGCAAACTTTCCGACGGACTGGCTATCGGCTGCTATTGATCAGCAAAAGCTGACCGAGCAGCAGCTAACGGAGCTATTACGCGATGAGGAGTTGCAGCAACAGTTTGAGCGCTATCAACTGATTGGTGCTGCTATCAGGCAAGAGCTTCCTCAACAAATCCATACGGACTTTTCCGCCCAGTTTGCTGCCAGGTTGCAGCAAGAACCGGTACATCAACTGCAACCGCATGGCTCTATTCTGCAACGGCTCGGCCGGCGATTCCAGGCTGCCGCCAATGCTGAGTGGTTCAAGCCGACAGCGCAAACCGCAATTGCTGCCAGCGTGGCTTTGATGGCGGTGGTAGGTGTGCAGCATTATCAGTTGCCACAGGAGCAGGAGTTCATGACGCCATTGCCCGTGTTGCATACTCAGCCCGTCGCGGGCTTTGCTACCCCTGTTAGTCTAAGCCAAACCACGGTGGATGCCCGTTTGGAACAACATGCACATCAAGCCATGTTGGAGCAGCAGCGTCGTTTGCAAGAGCTGCTTAATGCCCACCATCAGCAAGTTCGAATCCTGGAGCACTCAGCGCTGTTATCTGAGCAGCAAGCGCCGGTTGTGGAACCGGAGTCTGACGGACAATACTGATGCGATGGTTTTTGTTGCTAATGCTGACTGCCAGCGCGATTTCTTCCGGAAGCGTCCTGGCAGAGTCAAAAGGGTGGCAGTTGTTTGAACGCAGCCAACAGGCTGTTCAGACCAGGAATTTTGATGCTTCTTACGTGGTATTCAAGGGGGAGCAAATCACCAGCTTCCGTTGGATGCATGGTCTGTCTGAACAGCAATCCCTTGAGCAGCTGGTGCCATTGGATGTGGACGGTATCGATATCTTGCGTAAAGGGAAGGTGGTTTACTACTTAACGCCTGAAAAACCAGCCCTTATTACGTTAAGCTCTTACATTAAAGAATTACCTTCACTGTTGTATCAATCGGTCGAGGACCTGCAACAGCTGTATGATCCCGTATCCGGCAGTGTCAGCCAAATGGGAGGTCGATCTGCTCAGTTGCTTCGGTTAACTGCCTACCACCCCGGCCGTTTAAGTTACTGGCTATGGCTGGATGTAGAGACGGGGTTTCCACTGCGGATTGATACGGTAGCTGAACGGCACCAGGTGCTGGAGCGTTGGCAAGTTACCCATTTGCAGTTAAGTCCTCAACTTCCTGAGGCTCTGAATGCTTTACTGGAATTGTCTTTGCCAATACCGGATAGGTCACAATTGCAAGTGACAGACAGCAAAGCGGATACCAGTGACATTACATTGGCTTGGTTGCCATCTGGCTTTAAACTGGCTGAAGATACTCCTGGTTTGCCTCGCCTGGGGATGCCTCTACTGCAATACTGGCTACTTAGTGACGGCTTGCATCAGGTCTCTGTGTTTGTACAGCAACCTAATCAACAACCACCGCAAGCTTACCGTGATGGTGCCACTACCATCTATGTGCAATCAGCTGAACATTTTGATGTCACCGTTATTGGGCCTGTCACTCTGGATATTGCGCGTCAGATAGCTGATGCGGTCCGTTATGATTGAGCAAATCGCTACTGTGCGTCAGTTAGAGACCACCGGTGCCTGGCTGGAAACTACCCCTGTCAGCACCTGTCAGTCATGTCATGCCAGCGAGCAGTGCGGCACCGGCATTGTCACCAAAACCTTCACGCCCAGACGTAGTCATTTTTTTATTGTGACCAGCGAGACACTCCTGCCGGGACAAAAGGTACGCATTGGTACTACTGAGCAACGTTTGTTGTTGGCTGCGTTCAGCTTGTACCTGGTACCGTTATTATTGTTGTTAGTGGGGGTTGCCGTTATTAGTTGGTGGCAGCCTTTGCTGCATGAGGGCTGGCTCATTGGCCTGGCTGTGGTGCTACTTTGGAGTGGTTTTCGACTGGCAGCCAGGTTGGCAAAAAAGCTGGAGCAGGATGCTGTAGTGTTGTTGGAGGTATTGCCAGAGCTGGCAGTGACCCCGGTAAGCACTGAAACAGCCCGGTCGAAGATCACATAGCCAGCCGTCGCAGGATCGAGTACAATTCGCCGATAATCCAATCATGCCATCTGCTGCCGTACAACAACTGCATCAGCAGAGCAGGGCGCAGCGTTTGAACAATTTGAGACATTATGCCAAAACTCAGTCATATCCGTAACTTTTCCATCATCGCTCATATTGATCACGGTAAGTCCACCTTGTCGGACCGACTGATCCAGCATTGCGGTGGTTTGTCTGACCGTGAAATGCAACAACAAGTACTGGACTCGATGGATCTGGAACGCGAGCGTGGCATTACCATTAAAGCGCAAAGCGTCACCTTGCATTACAAGGCACGGGATGGCGAGACATATCAACTGAACTTTATTGATACGCCCGGGCATGTCGATTTTAGTTACGAAGTCAGTCGCTCACTGGCAGCTTGCGAAGGTGCTCTGTTGGTCGTGGATGCAGGCCAGGGGGTAGAAGCGCAAACAGTGGCGAATTGCTATACCGCCATTGAGATGGATCTGGAAGTGCTGCCGGTACTGAACAAAATTGACTTACCACAAGCTGATCCAGAGCGGGTAAGTGCAGAAGTCGAAGACATCATTGGGATTGAAGCCATCGATGCCGTGCAGTGCTCGGCTAAAACCGGCCTCGGTATTGAAGATGTGCTGGAAGCCATTGTACTTAAAATACCAGCTCCAGAGGGTGAGCCCGAGGCTGCTACACAAGCCCTGATTATTGATTCCTGGTTCGATCCTTACCAGGGCGTTGTGTCTTTGGTCCGTGTTAAGCATGGTCAAATCAGCAAAAAAGACAAAATTAAGGTGATGTCGACAGGGCAGGTGTACGATGTCGATAAAATCGGTATTTTCAGCCCCAAGGCTACTGAAACTCAGGTATTGAAAACCGGCGAAGTTGGCTTTGTGATTGCCGGTATCAAAGAAATTAAAGGGGCACCGGTAGGGGATACCCTGACGCTGGCGAAAAACTCAGCAACGGCGCCTTTGCCGGGCTTCAAGCGGGTTAAGCCACAGGTGTATGCTGGTGTCTTCCCTATTTCATCGGACGATTACGAGGATTTTCGTGATGCGCTGGCCAAGCTTAGTCTGAATGACTCCTCACTGTTTTACGAGCCGGAAAGCTCCAGTGCCTTGGGCTTTGGTTTTCGCATTGGTTTCCTTGGCATGCTGCATATGGAAATCATTCAGGAGCGGCTGGAACGGGAGTATGATCTGGATCTGATCACCACTGCCCCGACCGTTATTTATGAAGTCATTACCAAGTCCGGGGACACCGTGATGGTGGATAATCCCAGTGTCTTGCCAGCGGTCAATGACATCGCTGAAATCCGCGAGCCCATTGTCGAGGCCCATATTCTGGTGCCACAAGAGTACCTTGGCAACGTCATTACGCTTTGTGTGGAAAAACGCGGCACTCAGATCAACATGACCTACCATGGTCGTCAGGTGGCGGTGGTGTACGAACTGCCAATGGCGGAAGTGGTCATGGACTTCTTCGACCGTTTGAAATCAACCAGCCGGGGCTATGCGTCGCTGGATTACAGTTTCAAGCATTTCCAGGAGTCTGATATGGTACGGGTGGATGTGCTAATTAATGGCGAACGCGTCGATGCCTTGGCGATGATTTGCCATCGTGATTTTGCGCAAAATCGTGGCCGTTCGCTGGCGGATAAACTTAAAGAGCTGATCCCGCGCCAGATGTTTGATATTGCCATTCAGGCGGCGATCGGGAACCACATTATTGCCCGTACCACGGTAAAACAATTGCGTAAAAACGTGATTGCCAAGTGTTATGGTGGTGATGTTAGTCGTAAGAAAAAGCTACTGCAAAAACAAAAAGAAGGCAAAAAACGGATGAAGCAGGTAGGCAATGTGGAAGTACCACAAGAAGCCTTCCTGGCCGTATTGCGGATGGACAAATAACACAGGATAGGATGTTATGGCAGGATACTTTGCAATTTTTTTAGTGCTCGCTACGGTGACCAGTGGCTTGATTTGGTTATTGGATGCACGTTTGTTTGCGCCAAAACGCCGCCAGCAAGTGGAAACGGCGGTTGCTGCCGCTGGTGGTAAATTGCCGGAAGAAACCATAGCCCGCCTTACCAAGGAGCCGTGGCTGACAGAAACTGCCCGCTCTGTGTTTCCTATCCTGGCGATTATTACGGTACTGCGCTCATTTTTATTTGAGCCTTTCCAGATCCCTTCAGGCTCGATGATGCCTACCCTGTTGGTGGGCGATTTTATTTTGGTACAAAAATTTGCCTACGATGTGAAGGATCCGGTATTTCGTAAGAACCTGTACCGCAACAGCTTGCCACAGCATGGTGATATCGCTGTTTTTAAGTTCCCGAACAATCCGAGGCTGGATTATATTAAGCGTGTGATCGGCTTGCCTGGTGACCGGGTGATTTATCGTGATAAGCAGTTTTTCATTCAACGTGCCTGTCCGGAGGAGCTGCAAGGCAATTGCCCTGGCCTGGAGCAGGTGCGCTACACCTTTGCCGGTGACAGTGAGTTTACGCAACAAGGTTTGCCACAAAAGCAATACACTGAGCGGCTGGGTGATCGCAGCTACAGCATTTTACAGACCCCGGCACTGGCAGAGCAAAAGCAACGTTATTATCGTCAAAGTGGTACAGCTATTGATGAATGGGTGGTGCCTGAAGGCCATTACTTTGCCGTCGGTGATAACCGGGATAACAGCCAGGACAGCCGTGAATGGGGCTTTGTTGCCGAAGAGTTGCTGGTAGGCAAAGCTGTCTTTATCTGGATGAGCTTTGAGTTCAGTGATAATCCGGATCGGGTGCTACCACGCTGGGTACCCAGTGGGGTTCGTTTCGAGCGTATAGGACGTATTCAGTAGATGATAAGGCAACAAAACCCGTTAAGCCGGCTCATACCCATGTTAGGCTATGATTTTTCTCAGCCTGAGCTGTTGCAGCAAGCTTTAACACACCGCAGTTGCAAAGGGCGGCACAATGAGCGCCTGGAGTTTTTGGGCGATGCTATTTTAAGCATGGTGATTGCTGAAGCACTGTACCAGCATTTCCCCAATGCGAAAGAAGGTGAGTTAACCCGCATGCGTGCCAGTCTGGTAAAAGGAGTGACGCTGGCAGAGATTGCTACTGAGCTGTCGATAGCCGATTACCTGCGACTGGGTCCTGGAGAAATGAAAAGCGGTGGGCATCGCCGTGAGTCGATACTGGCCGATGCCTTTGAAGCTATTTTAGGCGCTATCTATCTGGATGCGGGCCTGGACGTGTGCAAAGAACGGATCTTGTACTGGTTTTCCAGTCGCTTGCAGCAGATAACCCCGCAGCAGCAAAAAGATTCCAAAACCAGGTTGCAGGAATATCTGCAGGGACGTCGGTTAGCATTGCCGGTGTACCAGGTCGAGCACACCGAGGGTGAGGCGCATAATCAGCAATTCACCGTCAGTTGTAGTATCGAGGGCCGCGCAGCTGTTGTTGCCAGCGGCAGTTCGCGACGTAAAGCTGAGCAAGATGCTGCCTATAAAATGCTGGAGCGGATCCAAGATGAACACTGAGATTGACACCAGCCAGCCAGCAACCCGTGCGGGTTTGGTTGCTATTGTTGGCCGCCCTAATGTTGGCAAGTCTACGCTGCTCAATGAGCTGATAGGCCAAAAAGTCAGTATTACTTCACGTAAACCACAAACCACCCGGCACCGTATTCTTGGCATTGATACCCGCGATGATGTGCAAACAGTCTATGTCGATACCCCTGGTCTGCATATCGAAGAAAAGCGGGCCATTAATCGTCTGATGAACCGGGCCGCAGCCAGCTCTATTCTGGATGTTGAACTGGTGCTCTTTGTGGTTGAAGGTACCCGTTGGACGGATGACGATCAAATGGTGTTGAACCGGCTGATTGCCGCTAAGAAAGATGTGATTCTGGTGGTGAACAAGACCGACCAGGTGGCTGATAAAGAAAAGCTGATGCAGCAACTGCAGTGGTTGGGTCAGCAATTGAATTTTCTTGAGATTGTACCTGTCTCGGCCAAAAATGGGAAAAATGTGGCTGAACTTCGCGCTTTGGTGCAGCGGCAGCTACCGGCTTGCGAATTCTTTTTTCCGGAAGACTATGTCACCGATCGCTCCATGCGCTTTATGGCGGCAGAAATAGTGCGCGAGAAGTTGATGCGCTTTTTGGGTGATGAGCTGCCTTACTCGGTGACAGTAGAGATTGAGCGTTTTAAGTGGGAAGAAAAGCTCTACCATATTGCTGCTTTGGTATTGGTTGAGCGGGAAAGCCAAAAACGGATGGTGATCGGCAATAAAGGTGAGCGCGTTAAAACGATAGCCACCGAAGCACGGAAAGATATGGAGCGTTTGTTAGAGCAGCAGGTGTTCTTGCAGATCTGGGTGAAGGTCAAGTCTGGCTGGGCAGATGATGAGCGCGCTTTGCGCAGCCTGGGGTATGGCGAAAACTAACTGCCAGGATCAATGGCACTCCGCCTATATTCTGCATCGCCGACCTTTGGCTGAGCACAAAGTGATCTTGCAGCTGTTACTGCCGGAGCTAGGGCGATTGTCGGCAGTGGTAAGAAAACGCACTGGCAAACAGCGGCAGCCACTGCAACCATTTCAATTATTAACACTGCAACTGGGTGGCCGCTCTGAATTAAAAACAGTGTTAAAACTGGAAGAGCAAGGACCTGGCCTGCAACTGCAAGGGCTGGCTTTATTCAGTGCTTTTTATCTCAATGAACTGATTTGCCGCATTTGGCCAGACAACCTGGCCAGTGAGCAACTTTTTTTGTTGTATCAACAGGCTTTGCAACAGTTAACGCTTGCGCAGCATCAAGCCAGCTTGCTTGAGCCGGCATTGCGGCAGTTTGAGTTCAGCTTATTGTCCGAGTTGGGGCAGCCGGTGGACTGGCAGCTTGATGCCGATGGCTTGCCCTTGCTGAGTGAGCAGTGCTATCTCTGGCAGCATGAGCAGGGCTGGCAGCCGGATGGCCGGGGCTGGCAGGGCCATGTGCTGCTAAGGATTGGTCAGGGTGATTGGGCTGCGGCCGATTGCCGGTTAGCAGCCAAGCAAATTAGTCGGTTATTACTGCAGCCCTGGCTTGGCGATAAACCTTTGCAAAGCCGGGCGCTTTTTCAATCAACGGCGCCGGCAGGTGACCCTTCGCTTTAGGAGACTGTGATGTCTAAAATTCATTTGGGTGTGAACATCGACCATGTGGCAACATTGCGGCAGGCACGTGGTACCCAGTACCCTGAGCCGGTGCATGCTGCCCTGGTGGCTGAGCAAGCCGGCGCTGATGGCATTACTGTGCACTTGCGGGAAGACCGCCGCCACATTGTTGATCGTGATGTTTATCTGTTGCAACAAACCATCAGTACCCGGTTGAATTTTGAAATGGCCGTGACTGAAGAAATGCTGGCCATTGCGTTGGATGTTAAACCGTACTTCAGTTGTCTGGTACCGGAAAAGCGCGAAGAGTTAACTACGGAAGGTGGCTTGGATGTTGCCGGCCAGTTGGATAAGGTACGCTCAGCCTGTCAGCGGCTTGGTGATGCAGGCATACTGGTGTCCTTGTTTATTGATCCGGATGTCAGTCAGATTGATGCGGTACTTGCCGCAGGGGCTCCTTACATAGAGTTGCATACCGGCCGTTATGCTGAATGCAGTGGGCAGCAACAACAGCAAGAGCTGGCACGGATCGAGCAGGCTGCCCGTTATGCCCATAGTAAAGGTTTGGTTGTCAATGCCGGCCATGGCTTGCATTACCATAATGTGCAGCCTATTGCGGCAATACCTGAAATGTACGAGCTGAATATTGGCCATGCCATTGTGGCCCGGGCAGTGTTTAGCGGTTTGCACGCAGCGGTGGCCGATATGAAACAACTGATGCTGGAGGCGCGTCGCTGATGGCTATTGCCGGGCTTGGCACCGATATTGTACAAATCAGCCGGATTGAGCGAAGCCTGGCCCGAGGCCCTGCGTTGGCAGAGCGTGTATTAACACCAGTGGAGTTGGCCGATTATCTGGCTCATACTCAGCCGGCACGGTTCCTGGCAAAACGATTTGCTGCCAAAGAAGCCGCGGCAAAAGCATTAGGGACTGGCATTGGTCGCGGTGTTTCCTGGCAACAGTTTCAGATCGATCACGATGAGCTGGGTGCGCCATTATTACGTTGCACTGGCTTTAGCGAGCAATTATTGCAACAACGCCAGATCACGAATTGCTGGCTGAGTATCAGTGACGAGCAGGACTATGCCTGCGCCACTGTGATTCTGGAGCGCTGATTTAAGCAGGCTGCTGCGAGGGGCCTATCAGTTGCTGCCAATCCTGGCCAGAAATATCCTGCAATAACCCTTCCACCACATCGGACAGCTCCAGCATCTCCGGCTCGAGTTGTGCCAGGCTTTGGCCGCGCTTAAGCTGTGTCTCAAGCTGTTCTGTCAGTTGCTTAAGTTGTGGTACACCGCTGTAACAAGTGGCACCATGCAATTTATGGACGTGCTGCAACAACTGCTCTGTATCCTGTGCCTGCCATGCTTGTTGGATCAACTGGTAGGATTCGGGTAAGGACCTGCACAGCATTTGCAGCATTTCCAAGGCAAGATCTGCTTTGCCCCCGGCCCGTTGGAGGGACAGTGACCAGTCGATGTAATTGCTGTGCGGGATCACCAGCTCTGGCCTGGCTGGCTGGGCCGGCTTGCTGAGCTTCAGGTGTTCCTGCAAGGTCAGTTGCAGCATGTGTTCATCCAGCGGTTTGCTAAGAAAATCAGCGAAACCAAGCTGCAGCAGACGTTCTCGCTCTCCTGCGATTGCATGGGCAGTGACCGCAATAACCGGCGTTTGCTCATTCAAAGAGCTTTGCTGGATTTTCTGGCAGGCTTCGATGCCATCCATCACCGGCATATTAATGTCCATAAAAATCATATCGTACAGATGGCGGGTAGTTTTGTGCCAGGCCTCGGCACCGTTCATGGCACTATCTACACTGACAACCAGTTCTGAGAGTAAGGTGTGAATCAACTTCAGGTTGGCTTCGTTGTCATCCACTACCAGCACGCGTGCATTGCTTTTTGCCGCTTTTAAAGCAACTGAGTGTTTTGTTACCGGCTCTGCGTAGGGGTGCGCCAGCACCATGGCCAGTTTACGGTGATGCACCGGCTTGGATAAACACGCATCTGCTCCCGATAGCTGGATGGCTTCCCTAAGATGAGGTGACAGGGTGTTGACCAGCAAGAAGCAGTGATCGCAATGTGGCTTCACCCGTTGTACCAGCTCTTGAATTTGGTTGAGCTGATGCAGTGATAGCGTGCGCCCGAGCAGCGCCAGATCATAGTGTTGTTGATGAGCCAGCGCTTGCTGCAATTGCGCCTGAGTGGCGCAAGGCGTCACATGCAAGCCCCAGCTATGCAGTAAGTGAAGGCCAGCCTCGCGTGAGTATTGCTGTGGCTCAAAGTAAAGCAGCCGCTTTCCATCCAGTAGATGGACTGGCAGCGGTTCCGCGACCGTGGTGGGGTGACGTTTGCACTCCAGAGTAAACCAGAAAGTGGCACCTTTGCCCCATTGGCTTTCGACCCCTATGTGGCCGTTCATTGCATGGACTAGCTTCTGAGAAATCATCAAGCCCAGACCTGCGCCCGTGTACTTGCCTGAGTTCACCTTGTGGTTACCGGCGCTGCGAAAGACCTGTTGCAACTGTTCTTCGGTTAACCCTATCCCGGTATCCTGTACGGAAAGGTGCAAACTTAGCTGATGCTCGGAAAGAATGCTGGCGCGAACCCGGATCACCACGCTACCGCGCTCAGTAAACTTGATGGCATTGCCGGCAACATTCATCAGTACCTGCGTCAGCCGCGTAGCATCGACCACCACATCATCCGGACAACTGGGATCGATGATTAAGGCTAGCTCAAGATGTTTCTCAAAGGCCTGGGCTGCCAGCAATTCGGTCGCATCATCCAGTAACTCGCGTAATGATACAGGTTGTGGGTTAAGCGGCATCCGGCCTTCTTCCAGCCGGGCAAAGTCGAGCACATCGTTCACCAGCACCAGCAGGCTATTGGCGGACTTTTGGATGGTTTGCAGGTAGTCATACTGGCTGGCGCTGAGCTGAGTCTTTAACAGTTGCCGGGTAAAACCTAGCACGCCATTTAAAGGGGTGCGGAGTTCATGGCTCATTTTGGCAAGAAACTCGGTTTTTTGTCGGTTTTCCTCCATGGCTTTACGCTTACCCAGTTCCAGCTCAATACTCTGGACTTCTAATTGCTCCATGCTTTGTTCAAGATCGGCCGTTACTTGCTCTATCTGGTACTGCATATCATCTTGCAGGCTTTGACAGCAGAGTATCAGGCTGTGGAGGCCCTGTGCCAGTTGCTCCATTTCATGGCTGGCGGTGGGAGCGTCGGGGTCTTGAGTCAGTAAGTGTTGATGTTGTTGCAGTAACTGCAGCATGGCCTGAATGGGGCGGGTGAGGGTTCGACTGGCCAACCAGCCGAGAATGGCACTGAGCAGCAAGGCCACCAGGACCGCAATGATGGAAGATAACATGGATGATTGACGGGCTAATCTTAGCGAGTCGCGTTGCAGTTGCACAGCAAGGTAGCCTAGTAACTCACTTTGCACACCCTGCTCCGCATTCAACCAGATAGGGGTGCGGATGATGAGCCAGTCCGGGGCTGATTCCAGCTCGGTAAATTGCAAGGGGGGGGAGTAGGTGGTGAGTTGCAACCGTGAAATATGTGGGAAGTGATTGCTGGTAGCAAAGAGCTGGTGCTGTGTATCGAACACAGCGATGCTTTTCACCAGGGGTGAATTTTTGCGATGGCTGATATCCAATAATTGTCGCAGTGCTTGCTGATTGCGATTTGCCAGGGCTTCAGTACTGGCCAATGCCAGTGGCTCGGCAATATTGCTGGCTTGCTGCTCCAGAAAGTGTCGTACATCCTGGGTACGGGCCTGGGTAAAATACCAGCCCAGCGAAACACTGATAAAGAATGTGGGTGCAACAATCAGCAACAGAATGCGGTGATGCAGCGCAAGAGTCGTCATGGCAGAAGCGGCTTGCTACAATAGGTCATTGATACGAGCATCATGACACAACCGTCTGAAAATGCCTACAAGGGTCTTTGGCTATGGCCATCATTTATCAAGCAAAAAAAAACTCAGCTGTAAAATCGTCCCAGCGCCTGACGATTTCGGCGTTGGATCACCTTGGACAAGGCATCGCCCGCCAGGATGGCCGTATTGTGTTTGTGCCGGGGGCTCTGCCTGGAGAGTTGGTGCAGGTAAAGTTAAATGCGCAGAAGAAAAGCTTCAGTAAAGCGGAGCTGCAAAAGGTACTAACACCAGCGGCGGAGCGTCAGCAGGCCCCTTGCCCTCACTTCCAGGACTGTGGTGGTTGCCAGTTGCAGCATGCAACAACCGCAGCGCAATTGCGTTGGAAACAGCAAGCGGTCGAGCAATTGTTGTGTCATCAGACCGGGCTCGAGCAACTACCCTGGGAGAGCGCTATCACAGGTCCCGATTTTGGTTATCGTCGTAAAGCCCGCTTGGGGGTCTGGTATCAGCAAAGTAAGAAACAGTTTCAATTGGGGTTTCGACAGCAAGGTGACTTTCGTATTCAACCATTGATGCAATGCGCTGTGCTTAGTCCGGTACTGCAGCCGGTGTTCAAAAAGCTGTCGCCGGTACTGAAACGCTTGCAACAAGGGCGCTGCATAACGCATCTTGATTTAATTGACGCCGATGGTGTCGCTACTGTGGTGGTGCGTCATACCGAGCCACTTCCAGCAAATGATATTGAATTGCTTTGCGCCAGCTGGCCGGAAGCGCGCTGGCTGGGAGAGGCTGAGTCCGGCCAGTTTACGCCCTGGCAGCATCCAGATGGCCTGCTGCGTTACTCGTTGCCATCACAGCAGCTAACACTCAGTTTTCAACCGGATGACTTTATTCAGGTCAACGCTGTGGTGAATCAACAAATGGTGGATACGGCACTTGACTGGCTCGCGATTCAGTCGCAGGATCGGGTGCTGGATTTGTATTGTGGCATGGGTAACTTCAGCCTGCCGTTGGCGCAACAGGCTGCGACAGTGACTGGTGTCGAAGGCCTGTTGACTATGGTGGCGCGCGCTGCAACCAATGCGGCGAACAACGGTCTTAGCAATGTGCAGTTTGAACAGGCCGATTTGCATTTGCCCTGGCCGCAGAGTGGCTGGAGCCAACAGCGATTCGATAAGATCCTGTTAGATCCGGCCCGGGCTGGTGCTGCTGGCAGCATCGAGCAACTGGGGCGTACCGGGGCTGGCAAAATTTTGTATGTGTCCTGCAACCCGGAAACACTCGCCCGTGATGCCAGCCAGTTGCTGCAACAGGGTTATCAGCTAACACGGTTGAAAGCGGTGGAGATGTTTCCGCAAACTCGCCATCTGGAACTGATGGCGTTGTTTGAGCAGGTTTAACTAAGAGAGCTATTACGCTCGGTGAGTAGCTCTGATGACTGGGTACGCTAAGCAGGCGCGTTTTGCCATGGATGGCAAAACGCAGCCCCCATGGATGGGTTTACGGCGTGTCTGTGTGCGCTACCCAGTCGTCAGAGCCTGACTGATATACGTATGACACGACAAGGGGAAAACCATGGTTACCGTACGCCATGTGCACCGAACCGATAGCACTGAACTGCTAAGCCGTTTAACGGCGCTTAAGCTATCGGAAAAGAAAATTGATGCACTGCTGGCTGCCGAGTCATGGCTATTGCAACAAGGCCTGGCTACCGAACAGCCCGAACTGCGCGATGGTTGGGAGATGGTAGAAATTCTGTCTGAGCTTCGGATGGATAAAGATGCATTACTAGCCGCCTTGTTGTTCCCGCTGTTTGATGCTGGCTTATTGTCTGCGGAAAGCATTGAAGATAATTTCCCGCCCGCTGTACTGCCGATGTTGCTGGCGGTGAAGCAGATGGAAGCCATTCGCAGCATTCCCCTTGGCACCAATCAGACACTGCAACCCCAGCAAGCGGATAATTTACGCCGCATGTTGCTGGCGATGGTGGAAGATGTGCGGGCGGTGGTGATCAAGCTAGCCAGCCAGATTTGCGAGCTGCGCAATGTCAAAAATGCCGATGAAGAAACCCGGGTGCTGGCTGCCAAGGAAACCAATGCTATTTTTGCCCCTCTGGCCAACCGTTTAGGCATTGGTCAAATCAAGTGGGAGTTGGAGGATTTAGCCTTTCGCTACCTGCACCCACAGCTGTACAAACAAATCGCCAGTTTGCTGGAAGAAAAGCGGCTTGATCGCGAGCAGTTTATGCAGGATTTTGTCGCCCAGATTGAGCGCAAAATTGCCGATGCCGAGCTCAAAGCTGAAGTCTATGGCAGGCCCAAGCATATTTTTAGCATCTGGAAAAAAATGCAGAAAAAACAGCTGGCTTTCGATCAGTTGTATGATATCCGGGCGGTACGTATCATCACTGAGCGGGTGCAGGATTGCTATGCCGCACTTGGTTTGGTGCATACTTCCTGGCGGCATTTACCGACCGAGTTCGATGATTACATCGCCACCCCGAAACAAAACGGCTACCAATCCATTCATACCGTGGTGATTGGCCCACAGGGCCGGGCGGTAGAGATCCAAATCCGTACCCGCCAGATGCACGAAGATGCTGAATTGGGGGTCGCCGCACACTGGAAATACAAAGAAGGCTCGCAGCATGGCCGCGAAGGCTACGATGAAAAAATCGGTTGGCTGCGTAAACTCCTGCAATGGCAGGAGGAACTGGTCGACAGCGCCGATCTGGCCGAAGAGCTGCGCAATCAGGTGACCGAAGACCGGGTCTATGTGTTTACCCCCAAAGGCGATATCGTCGATTTACCGCTGGGGTCAACGCCGCTGGACTTTGCCTATTACGTGCACTCCAGCGTAGGTCACCGCTGCATCGGTGCCAAAATTTCCGGCCGTATTGTGCCTTTTACCTACCAGTTAAAAACCGGCGATCAGGTCGAAATCCTGACTGGCCGCGAACAAAACCCCAGCCGGGATTGGTTAAATCCGCACTTAGGTTATTTAAAGTCGAGCCGGGCCCGCTCCAAAGTACAGTACTGGTTTCGCCAGCAAGACAAAGACAAAAACCTGGCCGCCGGCCGCGATTTGCTCGATAGTGAACTGGCCAAGCTGAATCTGCCGATGGAGCATCCGGCCAAGGTGTTACAGCGTTTTAATGTCAACAGCATGGACGAACTGCTGGTGGGCATCGGTGGTGGCGATATCAAGCTGACGCAGGTGGTGCATTATCTGCAAAGTCAGCAGCCAAAAACCAATGAGCCGGAAATTGATCCACGGCTAAAGCAAAAACCCAGTGCGCCCAGAGTACAGAGCGATGTGGTGGTTCAGGGTGTGGGCAATCTGCTGACCCACATGGCTGGTTGCTGCCAGCCGTTGCCGGGCGATGCCATCATTGGTTACATCACGCAGGGCCGTGGTATCGCAGTGCATCGGGATGATTGCGAACAATTCAAACTGATGGAGTCGCAGCATCCGGAGCGGGTGGTGGATGCGACCTGGGGCGATCAGTATGCCTCCGGCTATGCGGTTGATATTCGCATACTGGCGCATGATCGCAATGGCCTGCTGCGCGATATCACCAGCATTCTGGCCAATGAGAAAGCCAATGTCACCCAGATGAACAGTCACTCCAATATCAAAGAGCAGAGCGTGGTGATCAACATGACGCTGGAGCTGTACAACCAGGACTCACTGAACAAGTTGCTCAGCAAAGTCAGCCAGGTACCGGACGTGCTGGAAGCCCGCCGCTGTCATCAAAATTAACGGAAGCCAAACCATGTCGTACCAAATGGATGATTTGCTGGCTATTATGGCCAGATTGCGGGACCCGGAGCATGGTTGCCCCTGGGATATTAAGCAAACCTTTAGCAGCATTGTGCCGTACACCTTGGAAGAGGCCTACGAAGTGGCCGATGCCATTGAGCGGCAAAGCTATGATGAACTCAAAGACGAACTGGGCGATTTGCTGTTTCAAACGGTGTTTTACGCCCGCATGGCCGAAGAGGAAGGCCGCTTTCAATTCAATGACTGCGTGCAGGCCATCTGCGACAAGCTGGTAAGGCGTCATCCGCATGTGTTTGCTGACACTACAGCTGATGATGCGGACCAGGTGCTGCAAAACTGGGAAACACTGAAAAGCGAGGAGCGTAAAGCCTGCGGTCAGCACAGCGTGCTGGATAACATTCCAGCTGCCATGCCGGCATTAAGCCGCGCTTACAAACTGCAAAAACGCTGCGCCAATGTTGGTTTTGACTGGAGCGATATCAATGGTGCCTGGGACAAAGTCAAAGAAGAAGTAGCCGAAGTCGAAGAGCTGCCAGCGGACAGTCCGGAGCTGGCGGAAGAGCTCGGCGATTTATTATTTGCCCTGGTCAATGTGATTCGAAAGCACAAGCTGGAACCCGAAGGCGTGCTGCGTCAGGCCAACAGTAAGTTCGAACGCCGTTTTCGGGCGGTGGAAGAAGAGTTGGCCAAGCTGGGTAAAACCCCACAGCAAAGCGATTTAGCCGAAATGGATGGGCTCTGGGATAAGGTGAAACGGCAAGCACGATAATCCAAAACAAACTTGCTGTTGCAGGCTTGCCGATTTTCCCTGCAACAGCATTGAGCACTTGGCTTTACTTTGCTATACTTTCCTCCCGTCCTGATACCAAATTTCCATCGTAAGCAACACCCATGCTGTGGGTGATTTTGTCGTTGCTGATGTTTGGGGCCATTGGTTATCTTCGCTTTCATTAACGTCGTCTAGGGGTCTCATGACTACACGGTATATTTTTGTGACGGGCGGGGTGGTTTCCTCCCTGGGTAAAGGCATCGCAGCAGCATCGCTGGCGGCCATATTGGAAGCGCGCGGTTTAAGCGTCACTATCCTGAAACTGGACCCATACATCAACCTGGACCCAGGCACCATGAGCCCGATCCAGCACGGTGAAGTCTATGTGACTGAAGACGGTGCCGAGACCGACCTGGATTTAGGCCACTACGAGCGCTTTATCCGTACCAAGATGTCCAAGCGCAACAATTTCACCCAAGGTGCTGTCTACGCCGATGTACTTCGCCGCGAGCGCCGGGGTGATTATCTGGGTGCCACCATTCAGGTGATCCCGCACATTACCAACGAAATCAAAGCCCGCATTATTGCCGGTGGCGAAGGCCACGACATTGCCATTGTTGAAATTGGTGGCACTGTCGGCGATATCGAATCCTTACCGTTTTTAGAAGCCATCCGTCAATTGGCGACCGAAGTGGGCCGTGAGCGCACCTTGTTTATGCACCTGACGCTGGTGCCGTACCTGGGTACTGCTGGTGAGATCAAAACCAAGCCAACTCAGCATTCCGTGAAAGAGCTGCGCTCCATCGGTATCCAGCCGGATATTCTGGTCTGCCGCTCCGATCGGGCCATTCCATCGAATGAGCGGGCGAAAATTGCCCTGTTCACCAATGTGGAAGAAAAAGCGGTGATCAGCTTAAAAGATGTCTCCAGCATTTATCAGATCCCAGCCTTGTTGAAATCGCAGGGACTGGACGATTTGATTGTGCGCCGTTTTCACATCGACTGCAAAGAAGCCGATCTGGCCGAGTGGGAGCAGGTGTTGTACCAGGAGTCCAACCCGACTGGTGAAGTTACCATTGGCATGGTCGGTAAGTACGTGGAGCTGCCGGATGCCTACAAATCAGTGAATGAAGCGCTGGGACATGCTGGCCTGAAAAACCGTTTAACCGTCACCATCAAGTACATTGACTCGCAAGATGTTGAAAGCAAAGGCACGGCTATTCTTGCCGGGCTGGATGGCATTCTGGTGCCGGGTGGTTTTGGTGAGCGTGGCGTGGAAGGCAAAATCAAAGCTGCTCAGTACGCCCGCGAAAACAACGTGCCTTACCTGGGTATTTGTCTTGGCATGCAGGTGGCACTGATTGAATACGCCCGCCATGTTGCAGGTATGGTCGATGCACACTCAAGCGAATTTAACAAAGCCAGCACCCATCCGGTGGTGGGCTTGATTACCGAATGGCTGGATGCAGACGGCGCTGTGGAAACCCGCAGTGAAGACTCCGACTTAGGCGGCACCATGCGTCTGGGCAGCCAGGCCTGTAATCTGGTAAAAGGCACCAAAGCGCGGGCGATTTACGGCAAGGATGTGATCCAGGAGCGCCATCGTCATCGCTACGAAGTGAACAACCATTTTTTACCTCAACTCAAAGAAGCAGGCCTGGTGGTATCCGGGCTATCTGCCGACAACCAACTGGTGGAAATAATAGAAATCCCTACCCACCCATGGTTTGTGGCCAGCCAGTTCCATCCGGAATTTTGCTCCACACCCAGGGATGGACATCCACTGTTTGAGGGCTTTGTGGCGGCCAGCCACCAGCACCAAAAGCAACAACGCGTCTAACAAATCCGGGCCGCGCTCTTTGAGTGCGGCTTTGTTGTTTTATCTACAGGGAAATTACTATGTCTACGATTGCCAACATCATTGCCCGTGAAATCATCGACTCGCGTGGCAACCCGACCGTGGAAGCGGATGTGATTTTAACCAGCGGCATTATCGGCCGTGGCTGTGCCCCATCCGGTGCCTCGACCGGTTCGCGTGAAGCGCTGGAGCTGCGTGATGGCGATAAAAGCCGTTACCTGGGCAAAGGCGTGCAGCAAGCGGTAGCCAACATCGCTGGCCCAATCAAAGCTGCCTTGGTAGGACAAGATGCACAGCAGCAAGCTGAAATTGATCGCATCATGATCGAGCTGGACGGTACCGAGAGCAAAAGCAAGCTGGGCGCCAACGCCATTCTGGCGGTATCACTGGCGGTGGCGCGTGCTGCAGCAGCCGATAAACAAATCCCACTGTACCAGCACATTGCCGATTTAAACGGCACCCCAGGCCAGTACTCGATGCCGGTGCCGATGATGAACATCATCAACGGTGGTGAGCATGCCGACAACAACGTCGATATTCAGGAATTTATGATCCAGCCGGTCGGTGCCAAAAGCTTCAGCGAAGGCCTGCGCATGGGCGCTGAGATTTTCCACCAGCTGAAAAAAGAGCTGCAGCAGCGCGGCCTGAACACCGCCGTCGGTGATGAAGGGGGTTTTGCCCCGGATCTGAAATCGAACGAAGAAGCGCTGGCGGTCATCGTTGAAGCCGTTAAAGCAGCCGGCTACGAGATGAACAAAGACATCACCCTGGCGCTGGATTGTGCTGCTTCTGAGTTCTACAAAGACAACATGTACGTGCTGTCAGGTGAAGGCAAAAGTTTTGACTCGTATGGTTTTAACGATTTCCTGGCCGACTTAACCCAGAAATACCCAATTGTCTCGATTGAAGATGGCCTGGATGAAAGCGACTGGGACGGCTGGAAAGACTTAACCCAGAAAATTGGCAATCAGGTACAGCTGGTCGGTGATGATTTGTTTGTCACCAACACCAAGATCCTGACCCGTGGTATTGAAGAAGGCATCGGCAACTCCATTCTGATCAAGTTCAACCAGATTGGCTCACTGACCGAAACCCTGCAGGCGATTAAAATGGCCAAAGACGCCGGCTTTACCGTGGTGATTTCACACCGTAGCGGTGAAACTGAAGATGCCTTTATCGCCGATCTGGCCGTAGGTACCGCGGCCGGTCAAATCAAAACCGGTTCACTGTGCCGCTCAGATCGCGTTGCCAAGTACAACCAGCTGCTGCGTATCGAGCAGGAGCTGGGCGATAAAGCCATCTACAAAGGCCGTAGTGAAATTAAAGGCCAGTAAGATAGGCTGAGCAATAAAAAAACCTGCCAGTGGTGCAAGCCCTGGCAGGTTTTTTTATTGGCTTGTTATCTCAAGTGCCACAAAAAGTCCGGTGCACCACTTCTTCGGGCTTGGGCGGGGCGATTAAATCCGCCTCGCTGGTGTTGGCAAAAGGCGTTTGCCAGGCCTGTTGCAGGCGCTGGAAAAAACGCAAGTCGCTATGATCCTGTGCCTGCTCGATGGCTTTGGCAATTAAGTGATTGCGTGGGATCAGCAGCGGATTGACGCCATCCATCTGCGCTGCGATGTCGCTATGACTGAGTGGCTGCTGGGCCAGTCGTGTTAGCCAGCGCTCGCGCCATTCGGAAAAGGCGTCGCTATGGGCGAAAAGCTCACGGGCTTTGCTATCGGTTTCTGTGCGCAGCTCATCACTCAGGTAGCGAAAACCCAAGGTAAAGTCGACCTGCTGCTGCTCCAGCAAGTGCAGGTAATCATCCAGTAAGGCTTTGTCAGCCGGGTCAGGCTCGGCGATGCCGATTTTGGCCGCCATCTGCGACAGCCACTGCGCTTCATACTGCGGCTGAAATTGCTGTAAGGTTTCAGTGGCTAATTCCACCGCGACTTTTTCATTGGCGTCAATCAGTGGCAGCAGGCACTCGGCCAGCCGGGCCAGATTCCACAGCGCTATTGGTGGCTGATTGTTGTAGGCGTAGCGGCCGCGCCGGTCAATCGAGCTAAAGACCTTATCGGCCTGGTACTGATCGATAAAAGCACAGGGGCCATAGTCGATGGTTTCGCCACAAATGCTGGTGTTGTCGGTATTCATCACGCCGTGAATAAAGCCCAGTCGCATCCAGTGGGCGATTAGGGTGGCTTGCTTGGTCACCACCTGCCCGAGGAAGGCGAGGTAAGGGTTTTCCTGTTGCCTGCAGTCAGGGTAGTGCCGGTCAATCACATAATCGGTGAACTGGCGCACATAGTCAGGATTGCCCAAAGCTGCAATGTACTGAAAGGTGCCTATACGAATATGGCTGCTGGCGACCCGGGTTAAAACAGCACCCGGTACAGGCTCGTCCCGGTAGACTTTCTGGCCGGTAGCAACGGCAGCCAATGCCCGGGTGGTGGGCACGCCCAGCACCTGCATGGCTTCGCTGACCAGGTACTCGCGGATCACCGGGCCGATGGCGGAGCGGCCATCACCGCCACGGGAAAAAGGGGTGGGGCCGGCGCCTTTTAATTGCACATCATAACGTTTGCTATCCTGCGCCATCACCTCGGCCAGCAACAGTGCCCGGCCATCGCCAAGTTGTGGATTGTATTGGCCAAACTGGTGACCAGCATAGGCTTGCACCAACGGTTTTGCCCAACTGGGCATAGCGTTACCTGCAAATTGCTGCAAGCCTTGCTCGGTTTGCCCCTCATTTTCAGGCAAAGCAAGTTCTGCAGCCAGCAGTTGGTTGAATGCCAGCCAGTGAGGGTTTGCCACCGGGCTAGCCTGCCATGGTTGGAACAAGACATCGGGTAAGCGAGCATAACTGTGATCAACCTGCAAGGGGTAACTCCAAAGGGAACGGGGATCTTCATTGTAGAGCGGCCTGAGGTAAGTCTCAATGCTGGTTTGGTGTTCATAGGTAGAACGACTAAGCTCTATGGTGAATCTCGTTCGGAGTAATTTGTTGCGCAGCATCAAAACCAGTTCGGATTTTGCGCAGTAAAATACATCAACAATAAAAAAATAATCATACACTATGCAGGAGATTAACCATGTCAAAGACCAATGAAAAACGTCGTCAGTTTCTCAAGCTATCCGCCGGTGGCTTGATCGGTATGACGCTCGGTAGCATCAGCTTACGGGCAATTGCTGCGGAACAAGTCAAATTGGACGACCCGCTGGCTAAGGCCATGCGCTATACCCATAAGTCGGAAGTGGAAGGTCAATACTGCCACAACTGCAACCTGATCCAGGGTGAAGAAGCCGATTGGCGGCCTTGTGCTATTTTCCCGGGAAAGCTGGTGGCCAACGAAGGTTGGTGTGCTGCCTGGGTAGCGATGCAATAGGTTTTTTGTTGCGTGAAAACAGGCCAGTTGCGTTCAGCGCTGGCCTTTTATCTTCAGCAAGCATCGGTTTCAGGCTACACTAGCAAGATGCATTGCTGAAGGACATCTTTATGCCCCGCTATTCCATCGATTTTATCCGTGCTATGCCCAAAGCCGATCTGCATCTGCACTTAGATGGCAGTTTACGGCTTGATACACTGCTTGCTATGGCCAAAACCCTGAAAGTACCGCTGCCAGCCGATACGGTAGAGGGGATGCAGGCCCAGGTGTTTAAACCGGCCTATCAGAATCTGGGCGAATACCTGCGCGGTTTCCAATACACCTGCGCCGTGCTGCGTGATGCCGATCATTTAACTCAGGCCGCGTACGAGTTGGCGCTGGACAATCTGGCCGAAGGGGTTAATTACATCGAAGTGCGTTTTGCACCGCAGCTGTTGATGGATTTAAGCAAAGGGCTGGATTTTGATACTGTGATGCGGGCGGTCAATGCAGGCTTGCAGCAGGCTGAATTGGAGTACAACAGCTCGGCCGCTGTGCTGGAGCAGGGCAAGCCACCGTTTCGCTACGGTATTATCAACTGCGCCATGCGGATGGTCGCGGCCAAAGGCTTTTCGCCTTATTACGACCAGCTGTTTCAGCTGATGCGGGATTTTGAGCCGATGCAAGTGATTAAACTGGCGGCGATGGAACTGGTACGGGCCAGTGTGCGGCTGCGTGATGATGAAGGCATTCCTATTGTCGGGCTGGATTTGGCTGGACAGGAATCGGGTTATCCGGCCAGCAAGTTTAAAGAAGTGTACGATTACGCCCATCAGCACTTTCTTCTCAAAACCGTGCATGCCGGTGAGGCCTATGGTGCCGAGAGTGTGTTTGAAGCCATTACTGAGTGCCATGCTGATCGGATTGGTCATGGTTATTCGTTGTTTTTACCAGAGCGTATTCAGGACCCGGCTATTGCTGATCCTGAGGCTTACAGCCAGCGGCTGGCGTCCTTTATGGCCGATAAACGCATTGCGATTGAAGTATGCTTAACCAGCAACTTGCAAACCAACCCGGCCATCGCCGATATCCGCCAGCATCCGTTTGCCGAGATGCTGAAAAACCGGATGGCAACGGTGATTTGCACCGACAACCGTCTGGTGTCCAATACCACCTTAAGTAATGAATACCAGCTGGCGCTCGATCACTTTGATATTCCGATCAAGCGGCTAAAAGACATGGTGGCCTACGGCTTTAAGAAGAACTTCTTCCCCGGCAGCTATGTGGAAAAGCGCCAGTACGCCAAAACCTGCCTGCAGTATTTTGACCGGGTGGCGCAGCATTATGGCTTTATTAGTTAAGGGCAGTTAAATGACCACCCTGCAATGGCTGACCGCCCTGATGCCGGTGCTCAGCGTCTTTGTGCTGCTGGTGGTGCTGCGTTTGCCGGCGACCCGTGCTATGCCACTCAGTTTACTGGTGTCGGCGCTGCTGGCACTTTGGGTCTGGCAGTTGCCGCTGAAGCAGTTGTTGGCTGCCATGCTGGAAGGCGGCGTTATTGCCATCAGTATTTTATGGATTGTGTTTGGCGCTATCTTGCTACTGAATGTATTGCGCTATAGCGGTGGTCTCGATGCAATTCGGGCCGGCTTTGCCAAACTCTCACCAGACCGGCGGGTGCAAACCATTTTAATTGGCTGGCTTTTTGTCAGCTTTTTAGAAGGCGCTGCCGGTTTTGGTACCCCGGCAGCCATTGCGGCCCCTTTGCTGGTGGCCCTTGGTTTTTCGCCGCTGGCAGCGGTGGTGTTGGCGCTGATAGCCGATTCAAGCAGCGTGTCCTTTGGTGCAGTCGGTACCCCGGTGCTGGTGGGCATTGCGCAGGGTATGGCAGGGGCTAGCCCGGAGGCGCTGCAAGCTATTGCGTTGACCGCCATCGGCATTGATGTGTTGGTCGCCTCCTTGCTGCCACTGATGCTTTGTTTGATCTTGACCCGTTTTTTCAGTGAAGAAAAAAGCTGGTGGCCGGCTTTGCAGCTGGCCCCTTTTGCCCTGTTGGGTGGCCTGGCCTTTACCGTGCCCGCTTATGGGGTGGCCTGGCTGCTGGGGCCAGAATTTCCATCCATTGTCGGCGCCTTAACCGGCTTAGCGCTGATGAGTACCCTGGCACGTTATCGTATTCTGTTACCCAAACAGCCCTGGTATTTCTCGGCAGAAGACAAAGCCCAAAGCGAAGCTTTGCAGCGTCAGGCGCTGACCATGAAGCTTGCGATGCCGCTGTGGCGTGCCTGGTTACCCTATGTGCTGGTTGCCTTGTTATTGGTGCTAAGCCGGATACCACAGCTACCGCTGCAAGGCTGGTTGCGCCGTCTGGAATGGCGTTGGGCCAATATCCTGGGCACCGACATCAGCGCCAGCCTGGCACCTTTGTACTTGCCTGGCAGTTTCTTTTTAGCGGTGGCGCTGCTGACACTCTGGCTGCACCAGAATCCAAAACAGCAAAGCCGCTGGCGTATGGTGCAACCAGCCGTACGTGATAGTTTGGCCCGGCTTGGTCCTGCGACCATTGCCCTGATGGCCTCGGTGCCGATGGTGCGGATATTTTTACAATCCGGTGTTAATGATGCAGGCTTGGCAGCCATGCCGTTTGAATTGGCGCAGGTCGCTGCATTGCATCTGGCCGATTACTGGATCTGGGTTGCACCTTTAATTGGCGCTTTGGGATCTTTTTTGGCCGGCTCGGCGACCTTTTCCAATATGATGTTTGCGTCCTTTCAACAAACGGTAGCTAGCGAAGCGGCCTTGCCGGAGACTCTGGTGCTGGGGCTACAACTGCTAGGTGCCAATGCGGGCAATATGATCTGTGTGGTCAATGTGGTAGCCGCCGCCAGCGTGGTTAATTTAAGTGGCCGTGAAGGTGATATTATCCGTTATACTCTGCTGCCGATGCTGTACTACTGCCTGGCTGCCAGCTTGGTGGCGGTATTATTCTGGCTTTGATTCGGACGACGCCTTAGACCGACTGTAAGCAGCGACAGCTGCTGCTTTCGCCATTCAGCCAGCCGCCAGCCAGCTGGACTTCACCGCGGAGTAATCGCTCTATCCAGCCATCGCCAGAGCCGCAAATGGGCCCGACCGAGTACGGACCGGCGTACACCAGTTCCTCACCGTTCAGTAAAATGGCCATTGGCGCTGCTGGTATGCTTAATCCCAACTGCCGGGCCTCAGCAATACTCAGGGTGTAGTGCGGGATCTCTGCAAAGCTTTGCTGCAGTGCTTGCTGGTGTTGTTGCTGCTGACGATGGCAGCGGCAAGCAGGGTCGATTACATGCAGCAGTTGCATAGAGTTCCCGCCCGATGCTGTGACCAAGCTGGTGAGAATAAGGCCTTCTGTGTCTTGTTGCTGCCAGCGCTGCTCCGGATCAAAAACGCCTACCACACTATGCTGATCCTGCCACAGCAGGTAACCACTTAGCAGCAACCAGCCTAGTAGCATCAGCGAACTCAATGCAACTTTCATCTCAATGACTAAACCGTTTCATTTCAATGGCCAGGGTATCGGAGGCGGATTTTACGCCTTGGGCCACATCGACTACAGCTTGACCCTGTTGTTGCTGCTCAATCGCCATGGAGCTTAATTCCTGCGCCGACTCGGCAATTTCCTGGCTGGCCTGACCTTGCTGGCTTAAGGTGGTCGACATGATCTCTGCCGATTGAAGCACACTTTGCACCTGCTGCAAGATGGCACGTAGTTGTTCACCACTGTCACTGGCACTTGCTTTGGTTTGCTCCAGTTGGTTCAGACATTGATCGACCGCCTCAACCGATTGCTGGCTGCTTTGCACCATCCGCTCAATCATGCCTTTGATTTCACCGGCCGAGCTATTAGTTCTGGATGCCAGGGTGCGCACTTCGTCGGCGACCACGGCAAAACCACGACCTTGTTCGCCAGCACGGGCAGCCTCTATGGCGGCATTGAGCGCTAGCAGGTTGGTTTGCTCGGCAATGCCCTGGATTACATCCAGTACCCCTTTAATCTCCTGGGTGGACTCTGCCATGCCATGCACTTTTTGGCGGGAAGCTACCAGGTTATCAGCCAGCGCCTGTATGGTTTCTATGGTGGTGGTAATGGACGCCTGGCCTGAGCCTGCCGCCTGATCCGAGTCATGTGCCAGGGATACCACCTGATTAGCCAGTTCAGCCAGCTCCTGAATACTGGCCGACATTTGCTCGGTGGCGGAAGCGATACGCTCAACTTCTTTCATCTTTTGTGTCATCCGATCGGCCAGCGAACAGCCTTGCTGCAATAACTCATCGGACTCTTGATCCAGCTGTTTTGCTACTTTATCTATAGTGCCTACGGTTTGTTCAATGGTGCTAACCACTTTGATAAATCGTCCGACCAACCTTGAGTTAACCGCCGGTGCCGGGGTGCTCAAAACAATTTGCCCATCGGTATTGAGCATCTGCTGCGAGCTGGTCATAAAGAACTGACCAATTTGAGCTTCTTTGTAGCTGTAGCGGCAAATCAACATCAAGACAACGGCTTCGACCACCACGTAAGCAGCGTGGATCATCACGATGGTGAAGGTTGCATCTGAATCCGGTACCAGATAGATCGGCTGACCACTACTTTGCAACCACATAAACAGCAAATGATGCACGGCGATGACGCCTGCTGCTACCAGAATCACCAGCCAATCCCGAAAGGCAATCAGCACGGCCAGCAGTACAAAAATACCAAAGTGCACTTCGGTCATGCCAATGCTCTGCTGAATATGCAGCGCACAAAACAGCATAAAGCTGATGCCGTAGCTGATGCGGGATAACGGATGATCGCCCAGGCTTTGTTGTAACCAAAAGGGAATGGCCACAGCGGGTACGCCGATAAGTAAAGCCAACAACCAGGTGTTGTGCAAAAAAGCCAGTAGAAAGGCTAGCAATAGCAAACCGCAGTTGACGTAGAGCGCGATTTGGAACGCTTGTTGACGAAACTTGGGCATAAAAAGCTCCTGACAGCTTGAAGCATGAATAAGTAGGTTAGTTATCTTCAATGAGTGTAGCAGCTACTCTGAATGCAAAACAAAATTTAGCGCACTTCGGGCAGCTGATCCCAGCGGGTGGTGTAAGCAGGGGATAGAAAGCGACGTTGCATTTGCCAGTCACCGTCTTTGCCTTGACGCGCGATAAATACGCTGCCGCGGTGTTTTTGGTTCAGTTGGTCGATGGCGGCCATTAAGCGTTGGCTGCGCTCCGAAGGAGGCGGTGCAAATAGCTGGGTTTGCAGCCCTTGCATGGCGCAGAGATCGCTTAGCACTATACCCGCCTTGGCATAGGCCGGGCCCTGGCGCCAGACTTGGTCCAGCAGCTGCATCGCCGCCTGTTGCAATACCCGGCTGTCGCTGCTGGGGGTAGCCAGTTCCAGGCTGGCCTGATCACCGAAAAAGGGTGATTTTTGCTCAAAGCGACTGCTGCGAATAAAGAGACTGAGCCGACGCGCCAGGCTTTGTTGGGCCCGCAGCTTTTCGGCAGCCCGGCTGAGGTACAGTGTAATCGCCTGCTGCATGGCCCCTTTGTCGGTAACACGCTGGCCAAAGCTGCGGCTGCTGATAATCTGCTGTTTGGGCTCTTGCACCTCATCCAGCGCCAAACAGGCAAGGCCGTTCAGCTCATTGACGGTGCGGGCCAGCACCACCGAGAATTTCTTGCGCATTTGTTGTGGGCAGGCCCGTGCCAGCTGCAGGGCGGTATCAATATTCATGGCCTGCAGTCGTTCGGCCAGCTTGCGGCCAACACCCCAAACTTCATGCACCGGCGTTCTGGCCAGAATATGCAGTCGCTTATGCGGTTCAGTCAGGTCCAGCACCCCCTCAAACTGCGGGTATTTCTTGGCGGCGTAATTGGCCAGCTTGGCCAGGGTTTTGCTGGGGCCGATGCCGACACAAACCGGCAAGCCCAATTGCTGTTTGATGGTGGTACGGATGTGCTGGCCGAAGTCATGCAGGTTCTGGCAAAAATCGAGGCCAGATAGCTCCAGAAAAGCCTCATCGATGGAGTAAATCTCCACTTTGGGGGCCAGTTGTTCCAGGGTTTGCATCACCCGGCTCGACAGATCGCCATAAAGCGCGTAGTTGGATGAAAACACCGCCACCTGCTGCTGTTTTAACAGGGCTTTGACCTGATGAAAGGGCGCGCCCATCGGGATAGCAAGCTGCTTGGCCAGCGCGCAGCGGGCAATAATGCAGCCATCATTATTGGATAGTACTACCAGTGGCCGCTGCTTTAAATCCGGCCGGAACAGTCGCTCACAGGAAGCGTAAAAGTTGTTGCAGTCGACCAGCGCAAAGCTGCGTGTTGTATTGATAGATACCGGCATCGGTTAGCGTTTTAGTTGATGAATAACGCTGCTGACCACGCCGAACACTTCAAAATCCAGGCCATCGTCCAGCCGGATCGGTGGGTACTTGGGGTTGGCGGCCTGCAGCATGGGTTCGGGTTTGAGCAACAAGCGTTTGACCGTCATATCGCCATTGACGCTGGCAATGACAATATCCTGATGCTGCGCCTGCAAAGCGCGGTCGACCAGTAAGATATCGCCATCAAAAATAGCAGCACCGCGCATTGAATCGCCCCGGACGCGGACAAAAAAGGTCGCTGTGGGGTGGCGGATCAACAGCTCATGCAGATCCAGACAGCCTTCCAGATAATCCTGCGCCGGCGAAGGAAAACCTGCCGCTACCGTATTTAAGTACATCGGCAAGGCGCGGCCGCTGGCAGCATCGGGTGCGCCCAGCCACTCCAACCCTTGTTCACTGCGAAAGCTTGCCGCTGCCATCCGATTGCTCACCAAAGTAACTGTTCATATATACAGTATTTTAGTCGCTCATCGGCGAATAGCAAGGGGTAAAATTTGTCCTTAATTTGATCCTTGTTGCTGGTTGCATTAAGCTTACTATCAGTAACAGCATGAGGGTTCCCAGGTGAGTGAAACAACCGCAAAGTACAGCGCCAACACCATGTCGCAAAAAAGTGCGCGTGAAGCGTTGGGGGCGCCGGATACCTTTCGTGGTGGCTGCTACGTGACGCGCAATGGCGTGGCGGAGCTGTTTATCCAGACGGCCGCTGAGCGCGCTGAAGAGTTGGCCGCACAAGAACGTGAACGACAGGCAATGGCGCTGCTGCGCTTAGCTATGATGGCGGAGCAGGATATCCGGCAGGGGGAAACCTTTAGCCCGGAGCAAGCCTTACAACAGCTGCGCGCGGCCAGGCGCTAGCATGCAACTGCAGTTTACCCGCACAGCCCTGCGCTGTTTGCAGGATATCGAATCCTGGCAGGCAGAATTTAAAGGCCCTGAGGCCGCTGCCACCTGGGTGGATGCGTATTTGCAGCAGAATGTAGAGGCCATTTTAGCCGCCCCGGATCGTTATCGCTTTAACCCCCTGCTGGCCGATTATGGCCTGATGCTGCGCGAGCGGCTGGATCAGGACCACCGGTTGCTGTATCGCCAACAAGGCGAGCATCTTTATGTACTCTTGGTGCTGCACTGCAAGCAGGATCTGGTACGGGCCTTGTATCGGCATCAATTGATGCGGGGTTAGCCTGAGGATAATGCGCTGTGGTGCTTCGGCAGCGCCAGCGAAATCAACACCGTGGCGACTAAGAATGCGCTGGACACCCAGAGACAGGCCTCAAGGCCCGCGTGCAGGTAGAGCCAGCCGGATAACACAGTACCGATTAAACGGCCCATGGCATTGGCCATGTAGTAAAAGCCGACATCGAGCGAGACGCCATCACGGCCGGCGTAGCTGACAATTAAATAGCTGTGCAAGGAGGAGTTGATGGCAAATACAGCGCCAAACAGCAGCAGGCCGCCAATCAGCATCGGGCCGACCTGCCAGTTCAGTTCAATGCTAAGGGCAATGGCAGCTGGCAGACCGCACAGCAGCAGCGCCCAGAGCACCGCTTGCTTGCCATCCGGCGTGCGGTTGTTGGCTTTGCCGGTCAGGTGTGGTGCCTGGCTTTGCACAAAACCATAGCCAATCACCCAGAGCGCTAAAAAGCCACCGACCTGCCAGTGATCCCAGTCAAACTGACTGGCCAAAAACAGCGGCAGCGCCACCACAAACCAGACATCCCGTGCTGCGAACAAACACATCCGGGCAGCCGACAGCAGGTTGATGGCACGGCTTTTCGACAGCATGTCACGAAACTTGGGTTTGGCTTTGCTTTTGCCAAGGTCGCGTTTCAGCAGTTTGATGCTGAGCAACCAGATCAGGCTGAGTAGGGCGGCCATGGTAAAAATGGCCCACCAAAAGCCAATCAGCGCCAGCAGCAAACCACCGATAAAAAAGCCGACGCCTTTCAGCGCATTTTTCGAGCCGGTTAAAATGGCCACCCACTTGTATAGGGTGCTTTGCTCGGCATCGGCCACCAGCAACTTGATGCTGCTTTTGGCACTCATCTTGTTCAGATCTTTGGCTATGCCCGACAATGCCTGCGCCGCCATCACCCAGGGCACCAGCAGGTACTCGGCAGGTACCAGCAGCATCGACAACGCCAGGATTTGCAGCAAAAGGCCGATGTTCATGGTTTTGTTCAGGCCAATGCGGGCGCCCAGCCAGCCGCCTACCAGATTGGTGACCACGCCGAAAAACTCGTAAAACAAAAACAACATGGCAATGCTGAGACCATCATAGCCCAGGCTGTAAAAATACAGCACCACCAGCATGCGCAAAGCGCCATCGGTCAGGGTAAAGGCCCAATAGTTACCGGTGACCACCAAATACTGGCGAATGTGTGGGCTAAGCTGGCTCAGCATGGTATCAGGCTCCGACCTTGCTGTTGGCCTGATCGCTCAGGCCAACCATTTTGGCCAGCTCTACCGTGCGGTTGGCGTAGCCCCATTCATTGTCGTACCAGGCGTAGATCTTCACCTGGGTGCCGTTAATCACCATGGTGGATAAGGCATCAATGATGCTGGAGCGCGGATCGGTTTTGTAATCAATGGATACCAATGGCCGCTCTTCGTAGCCCAGAATGTCCTTTAGCTCGCCTGCGGCGGCCGCTTTTAGCAACTGGTTGACTTCCTCGGCTGTGGTGGCACGCTCCACTTCAAACACGCAGTCGGTTAAGGAGGCATTGGTCAGTGGCACCCGCACCGCATGGCCGTTTAAGCGACCTTTTAACTCGGGGAAAATCTCGATAATGGCCGTAGCCGAGCCGGTGGTGGTTGGGATCAGGCTGCTGCCACAGGCGCGGGCGCGGCGCAGATCTTTGTGCGGTGTATCCATAATGCTTTGGGTATTGGTTAAATCATGGATGGTGGTGATGGACCCATGCTTAATGCCCAGCGATTGATGGATCACTTTTACCACCGGAGCCAGGCAGTTAGTGGTACAGGATGCAGCCGTGACAATACGATGTTTAGCTGGGTCGAATAATTGATGATTGACGCCCATTACCACATTCAATGCCCCGGCTTCTTTCACAGGTGCACTGACCACCACGCGTTTGACGCCCTGATCCAGATAAGCCTGTAGCGCAGCAAGGGTTTTCATTTTGCCAGACGCTTCAATCACCAGATCGCAATCTGACCAATCGGTATCGCTGATGGCTTTGTTGCTGCTGACGGCAATGCGTTGCCCATTGATCAGCATGGCTTCGCCATCGGTAGTGGTATTGTGCTGCCAAATGCCGTGCACGGAGTCAAAGTTCAGCAGGTGGGCATAGGTAGCGGCATCGGCGGCCGGGTCATTAATGCGGACAAATTCAAACTCAGGCCAGTCGAAGGCTGCGCGCAGTGCTAGACGGCCAATCCGGCCAAAACCGTTAATACCTACTTTGATGGTCATGATGATTCCTTAGATTCGGTGGAAGATTCAGCTTTGGGAAACCAGTGTCGGGTTTTATTGGCAAAATACACCAGCGATAACATCACTGGTACTTCAACCAATACGCCCACCACAGTGGCCAGTGCGGCACCGGAGTGCAGCCCAAACAATGAGATGGCAACCGCGACGGCCAGTTCAAAAAAATTGGAGGTGCTGATCATGCAGGCCGGTGCGGCTACATTGTGCGGTAGCTTCAGCCACTTGGCAGCGCCATAGGCGATGGCAAAGATGCCATAGGTTTGCAGCAACAGTGGGATGGCAATCAGGCCGATGATCATGGGTTGGCTGAAAATGGTCTGCGCCTGAAAACCAAACAACAAGACCACGGTTGCCAGCAAGCCAATCATTGACCAGGGCTTTAAGCGGGCTAAAAATTGCTGCAGCTGCTGGGGCTTGCCCGTTTGCTCTAAATAGCGCCGGGTCAGAACGCCAGCAATCAGTGGTAATACGACATACAAGCCAACCGATATGAATAAGGTTTGCCAGGGCACATGAATATCACTAACACCCAGCAGCAAGGCGGCCAGCGGGGCAAAAGCAAACACCATAATGATGTCGTTCACCGACACCTGTACCAGCGTGTAGTTGGCATCGCCTTTGGTCAGCTGGCTCCAGACAAAGACCATAGCAGTACAAGGCGCTACACCCAGTAAAATCATGCCAGCAATGTATTCATTGGCTGATTGTGGATCCACCCAGCCGGCAAAAAAGACTTTGAAAAACAACCAGCCAAGCGCTGCCATGGTAAAGGGTTTGATCAGCCAGTTCATCACCAGCGTTAGCACCAGACCTTTGGGCTTTTTGCCGACATCTTTGATGGAAGCAAAATCAATTTGCACCATCATCGGGTAAATCATCACCCAGATAAAGACACCCACCACCAGATTAACATTGGCAATTTCAAGGCTGGCAATGCCAGCAAACATCGATGGGACCAGATTACCCAGCAGCACGCCTGCAAGGATGCAGAGACCAACCCAAACCGATAGATAACGTTCAAAGCTACCCATTGGTCGCTCCCTGATGGTCTAGCATTAACAGCATTGGTTTGTTCGCTCTGGTCGTGAACCCATTTTATTGAGTCGTTGCAGGGTAGGGTGCAGGTAGTCCTGTTGTTGCAGGGTGGTATGCAGTACTTGTGTTACCCAGTTTGGTAGCGTTTCAGACAAACGGTAATAAACCCACTGGCCCTGACGCCGGTCGGTTAGCAGTTCCATCTGGCGCAGCAGCGCCAGATGCCGTGAAATTTTTGGTTGCGGTAAATCCAGTGCACAGGTTAGTTCACAGACACAGAGTTCTTGCTCCTGCAGGATCAACAGCACAATGCGCAGACGGGTATCGTCAGACAGCGCTTTAAACAGTTGTAAAGCATGCATGCAGATACCTCAGGCTGATGGGGCCTGCTGAAACAGCAGGAAAAATTTTATCCGTTCCGACAGCTCGTTGAGCGCAACATCAAAAGGCTTTTGGCCCTTTTTCGGCTTTGGATCTTCAAAATCCCAGCTAAGGACTTCCTTGGCCTGCAATTGATGCACACACTCTTGCCGGGCTTTATCACACAGCAGTACGGCGTAATCAAATTGCTGTCCGCGGTATTCGGCTAAAGATTTGCTGCGCAGCCCTTCACTGGAAATATCGCGTGCCTGCAACGTTGTGAACACTCTCGAGTCGATGGTACCTGGTTGTGTTCCTGCACTGTATACCTGAAAGCGATCACCGGCCTGGGCTCGAAAATAAGCTTCAGCCAGTTGCGAACGGGCAGAGTTTTCGGTGCAAATAAAAATGATGCTGGGGCGCTGGTGCATACGCAAATCCTCAGGTTGAATATGCACTGAATCATATATATGAAAATTCGAATGTCAAATGACAGTTTGATGACAGGGGCAATCACTGTCATTAAAAGGTCATACTGGCTCAGTTGGTTGAACAATTGGCGGTCGGTTGGCAGAAATTTAAAGCGTGAAAAAAATGGCATTGTCATATTCCTGACATATTGCCAATGCAGACTGTGCAACGTCAACTTACAACCAAATTGACCGACGAGGAAATAACGATGAAACTGAATCAACTGACCAAGGTAGCTCTGACTGCTGCTGCGTTAACTTTAGCTTTTAATGTTCAGGCGGCCCGCGATACCATTCAGGTAGCTGGTTCCTCTACAGTACTGCCATTTTCTTCCATTGCTGCGGAAGAGTTCGGCAACAACTTCGCCCAGTTCCGTACCCCTGTGGTTGGCTCTGGCGGCTCAGGCGGTGGTCTGCGTCAGTTCTGTCAGGGCGTGGGTGCCAATACCATCGACGTGGCAAACTCATCACGTCCAATCCGCCCGAACGAGCTGGCCAACTGCCATCAGAACGGCGTGAACCAGGTGATTGAAGTGAAAATCGGTTACGACGGTATCGTTTTTGCCTCACGCATTGATGCCGGCGACTTCCACTTGAAGCCTGAGCATGTCTTCCTGGCGCAAGCGGCGCAAGTGCCACAAAATGGCCGTATGGTTGCCAACCCTTACACCCGTTGGAACCAGATTGACAGCTCGCTGCCAAATCAGGAAATCATTCTGGCCATCCCGGGCTCCAACCACGGTACCCGTGAAGTGTACGAAGAAAACGTGATCCTGGCTGGCTGCAACACCTTCTCTGAAGTGCAGTCGATGGACCGTTCAGAGCGTAACAACTTCTGTCTGGCGATGCGTACCGATGGTCGTATCATCGAAATCGCCGGTGACTACACCGAAACTCTGGCCCGTTTGCAAGCACAGCGTGATGCCATCGGTGTTTTTGGTCTGAGCTTCTACGAGTCAAACCGTGACCGTATCAAGGTCGCAACGGTATCTGGCGTAGTACCCACCATCGACAACATCATCGCTGGCACTTACCCGGTTTCACGCCCACTTTTCTTCTACGTCAAAGGCGAGCACATCGGTGTGATCCCAGGTCTGCAGGAATTTGCTGAATTCTTCGTGTCTGAAGGCAACGCTGGTTTTGGCAGCCCGCTGGAAGAAGCCGGTCTGATCCCATTGGCGGACAATGAGCGTGCCGAAGTGCAGCAAACCATCCGCAGCCGTACTGCTTTAAAAGCACAATAAGAGCCTTTATTTAGATAGCCACAAAGCCACCTCTTGCAGGTGGCTTTGTCATATTTCTGTCATCTTCATCTTTTACACTGCCTGCAGCTGAAATTTGTTGCTGTAACATGGAGCTCGCATGAGTAATCTCACCCTGATGATGGCGCTGTTGGCCTTAATGGCCATCGCCTATCAGCTAGGTCTGGTAAGAACCCGACAGGTTGCCGGACAACACCCTACCCAGAGAATGCATTCCAGGCCGCATCATTACGGCATGATGGTGGGGCTTTGGGCGGTTTTACCGGCCTTTTTCGTCTTTTTGCTGTGGAGCTGGGGCTCGCCCTGGGCCATTCAGCAACTGCTAACGGCGCAATTACCGGACGCCATCACCCAGGATCCACAAGAGCTGCGGGTAGCATTGCGCCGCATCGGTAATCTTGCGGCCAACTTTGGCGTAGTCAGTGAAGCGGCCGACTGGGAATTGCAGGCAGCAGCCTTTTTACGCGATACCCGTCAGCTCAGCAATGGCCTGATGCTGGCGCTGATGGCGGCGGTGGCGACGGCCGGTATGTTGTACAGCTACCGCACCATTACACCGCTGCACCGGGCGCGCAACCAGATTGAGAAAGTGGTGAAAACCGCTTTGGTGCTGTGTTCGACCGTGGCCATTCTGACTACCATCGGCATTGTGCTGTCAATGGTGGGTGAGTCGCTGCGCTTCTTCTCTTTTGTCAGCCCGATGGACTTTTTCTTTGGCACCACCTGGAACCCGCGTTTTTCTACCTCAGGGGTAGGGGAAGGTTCCTTGACCGGCGATCAGGGCAGCTTTGGTATGCTGCCGCTGCTGGCTGGTACCTTTATGATTGCCTGCATTGCTATGCTGGTGGCGATTCCGTTGGGGCTGTTGGCAGCGATTTACCTGGCGGAGTATGCATCACCCAAGCTACGCGCCACCGCCAAGCCGATTATCGAAGTGCTGGCTGGTATTCCGACCATTGTCTACGGCTTCTTTGCGCTGGTTACGGTCGGGCCATTTTTATCTGAGATGGGCGAGACACTGGGGCTCGATATCCGCGCCACTTCAGCACTGACCGCTGGGGTGGTGATGGGCATTATGATCATCCCTTTTATCTCGTCGCTGTCGGATGACATTATCACCCAGGTACCGAAATCCTTGCGTGATGGCTCCCTGGGTCTTGGCGCGACCAAATCGGAAACCATCCGTAAGGTGGTATTGCCGGCGGCTTTGCCGGGCATTGTTGGTGCCATTTTGCTGGCAGCCAGTCGGGCGATTGGCGAGACCATGATTGTGGTGTTGGCGGCAGGCAATAGCCCTTCATTAACCGCCAATCCGTTTGAAGCGGTCTCCACCATGACCGTGACCATTGTTAACCAGTTAACCGGCGACAACGATTTCTCCAGCCCGCAGTCGCTGGTGGCCTTTGCGCTGGGCTTAACCTTGTTCGTGATCACCCTGCTGCTGAATGTGGTAGCCCTGGTGATTGTCCGTAAATACCGTGAACAGTACGAGTAAGCCATGACGACTTTGACTGAAAAGGCTCCGGCACAGCCAGCAAAAAGTGCTGTGCAGCAAAAAGTAGCGGCTTCGCTGGCGCGCCGGCACCGGCAGGAAACCATGTTCCGCTTTACCGGTTTAACGGCTGTGATGATCAGCCTGGCATTGGTAGCGCTGCTATTTATCAATATTTTTTCCAAAGGCTTACCGGCATTTTGGCAGGCCAGCATCACGCTGGACATTCATTTTGATCCGGCCATTATCCAAATCAGCGACAAGCCGGTGCAGCAGCGTGGCGAGAGCGACAATGCTTTCCGTGAGCGCGATCTGGCCTGGCGCAGTGAAGTGGGCATGATCAACTTCAACCGCATTATTTCCGATGCCTTGATGCAGGTACTGCCGGATGCCGACCAGCACCGCCGGCAGGTGCTTCGTATGGTGACTTCCGGCGAGCGTTTTGCGCTGCGCGATATGGTGATTGACGACCCGTCCATCATTGGCCAGACCAAGCGGCTTAATTTGTTGACCGATGCCAACGTCGATGTTTGGCTCAAAGGCAACATTGATCGCAGCTTGCCGGATCATCAGCAGCAGCTGGCTCCGATAGTGCGACAGTGGGCCGATGAGCTTTATGCCTCCGGCGTGATTCAAAACCGCTTCAGCTTTGCCCTTTTTATGAACCCGGACTCGCGTAGTTCACTGGCCTCGGCCGGTTTGGCCGGCGCTTTTATGGGCTCACTCTTTATGATGCTGATTGTGATGCTGTTGGCTGTGCCGATGGGCGTGGCAGCAGCCATCTACCTGGAGGAGTTTGCGCCGCGCAACAAAATCACTGATTTGGTGGAAGTGAACATCAACAACCTGGCGGCAGTGCCTTCCATCGTCTTTGGTTTGTTGGGGGCTGCGGTCTTTATTGGCTGGTTTAATTTGCCAATGTCAGCGCCTGTGGTGGGTGGTTTGGTGCTGTCCCTGATGACATTGCCGACGGTGATTATTGCCACCCGCTCAACGCTGAAAGCCATTCCTCCTTCGATCCGCCAGGCGGCGCTTGGCCTGGGCGCGTCCAAGATGCAGACCATTTTCCATCATGTGCTGCCGCTGGCCATCCCCGGCATTTTGACGGCGTCGATCCTGGGGGTTGCCCAGGCGCTGGGTGAGGCTGCACCGCTGCTGCTGATTGGTATGAAATCCTTCGTGGCCAGTGTGCCGGCTACTCCTTTTGAGCAGTCAACTGCCTTGCCGGTACAGATTTTCCTCTGGCAGGGCAATGAATTGCGTAACTTCTTTGAAGCCCGAACCTCAGCCGCCATTATCGTGCTGCTGACCATGATGATCAGTCTGAATGGCCTTGCCATCTGGCTACGGAAAAAATTTGAACGGCGGTGGTAACCATGACACGCGATATGACAGATCAACGCAATGCAAGCGTACTTACAGAACAACCGAACTTAACAGCAGGCCCGGCGATGAATGCACAAACCGAATTGAAGATGAAAGCCCGCGATGTCAAAGTCTTTTATGGCGCGAGCGAAGCCATCAAAGGCATCGACATGGACGTTGCGAAAAACGAGGTATTGGCCTTTATCGGCCCATCCGGCTGCGGCAAGTCGACCTTTTTGCGCTGCCTGAACCGGATGAACGACACCATCGACAGTTGCCGGGTAACCGGCCTGATTGAACTGGATGGCCAGAACATGTATGACCCACGGTTGGACGTGGTGCAGCTGCGTGCTCAGGTCGGCATGGTGTTTCAAAAGCCAAACCCGTTCCCAAAATCGATTTACGACAACATCGCCTATGGCCCGAAATTGCATGGTCTGGCGAGCAAAAAATCCGATCTCGATGACATTGTTGAATCCAGCTTGCGTAAAGCCGGCCTGTGGAATGAAGTAAAAGATCGGTTAGCACAGCCAGGTACCGGTTTATCCGGTGGTCAGCAACAGCGGCTGTGCATTGCCCGTACCATAGCGGTCAGCCCGGAAGTCATTCTGATGGATGAGCCCTGTTCGGCGCTGGATCCCATCGCCACTTCGATTATTGAAGAGCTGATCGATGAGCTGAAAACCAATTTCACCATAGTAATGGTCACGCACAATATGCAGCAGGCGGCCCGGGTGTCGGATCGCACCGCCTTTTTCCATCTGGGAGAACTGGTGGAAGTAGGGCCGACCAACGAGGTCTTTACCAACCCGCAAAACAAGCGGACTGAAGACTACATTACCGGCCGTTACGGCTAAGCAGGCGGGATCAGAGGACATTGATGATGAATAAAATTACCGGACATTACTCTCAGTCGTACGACGATGAATTGAACGAAGCGGTCGACCGCCTGCTGACCATGGGCGCCTTGGTAGAGCAGCAGCTGCGCGATGCCATTAAAGCCTTTATCAAAGGCGATCGCGATTTAGCTCTGCAGGTGATTCAGACCGATCGCACCGTCAATACGCATGAAATTGGCATCGAAGAACACTGCCTGGAAATCATAGCCCGCCGCCAGCCAGCGGCCCGTGATTTGCGTTTAATTGTCGGGGTGCTAAAAAGCATCAACGACGTCGAACGCATCGGTGACCAGGCCGAGCACATTGCGAAGCAGCTACTGGATGAAGACTGCCAACGTCCGACCGAAGCGCAGCTGGAAGACATTGAAATGATGGGCGATAAGGTGTTGCAGATGTTGCAGCAGTCGTTGCAGTCATTCAAAGAAATGGATGCGGCACTTGCCCTGGCGGTGTTGAAACAAGATAAACTTATCGATCACGATTATGGTCGCATTTTACGCCATAACCTGACCTACATGCTGGAAGATACCCGCCAAATCACCCGCGGCTTGCACTTGATTTGGGTAGCCCGGGCGCTGGAACGGATCGGTGATCACGCCCAGAACATCTGTGAGTTCAGCATTTTTATTGCCAAAGGCCAGAACGTCAGCCATTTAACTGAAGAAGAAGTGGAAGCCGTGGTCGATAACGGCCGTACCTAAAGTTGGCTGCTCTGCCAGCTTTCTGCAACAAAAGGACCTTTGGGTCCTTTTGTCATTAAACTGTCATTGAAAAGACATTTTAGTGTCATCTCCAGCTTTGATAATAGCGCCAGCAAACACAAGTAGACACCCATAATAAGGTCTGGAGAGTTCCGAATGAAAACCATCAAAACATCTTTACTCGCTGCCGCTGTCGTTTCTGCCTTTGCAATGCCTGCGATGGCCAGTGATATTAATGTCAAAATTTCTGGTCGGGCACATTTGTCGCTGGATCACTTAGACAATGGCGTGGACAGTGGATTGAATGTGTCCAGCAACTCCAGCCGGTTGCGTTTTGCTGCCAGCACCGAAGTCGCTGAAGGCTTGACGGCGGTGATGCAGTTAGAACAAAACATTCGCTTCGACGAAGGCAATGGCAGTTTCGCGACTCGTGACTCATTCTTGGGTTTGCGCGGTGACTTCGGCTTGGTGCGTGTTGGTTTCTTCGACACCCCACTGAAAGTGGTTCGCGGCCGTACCGATATGTTTGGTGACCGTGTTGGTGATGCTCGTAACATTACCAACGTACCCACCGGTGCTGCCGGCGCGAACTTCGACAATCGTTTCCGCAATGGCGTGCATTACCGCAGCCCGGCCATGAACGGCTTTACTTTTGACTTACAATACACGCCACACAACAACACCGGTTCCACCGTAGAGAATGAACGCGAGTCGTACAGCACCTCACTAACCTACAACGCCAATGGCTTGTACGCAGCGGCCGCTTACGAAAGCTATGAAAATGCCGCTGGTGATAACCCGAATGCACTGCGCTTGGGTGTGAGCTACGACGTCAGCAAAGAGTTCAAAGTTGCAGCGCTTTATCAAGCAGCGCGTAACCTGGAAAATGGCAATCGCAATGTCTGGGGTGTGGGTGCCAGCTACAAAATTGAAGATTACACCCTGCGTGGTCAGTTCTATCAGGCCGGAAAAAATGATTTAGCTGATTCCGGTGCCAACATGATTGCGGTTGGTGTTGATCGCAACTTCGGTCGTGCCCTGACCATGTACGCGGTCTATGGCTTAACCTCGAACGATGATGCGGCTGCTTTCACCATCGCCAGCGGCGGTCGTGATACTCGCTTGACACCTATTGCCGGTGAAAACAGCGCAGGTTTCTCGTTGGGTATGATTTACAACTTCTAAGTTTGATTTTTCCCTGTGTTACCCTGTTTTGGCCCTCTTGATGAGGGCCTTTTTTGTTTCTTAGATGTTGTTGTTATATGTATTTTTCAGTCAAACTCTTAACTTGCTCGGTTTTTTTCATAAATCTGTCATAATTGCGGGAGATAATGTCTGTACTCAGATAGTTAGCAGATAGGAAAGGCTATGTCACGACGTGTACTGGTGGTAGAAGATGAAGCACCAATCCGCGATATGCTGTGTTTCGTGCTGGAACAAAATGGTTATCAGACAGCTACAGCAGAAGATGTCGATCAGGCGATGGACTCCTTGATAGAGCCCTATCCCGATCTGGTGTTGCTGGACTGGATGCTGCCAGGTGGCAGTGGTATTCAGATTGCAAAAAAAATGAAGCAACACGAATTAACCCGGCAAATTCCTATTATTATGATCACCGCCCGTGGGGAAGAAGAAGACAAGGTCAAAGGGTTGGAAGTCGGTGCTGATGATTACGTCACCAAGCCATTTTCGCCAAAAGAGCTAATGGCGAGGATTAAAGCGGTGATCCGCCGGGTCTCACCGACCAGCCTGGATGATGTGATTGAAGTGCAGGGCTTAAAGCTGGATCCGGTGTCGCACCGGGTTAGTGCGAAGGAAGAAGCCTTGGATATGGGGCCGACTGAGTTTCGCCTGTTGCACTTTTTTATGACACATCCTGAGCGGGTATACAGCCGTGAGCAGTTGCTGGATCATGTCTGGGGCACTAATGTGTATGTGGAAGACAGAACCGTGGATGTTCATATCCGCCGGCTGCGTAAAGCTATTTCTCCCGCTGGTCATGATCGTTTAATCCAGACGGTACGCGGTTCGGGTTATCGTTTCTCCTTAAAATAAGGCAGGTAAGCAGCACGCATGCGCCTTTTATTATCCAAACGAGCGATCCTGTTCCGGGTCGCTTGCTTATTTCTGCTCTCTGCCCTGATTGGCAGCATCTGGAGTCTGGCTACTGAGGCCATGCTGCTGGCGGCTCTTGGGCTTTTAAGCTGGCATTACCTGCATTTGTTTAAAGTGGACCGCTGGCTGTGGCGTGACCGCAAACTGACACCGCCAGAAGGGCGCTGGAGCTGGCAGCAGATTTTCGATGGTATTTACTATCAGCAACGTAAAGCCCGCTACAAGCAAAAGCAAATGCGTGCCATCGTTCGGCAGTTTCGCGATGGTGCCGAAGCCTTGCCCGAGGCCATCGTGCTTCTCTCCGATGAGTGGACCATTTTATGGTGCAACCGATTGGCACAGTTGTTAATTGGCTTGCGTTGGCCGCAGGACGAAGGGCAGCGGATCGACAACCTGGTACGCCACCCAGAGTTTCAAAATTACCTGCATCGCCAGCAGTTTAAAGAAGCCCTGGTGCTGACGGCTCACCACGCCCAGGAGCTGGTGCTGGAGTTCCGTTTTGTGCCTTATGGCGACCATCAGTACCTGTTGATTGTGCGCGATATCACCCAGCTGAAACAGCTGGAGCAAATTCGCAAAGACTTTGTTGCCAACGTTTCGCACGAACTGCGTACCCCATTGACCGTAGTGCAGGGCTATCTGGAAATGTTGGAGCCCGGCCAATTGCCGGATGAAGCCATGTGGCAAAAAATTCATCCGGTGATGCTGGATCAAACGCTACGAATGCAGGCGCTGGTGCAACAATTGTTGGCTTTATCACGCATCGAGGCTTCAGGCCCGGTGCAACACGAACAGGTGGTGCAGGTGCCGGAGCTGCTGCATTACTTAGAGCAAGAAGCGCAGTCGCTGAACCGGGACAAGCAGCATAGTATTGAATTTCATATTGACGAGCAGTTGGTGGTCAAGGGCAGTGCCGATGAGCTGCGTTCAGCTTTTTCCAACCTGATTACCAATGCCATCAAGTACACTCCGCCGGGTGGTGAGATCAAAGTGAGCTGGCAGCGGCAGCACAATAAGGCGGTGTTTTCAGTCAATGATAATGGTGAGGGTATAGCCCCCAAGCATGTCAAACGCTTAACCGAACGTTTTTACCGGGTGGATCAGGCCAGAAGCCGGGCCACCGGCGGCAGTGGCCTGGGGCTGGCCATTGTGAAACACGTGCTATCGCGCCACAACAGCCGCTTGTTGATTTTCAGTGAGCCCGGTGCTGGCAGTAGTTTTTCTTTTAGCCTGGCGGCGGAGGATGACATTTAACTGGCTACCGGATACCTTCAAAGCGTTGAATAATTCCTTTGAAATCATGCAGTATGCGCTGGTAAATTTGCTTTCGCTCAAGTAATTTTGGCCGGTAACTCAGGGCAGCAAATACCTGTTCAGGCAATGGGGCTTTGCCGGTAGAGCTGTACTGTTCAAGGAGTTGGGACACTGCTTCTGTATCCAGCATCTCACGCTTACATAAGCGATGGATAGCGACACGTTTTTCTTGTTGCAAAAAGCCGGTAAAGCTATCCCGGATATCCTGCTGCGGTGATGATTCCGGCATATAGTCGGCGATAAATTTTTCTATCAGCTCGCGTTTACTACCTAACTTCGTCTCTTTCGCCAGCAGGCTAAGTAGCTGTTGTTTGCTGCTGTCATTGCTGTCATTGCTGGCTGATGCACCAGCTTTAGCCTGGTTTGTTTGCAACTGGCTTAGCAAATTCAAGATATAGTCAAGATCCACTTCATCTCGGTGGGTCTGTTCCTCACAATTGACTTCTGCTGTGCTGGCGGCGTTGTAAAGCTCAATACCCACCCGCTGAATATGCTCTTTTAGTGCCGCGTTATCGAGATGCTGATACAGCGACAGATCAAAGCTGTAAGGGCTATCCAGCTCGTCCAGCGCGGATATGACTTGAAGCAATAAATTTTCAGGCGTGTTAGCTGTCGTGTGTAATGTAAGATCGATATCTGAGCCTGGCCGGTAAGTGCCCTTGGCGCGCGAGCCGTAAAGAACGGCAGAGCGGACAGCAGGAAATTGCGCCAGAACTGTTTTAATGGCGTCGATGGTGCGTGGCGAGAGGCCGGATTTCTCGGTTAACATTGATCTTTTTCCGCTAATTGGTTCATTTTAGCGTTTAGCTCAGTCAGTTCTGCATAGTACTGGTACACGATGGCATCAACAATTTGGCGGGTAACAGCTTCGTTATAAGTATGTGAGGACAGGTTGCGGCTTTTTATCATATCCAGCCACAGTTCACCGTTGGTAATCAGGCCTATTTCAAAGGCTTTTTTCGCCACATTCTTTGAACAGAATAACTCAGTAAAACCCTGATCCTGCAAAAAGTCTTTCTGGGTCTTCCAGGCAAGTTCATGGTTGTATTCAAAGCTTTGAATCAGCCCTTGCTCTTCCAGTTCGTTCAACGCATCACGCTGCATAAATTTGGTCAGCTGTGCCAAAGCCCGATTCCAGTTTTGTAGGCGTTGCTTCCAGCGGATATCGTCGATCATAAAGGGCTCCTGATTTCCAAAGAAACACTGCGAAAGGTTTGTTTCTGGTATCGTCTGCTGGAAGTTTTACCAGTATTTTTGTATCGTTGACGCTGGGTTAGCCAAGCCCAAGCGCCGGATAGCTGTCGATAATCTGCTGGCGGCGAAAGCAGTTCAGGCTGTGATCGTTCACCATACCGCAGGCCTGCATATGGGCGTAAATGATGGTGGAGCCGACAAACTTAAAACCACGCTGTTTTAAATCTTTGCTCATCGCATCGGAGGCTTTGCTGGTAGCGCGGTAATCCTCTGGCCCACGGATGTTGCTGACCTGCGGTCTGCCATCGACAAAGCGCCACTGGTAAGCGGCAAAACTGCCAAAGGCTTCCTGAATGGCCAAAAAACAGCGGGCATTGTTCACCGCTGCTTCTACCTTTAAGCGGTTGCGGATAATGCCCGGGTCCTGCAGCAACTGCTCAATCTGCTGCTGGTCAAAACGCGCTACTTGCTCGGCAGCAAAGCCGGCAAAGACCTGACGGTAATGCGGTCGCTTTTTCAAAACCGTATACCAGCTCAACCCGGCCTGAGCAGCCTCCAGCGTAATAAACTCAAACAATTTTTGATCATCAAACAGCGGTACTCCCCATTCGTCATCATGGTAAGCCACATAATCTGCTTTGCTGCAATCGAGCCAGGGGCAACGTCTGCTCGCGATGGCCGCTGTTGCTGTGGGATCCCCATCAGGCATCATCAGGCTCCTCGGGTTGCTGCGGTGGTTGAAAATGAAAGCCGGCCTTAGCCAGCCAACTGGCCTCTTGCTGCAAATCGGCCTGTAGCAGCGGCTGCAGCTGTAACCAGTCGGCGGGTAAGTCAAGGGCGAGGGCATGCTCGCTGGCTTCAATAGTAAGGGTGGGCAACCAGTCATCGCGGCGTTTTTGGTTCAGCAGTACACAAAGGCGCAGCAGCACCAGCAGACGCATCAACTGATGCGGCGGGTAGAGGTACAATGTGGGCAGGCTCAGGCCCTTTAGTTTGCTGCGGTGGTAACGAACCAAAAAGGCCAGTAGTTGCTGTTGCTCCTGGTTAAAACCAGGCAGGTTGGCATGTTGCAAAATATAGGCCGAGTGCTTTTGGATGCCGGATGAATTGATTTGCAGGCCAATTTCCACCACCTGGCAGGCCCAGAGCAGCAACTGCTGGGCTTCGGCTGGGATTTGCCAGCTGTTGGCGGCTTGTGCCAGTAAATCAGTTGCGGTGCGCTGCAGCCGCTCGCTGTGCGGCACATCCACCTGATAACGTTGTTGCAAACTGGCAATGGTGCTCTGGCGAATATCCTGTTGATAACGGCGCTGACGCATTTCGTTCAACACACCTTCGCGCAGCGCCGCTTCGCAGTACTGCATTTCCTGAATATCCAGCATCTGAAAAGCAGCGATGGCAATGCACAGTGCCGGTGCCAGCAGAGCTCTGCGATCATCACTCAGACCTGCCAGCTCCAGCGCCTGGATATGGCCTGCCTGAATCAACAATTGTTTTAATTGCAACAGTTCGTTAAGACGCAGTACCCCATCGCTTTGCAGCTGCTGCTGCACAATATCGCGCAGTACTTTCACCGAGCCGGAGGTGCCAAGTGCCTGCTGCCAGCCGGTTTTTTTAAAGGCACTGGCGATGGACTCAAGCTCCTGCTCGGCCTGCAGAATAGCACGGGAAAAGCGTTTGGCCGAAAGTTTGCCGCCGGCAAAAAACTCTTTGCCGTAACTGACACAGCCCATATTGCGGCTACTAAGGCGCAGCACTTCAAAACCCTGCCCGAGTGCAAACTCGGTACTGCCACCGCCTATGTCCATCACCAGCCGGTGCTCGGCAGCATGTTCAAAGTGCGCCACGCCCTGATAAATGTAACGGGCTTCTTCCTGACCGGAGATGATTTCAATCGGGTAGGGGAAAAGGCTGCGGGCCCGGCGTAAAAAAGTCTGGCTGTTGCTGGCCCGGCGCAGGGTGTAGGTGGCGATGACCCGCACTGCATCGGCTGGTATGCCGGATAAGGTATCAGCAAACTGCCGCAATACCGACAGACCGCGCTCCATCGCTTCTTCACTGAGGATGAGATCGTTGTTTAAGCCTTCGGCCAGCTGCACTTTTTGTTTTTCGCGGTGCAACAATTGCAAATCGCCATGCAAGTCGCGGGCAATCACCAGATGGAAGCTGTTGGAGCCTAAATCCACCGCGGCCATCAGGCCGCTGCTGGTTACTGAAGTATCGGTTTGACTCAATCGGGTATCCTTGTGGGGTCCTGCTGCAGGGCAGCCAGATAGTCGTAAGTAGCTTGTTGTGAGCGGATGTTGCGCTTATTACCACGCTTCACATAGCTGTTGCTTTGGCTGGCATCCAGCAGCCGGCCTTTGACGTTATCTTTTAGCTGGATGTGCAGGATGTCAAGGATTTGCTGCTTTAAGCGTAAATCATACACCGGCACACCCACCTCAACCCGATGATCGATATTGCGGGTCATCCAGTCGGCAGACGAAATATACACCTCGGTTTCGCCGCCATTATGGAAGACATAGACCCGGCTGTGTTCAAGAAAACGATCCAGCACACTGATCACTTTAATGTTCTGACTAAGACCAGGCACACCTGGGATCAGCGAGCACATACCGCGGATGATCATGCGGATTTTTACCCCGGCCTGACTGGCCTGATACAGCAGCGCGATGATCTCCTTATCCACCAGATTATTCACTTTCAGAATAATCTCGGCTTTGCGTCCCGAGGTGGCGAAACCAATTTCCCGCTCAATCAAGGCAATCAGCCGTGGCCGGCTCCAGGTTGGTGAGACAATCAAGTGGTTAAATTGGTAAGGGCGGTAGCTGTACTCAATAAACTCGAACACCTGGTCGACTTCGGCTGTCAGCTCCGGATGGCAGCTGAACAAGCTCATATCGGTGTAGATACGGGCGGTTTTTTCATTGAAATTGCCGGTGCCGATATGGGCATAACGCACGGCCTTACCCCGCTCTAGCCGGGTGATTAAACAGAGTTTGGAGTGAATTTTCAGTGTAGTCAGGCCAAACACCACATGGATGCCGGCCTCGGTCATTTTACGGGACCAGTTGATGTTGTTTTCTTCATCAAAGCGCGCTTTCAGCTCTACCACTACCACCACTTTCTTACCATTGCGCACCGCATCGACCAGCGAACTGATCACCCGGGAGTTTTTGGCCACCCGGTACATGGTCAGTTTAATGCTGCTGACTTTGGGATCGAACGAAGCCTGACGGATCCACTCGGTAAAGTAACCAAAATCCTGATAGGGGTAATGCAGCAGGATATCGCTGGCGCGGATGGCATCGAAGCTGGTGGCATGCTGTTCAAACTCCGGGCTTGGCAGTGGCGGTAAGGGCGCAAACTCCAGGCTGTGGTGACCCATGTTTGGAAAGCCGATAAAATCCTTGAAATTGCGGTAACGACCGCCGGCAATCAGCGAGTCCATTGAGCTGGTGCCGAGCTGTTTGCGCAGCACTTTCAGCATATCTTCCGGCATCTCTTTGTCGTACACCAGCCGCACCGGTTCCGATTTTAAGCGTTGGCGGATCCCTTTGGACATTTTATCCAGCAAGCTTTGATCCAGCGTATCGCTGATGTTGTACTCGGCATCGCGGGTCATTTTCAGCGAGTAGCCCTGGATCTGCTCAAACTCAAAGAAACCACTGAATAAATCGGCCAGGCACAGCAGCAGGATATCATCCAGTAGTAGCAACTGACGGCGGTAATGGCCGTTTTTCTTACGGGTATTCAGCTCCAGCGGCAGCTCGACAAAGCGCGACAGTTCACGGGTTGGTACTTCCACAATGGCGTACTCGGGCTTGCCCTGACCACTCATCTCGACAAACAAATAGGTGGTGTTGTCTTCCAGTGAGCGGGCCAGCCGATGCTCTTCATTGCTAAGAATAATGGGTGAAATGTGTTTTTTTACTTCACTGCGAAAATAGTTACGCAACCAGTCGATTTGTGGCTCTGTCAGTCGGTTATGATCAATCAGCTCAATGCTGTGCTTGCGCATCTCCAACTGAATATCTTTGTAAATCTGGGTGAATTGCTCGCCTTGCTCAAGCACTTTTTGTTGAATGTCTTGCAGCAATTGCTCGGCATCTTCATCTGGGCTGGCCTGGTATTTCTTTAGCAGGATCCGGCGCTTGACATCGGCTACCCGTACCCGGAAAAACTCATCCATATTGTTGGAGTAGATCCCCAAAAAGCGCAGCCGCTCAATTGGCGGGTTGCGGGTATCGGCGGCTTCCTGCAATACCCGGCCGTTAAAAGACAGCCAGCTTAGCTCGCGCGGTATCATGGGGACAGATAGGGTTTCAGAGACACTTTGTGGGTTTTCCATAGCAGCACTCCTGACAGCTGAAGCATTTACTCTATGGCATTTTTATGACAATTGGATGAAGCGGCCGTAGCCGCTGTAAAAAATATTAGTCCGCGATTTCTACATCCACCACTACATCGGTGGCGATGGCTTCCAACGCTGCTATGACCTCGTCCCTGCTTAAGCCTGGTGCCAGTTCGACGGTGGCAATAGCATTGAACAAGGGCGAGCCCCAGTTGGGTGCACTTTGCTTTGAGCTTTCAAAGTGAATGATATTGGTGCCTTTGTGTTTAATCACTGAGGATAGCTCACGGACAATACCTGGACGATCATTACCGGTAATCACGAACCTTAGCAACTGTTTGTTTTGTCCATCGCTGTCAATGCCATGGTGAATATGAATATCCAGATCGGTAATGGCACTCAAAGCTGAGGTCAGCTCGGCTACATCGGCTTCAGCAACTTCCAGTTGCACAATGCCGGCAAAGTAACCGGCTAAGTGGCTTAGGTTACTGGCCATCCAGTTGCCTTTGTATTGATTGACCACAGTAGCCAACTGCTCTACCAGGCCGGATTTATCGCGTCCTATGACGGTCAGGACTAACTGCTTCATAGCGATTCCTTTTGTTAACGACTGTTGGGGCGGTTTAAATAATCATTATTATGGGAACAAGGTTCCTGTTACTTAGTGTAGCCATCCAGCAGTAGGAATAAAGTTAAATGCGATAAATTTTTCCAGGTCAGCTTCAGCTCTGTTTTTCGGATGCTGCTAGCTGCTTTTGCTGCGATAGGGTTCAGTGCTACTATGACGCCTGTTTTCCCACCTTGCTGCCAGAGACTTTTTGTAAGGAGATGTGTTTGTTCAATCGAATGCTGGCGCTGGTCGTTGGGGTTTGGATCTTGGCTGTGCAGGCAAGTCCTGCAGCCTTGCCTGGCGATGAAACAACGACGCCCTTGAGAGGCAACCTCACCACCACCGGCTCCGATAGCCTGAACAGTTTAATGCAGGTCTGGTCGCTGCATTTTATGCGGCAGTATCCTGAGCTGAATGTGCAGATCCAGGCTGGTGGTTCAGCCACAGCGGCGGTTGCTCTTACTGAGTCTACGGCCAGCCTGGGGCCGATGAGCCGTTTAATGACGGCAACCGAACGGCAGCGGTTCGAGCGGGTACACGGCTACCCGCCATTGGCCATCCCGGTGGCATTGGAAACCCTGGCCGTGTTTGTCCATCGAAGCAATCCGTTGCGAGCTATCCGGCTGTCTGAGCTTGAGCAATTGTTTTCAGTGGAACCACAATGCCAGTCGGCTAAAGCTTTGCGCTACTGGCGGGATCTTGGTCTGACAGGCCCGCTTAGCCAGCGTACGGTAGCCTTGTTTGGTCGTAATTCAGCATCCGGTACCTATGGATTTCTAAAGCAGCAGTTGCTCTGTCATGGTGATTTTCGGCCTGAGCTGCACGAATTGCCTGGCGCAGCAGCGGTGATCCAGGCGGTCGCTTTGGCGGAAAATGGCCTTGGTATTGCCGGAGCCCGCCATCAGAGTACGGCGGTCCGGCGTTTGCAGTTGCTGAATGAACAGCATGACGTCATCGAATTGCAACGAAGCTTGTATATTTATCTGAACTACCATCCTGACACAGCTGCCGGCATGGCGGAGCTGGCTTTTTTGCGTATGGTGCTCTCAGATAGTGGTCAACAATTAGCGGTGGAGCATGGTTATGAAGCCTTGCCAACTGAGCAACGCTCGTTGTTACTGCAACAGTTGGGAGTGAAGCAAAATGCAAGCTAGGCACTACTTTGACAAGATAAGCCGTTGGTCTGTTACTCTGGTTGGCTATGGTATTTTGCTGGCTTTCGCTTTTATTTTCCTGTTTTTGATTTGGCAAGTCTGGCCCTTGTTTCAAGCCGGCAGCATCAGCCCTGTAGCGTCGCCAGATGCCGAACCTGAATGGCATAGCCTGTATCAGGCTGATACCGGGCAGCAAGCCGAGCTGCATTTGGATAATGGCCTGCAAGAGCGAGTGGTGCTACAGCGGGATGGCGCGATTCGCTGGTACCTGCAGCAGGATGAAAGCTGGCAGCTGCAGCTGCGCGAGCAACTGACGATGGCCCCGCTCAGCGATGCCGTGTTGCTGCCGGGCAGTCGTACTTTGCTGTTGGCCGATGGTTCCGCTCAGGTGCAATCCTGGTTTCGATTGCATCAGCAACTGATTGCCCGCCCTGGGATCTCAGTAAGCGACACGCCTTTGCTGGCTTTGATCCCCGTATCGTCAAGCAGCTTTTTTAGCCTGCATCCCGGGCTGTTGCAGCTGCATCAGGTGGACTCAGCCCGCTTGCTGGCTGAACTTCGCTTGCCGTCAGATAGGTTGCAGCACCTGCAGCTCAGCGATGATCGGCAGTGGCTACGGCTGGATTGGCAGTCCGGTACCAGCAACTGGTATCAGATACAGTGGCAACATCCGTCTGTGTCTTTTACTCAGTTGTGGTTACCAGTGCATTATGAAGGGCGTCGTGAGCCGGCTTATGTGTGGCAAACAGCCGCAGCGGCCGATGATGCCAGTCCCAAGTTATCGCTGGTGCCGTTAACCATTGGTACCCTGAAGGCAGCATGGTACGCCATGTTATTTGCCACGCCGCTGGCGATCCTGGCCGCTGTATACACTGCTTGTTATTTGCCGGAGCGATGGCGCTATCGGGTCAAGGCCAGCATGGAAATGCTGGAGTCGATGCCAACGGTGATCCTGGGCTTTATTGCAGCTTTTCTGTTGGCCCCCTGGCTGGAGCAACAGTTGCTGCTGTTTTTCATGTTGCTGCTGCTGGTGCCTTCGCTGGTGCTTCTGAGCAGCGCTGTCTGGTACTGCTGGCGGCAACAGCGCCAGCAACAGGCTGAGCAGCCAGGCTGGTTTGTCCTGCTTATACCGCTGCTGCTTGCTGTCTGGCTTACCTACATTGGCACCCCCTGGCTTGAGCAGTGGTGGTTTGATGGTTCTTTGTTGCTCTGGCTCGGCGAACGCGGCATCGATTATCAGCAGCGCAATGCGCTGATCATTGGTATGGCCATGGGCCTGGCGGTGATCCCGAGTATTTTTAGCCTGACCGAAGATGTGGTATCGCAAGTGCCACCATCACTGGCCCAGGGGGTTCTGGCGCTTGGCGCCAGCCGTTGGCAGGCACTGAGCAGCATGGTGCTGCCGGTGGCTGCTCCTGGTATTTTGGCTGCTGTATTGCTGGGGCTTGGCCGGGCTTTGGGGGAAACCATGATCCTGATTATGGCCACCGGCAATACGCCATTACTCGGCTTTGATCCTTTTACCGGTATGCGAAGCCTGACCGCCAGTCTGTCTTTAGAGATGCCGGAAGCTGCGGTAAGTTCCAGTCACTTTAAAGTCTTGCTGCTGGCCGCTTTGTTGTTGCTGGTGCTGACATTTTTCATCAACACCCTGGTATCTGTGCTGCGGCAGCGGATCCGCCAGCGTTATCAGCAGCTTTAGGAGGCAGCATGCGGCAATGGTGGCAACAAGGCAGTCCCTGGGTTTGGTTGAGCGCTTCGGCTTTGTTACTGTGCCTGGGGCTTTTTATGGCCCTGCTTTTGCTTATTACCAGCAAAGGCCTGCAGCATTTGTGGCCAGCACCTTTGGTGCAGTTTCAACTGACGGAGCAGACTGAACCTGAACTTGGGCGCTTGATGCGTCGCCAGGATGCAACTGACGGGATGGACAGGACGCTTTGGTTGGTCGATAGGGGCGATAGTCTCCAGGCAAGGGATAGCAGCCCGGCGGGGCGTTATCTGCTAATCACGGCGACTGAGCTGCTGCCTGAGCGGCCAGCAGAAGCGGTACTGGTGCAGATGTACGATGGCCGGACTCTGTATGCCTGGCGGCAGCCCCAGCGCACTGCAGATGCATTCTGGCTGCAAACCGGCACTGGGGAGCAAGTTGCCCTGCCGTGGGAGCAGGTACGGGCTCATTGGTTGCCGAATCAACTATCCTGGTGGCAAAAGCTCCAGCTGTACCTGCAGGAGTGGCGGCACTTTTTAACAGCGGCACCTAACCAGAATCCAGGGACAGGTGGCATCTTCCCAGCCATTTTCGGCACCCTGGTCATGGTGTTGCTAATGGCCGTGCTGGTAACACCTTTTGGCATACTTGCGGCCATTTATTTGCATGAGTATGCAGGTAAAAACTGGCTTACCCAATGGATTCGGACCAGTGTTTATAACCTGGCCGGTATCCCTTCGGTGGTGATGGGGGTCTTTGGTCTGGCGTTTTTTGTCTATGTGCTGGGAGGTAGCCTGGACCGCTTGTTTTATCCCGACCAGTTACCTGCCCCAACCTTTGGTACACCTGGGCTGTTTTGGGCTGCCTTAACACTGGCACTGTTAACTTTGCCGGTGGTCATTGTCGCTACTGAAGAGGGGCTGGCTAAGTTGCCGCAGGCTCAGCGTCTTGGCAGTTTTGCGCTTGGGGCTACTCAGGCTGAAACCATCTGGAAAGTTGTGGTGCCGCAGGCGGCGCCAGCCATGCTGACCGGGCTGATCCTGGCCGTGGCAAGAGCGGCCGGGGAAGTGGCTCCGTTGATGTTGGTCGGGGTGGTGAAATCGGCGCCCCAATTGCCGATTGACGGTCAGTTTCCTTACATTCACCTGGAACGAAAATTCATGCACCTTGGCTATCATCTGTACGATGCCGGTTTTCAAAACCCGGATACCGAGGTTGCCATCTCCTTGGTATTTACCATAGGGTTGGTATTGTTGACATTGATTTTATTGCTGAATCTGAGTGCTTTTTTACTGCGGCAACAACTGCGCAGAAAGTACCGTTTGATTGATTAGGGGAACCATGCAGAGCAAACTAGTGGTTGATAACTTTTCCTTGTGGTTTTCACAGCAGCAGGTGTTGGATAGGATTGCGCTGCAGATCCCGGCCAACCGGGTGACAGCCCTGATTGGCCCATCTGGTTGCGGCAAGTCCAGTTTGCTGCGCGCGATGAACCGCATGAACGAGTTGATGCTGGAATGTCGCAGCGAAGGGGATGTGCAACTGGACGGGCAAAGCATTTACCGGGTGGATACTGATCTGGCCCGGCTACGTTGTCGGGTTGGGATGGTGTTTCAAAAACCCAACCCTTTTCCTAAATCGGTGTATGACAATGTTGCTTTTGGTCTTCGCCTGCAAGGAGAGCGCAGTCACCGGCGGTTGGATGAGCAGGTCGAGTCGGCTTTAAAGCAGGTGGGGCTTTGGAGTGAAGTGAAGCAGCGGTTGCATCAAACGGCGTTAAGCTTATCCACCGGCCAACAGCAACGGCTGGTGATCGCCAGAGCGATCGCTTTGCAGCCGGAGGTTTTGTTGCTGGATGAACCTGCTTCGGCGCTGGACCCGATTTCCACTTTAAAAATCGAAGAGCTGATTTACGAGCTCAAGGCCAGCTATACTGTGGTGATTGTTACGCACAACATGCAACAGGCGGCGCGCATTTCGGATTTCACGGCATTCTTAAATCAGGGCCGGCTGGTGGAGTGGGGGGAGACTCATACCATCTTTACCCAGCCTACGTCGCAGCATACTGAAGATTACATCACCGGCCGTTTCGGCTAAGGAGCACCCGTTGGATACTTTGCATTTATCCCGTCATATCTCCAGTCAGTTCAATGAAGAAATTGAGCAAATCCGTAACCATGTGATGGCGATGGGAGGCCTGGTGGAGCAACAGCTGCATCAGGCGTTGCAGGCGATCGCCAATGCCGATAGCGACAAAGCACAACGGGTGATTGATAACGATCGTCAGGTCAATGACTGGGAGCTGAAAATTGACCACGAATGCACCCGTATCATTGCCAAGCGCCAGCCGGCTGCCAGTGATCTGCGATTGGTGATGACGATTTTAAAAACCATTGCCGATCTGGAGCGGATTGGCGATGAAACCCGCCGCATCGCCAAAGTAGCGCTGGAGTCTTTTAACACCCAGCAGCAGGATCTGTTGGTGAACCTGGACAATCTGGGCCGCCATGTCTGGCAAATGTTGCACGATGTGCTGGATGCATTTGCGCGGATGGATATCGAAGCTGCGCTTAGCGTCTACAAAGAAGACAAGCGGGTAGACCGTGAATACGAGGCCATTACCCGCCAGTTGATGACCTATATGATTGAAGATCCGCGCTCTATCCCCAAAGTGATGAATGTACTCTGGTCTGCCCGCTCACTGGAACGTATCGGTGATCGGTGCAAAAACCTGTCGGAATACATCATTTATCTGGTGAAGGGGAAAGTGGTGCGGCACAGCAATGAATCTGAATTGGAACGCAATGCCCGCAGTTAAACCACGCTCCGATGAAATATTTCATTTTTATTGCACAAATATCGGGGCTATAATGCCGCCTTAATTGCACCAATGCATAAAATATGACCAGCAGTGAGCGGCCAAGGCTGATTACACTGGGCTATTCAGGGCAAAAACGCATGAGTTATACACTGTTTGATTTTCTCCAGCTGATCGGTTCACTGGGGATTTTTATTTTTGGTATGAAGATTTTCAGCGAAGGTTTGCAAAAAATTGCAGGCAACCGGCTGAAAGGCATCTTAAGCGGCATGACCCGCAATCGTTTCACCGGTGTTCTGACTGGTTTTGGCACCACCGCCATCACCCAATCCTCCACCACCACCACCGTGATGGCTGTGAGTTTTGTCAATGCCGGCCTGCTCACCTTTGTGCAATCGACCGGTGTCATTATGGGGGCCAATATCGGTACTACCATTACTGCCTGGATGGTGGCGCTGTTTGGCTTTAAGTTTCAGATCACCCCGATCGCGGTTGCCGTCATCGGGGTGTTTTTTGCCTTTTTGTTCTCCAGCAACAGCCGGCTACGCAATATTGCCGAGGCGATGGTTGGCTTTGGTATCCTCTTTATCGGTCTTAACTTTATTAAAGACGCGGTGCCGGATATCAACAACAACCCGGCGATGTTTGCTTTTTTAGATGCTTTTACCGATTACGGCTATCTGTCGTTGCTGTTGTTTGTGGTGGTCGGGGCCATCCTGACCCTGCTCACTCAATCGTCCTCGGCAGCCACAGCCATTACCCTGGTGATGTTGTTTGAAGGCTGGATCTCCTTTCCGATTGCAGCGGCAATGATTTTGGGTGAGAACATCGGTACTACTGTCACGGCAAATATTGCCGCTTTGGTCGGCAACGTGCATGCCAAACGAGCGGCGCGCTTCCATTTCTTTTTTAATATTGTCGGGGTGATTTGGATGATGGCAATCATCTTCCCGATGCTCAGTCTGATGGATACAGCGGTGCAATATTTTACCGGCAATGCTGTGTCGGTGATGGACAGCAGCCAGGAGGCCCGTGCCAATGCTACCCTGGCGCTCTCCTTGTTTCATACCACCTTTAACGTGCTTAACGTGGTGCTGCTGTTTGCTTTTGTGCCCTATTTAATCCGCTTTGTCGAATACATTCAGCCAGACCGTGGTGGTGAAGACGAAGAATTTCACCTGCGTTATATCAGTGCCGGTGTGATGACCTCACCGGGCTTGTCGGTCGCCCAGGCGCAAAAAGAAATTCAGCAATTTGCCGGTGTGATTGAAAAAATGCACGAATCGGTCAATGAGTTGCTGTTTGAGCCTGGCAGCAACCGTGAAAAGCTGATGGAAAAAATCCAGAAATACGAGGATGCCACCGATCAGTTGGAAGTGGAAATTTCCGATTATCTGGTACGGGTTAGTGAGCATACCAACCTGGAACACTGGATGACCGAGCGCATTCGCTTTATGCAAACCATGATCAACGATATGGAGCGGATTGCGGATATTTATTATCAGGTCTCTAAATTGTCGGAACGGATGGTGGAAACCAACTCCACCTGGCCGGAAGATGCCAGCAAGGAAATGGCTGTGATGATGACGGCACTGCAGCATGCTATTTCAGCTATGAAAGATAATGTGGCGAAAGAGCCGGCTAGTGTGAGCCTGAAAGATGCGATTGCGTTGGAAGATAAGATTGACAGGCTACGTGATGAATACCGTAATAATCATTACACCCGGCTGGAAAGTGGTGATTATGCGCCGCGTGCAGGTGTAATCTTTATCGATATGTTGAATCGTTTGGAGCGGATCGGTGATCACGTGCTCAATGTCAACGAATCGGCATCGGGTCGCCGGTTAAAAGCGATGCGGATTGATGGCCAGGCCCAGGCACGCAAGGCGTAATTCAGGTCGTTAGCTACAAAAACAAAAACGCCGCTCAATGAGCGGCGTTTTTTATTGCAGAAAGACGGCTACTTTACTCGTAACGAACTTCCAGCTTCATACCACTGACCGCACGGAATGCATGCAGGCCAATGTGCCAGCTGCCTTCGGTCGGATTGCTGAAGGTGCAGATTTCATTGTTGCCATTCACACCCGGTTTGCAGTCGAATTGTGTTGCTGTTGGTACAGCGCCATAACGCACATGCAGATCGGCATCACCACGGCCACCGGAAATTTCTACCACCAGGCTGCTGGCTCCGGCGGGTACATCCACACTGTAGTAATCCCAGGTCCGGCGGTCGATGCTGATGTCGTTCACAACATAGCCACCGGCATCCGGTACATCCGGTTCATCCGGGGCTGTGAAGCTACCCACCAGGCTGACACCACTAAAGGCGGTATAGCCATTGATCATCACATGCCAGGTGCCTTCTTGCGGTGTGGCAAAATCACAACGTTCTTCGTTGCCAAAGCGGAATGGCCGGCAATCGTAGTCGCTTAGGGTTGGCTCTGATCCGAATTTGACATACAAATCGGCATCACCAGTACCGCCTGACATCACAAAGGATAAGTCGCTGGCATCGGCAGGCAGTTGCATGGTAAAGGACAGTTGTTCACCGCTGGCACCGGCAAGACCGGTCACTGGAACACCATTTTCCAGCTCGGTACCTGGCTCCGGATCTGGATCCACCGGATCATCCGGCTCGTCAGCACCTTCACAGCCATGGGTGGCCAGATAGTCAACAGCGTCTTTGGCCTGCACCAGACCCCAGCCGTAGGAGTTGTCACGGCCTGGGGCTCCTAAATCCTCAGCAGAGGCAGCCAGCGCCGCGCGGATTTCGGCATTGCTGCATTGTGGGAAGTGACTCCACACCAGTGCTGCAACCCCGGCGACATGAGGCGATGCCATCGAGGTGCCACTCATCAGGCCATAATTGCTGGCACCAGAGATCAGGTTGGCATCATCACCCAATTGACCAAGTAGCGTGGTGCCTTCTTCCTGCGATAAGCTCACAGCAGGAATGGTAGTGGTTGGATTATCACCCAGAGTTCCGCTGAAGTTGCCCGGCTCATTGTTGTAGATAATGGCGGCTACACCACCACCATCCTGGCAAGACTCTACTTTTTGTGCAAAAGAGACTTCGCCACGTGCAATCAGGCAAACCTTGCCAACCATATCATCGCAGGTGGTTAAGCCCAGACCGCAACTGGCGATCTCAGCCGTGATGCTGCCAGAACCTGCGTTGTCGATAGGGTTTGGATTAAAAGCAACACCATTGACCGACAGCATGGATTCCATGCCGGTCCCTTCCGGATAGGTAGAGCGTACATCCACACCAGGGCCTGCCAGTTCAACCTGCGCATTGCGCTGTGAAAAACTGGCCAGGGTTTTGGTGTCATCGACGGCTGCTACGGAAATGACCGAGTCGTACGAAGCCGGGTAAGACAAAGAGGTATTACCGGCATTGCCTGCAGCAGCAACCAATAAAACGCCATTATCATAAATACTTTGCAGTGCATTACGCTCAGCGACACTGGATCCTGCACCCCCTAAGCTCATATTAACCACAGTGGAGCCATTATCGGCACAAACATTGATAGCGTTGACCAGCGATGATGAGTAGCCCCAGCCACCGGCGTTAAAGACTTTAACGATATGCAGTTTAACTTCGCCATTGGGAAGCACACCCACAATACCAACATCGTTGTTCAGTGCTGCAATAGTACCTGCAACATGGGTGCCGTGTGGGCCTCCGGCTTCAAACCAGTTACCGGTGCCCGGATCATTGGTGCCGGTGATATTGCTGCTGAGGAAATCTTCATGGGGGAGATCCAGGCCAGAGTCGATAACACAGACGGTCTGATTGCTGGCAAATTGATCGGAGACCTGATCGGCCTGCACCATGGTGTAACCATATGGGATCTGTTGTGCCATCGGATAACGCACCAAATCTGGCTCGATCAACTCAATGGATGGATCCGCTTGCAAGCGTTTCAAAACAGCAGGTGGCAGTTCAGCGGCAATTGCCCGTTGTGGGCCAAGAATCAGTTTGGTTTTTCCTCCAAGCCGTTCGAGCGCATTGGCGGAGACTTGCAAGGCGGCTTGCTGATGGCTTTGACCTGGGCGCAGGGCGACATTTTGTTGGGACAAATGCTCAGACTTGTAGTGAATGATGAAACGATCACTGCTTGGCTCATTGTCAACGGCCTGCACCGCAAGCGGTGCTGCCAGCGCGGCGGATACCGCCAGCGCAAGCAAGCTGCTTTTAGGGTTGACAAAAGTAGTTGTTGATTTAGGCATAAGTTCACCCTCCTGAGGTGATTATTATCATTGTGTTTGTAGCACCTTCAATGAGAAGCAGACGGCAGGACAGACTCAAAGTGAAGCGACATCCAAGGGAACATAAGGGTTAGGCTGAATCAGCACATTAACCTTTAATAGTGTTACCTAATTAACTTATAACAATGCGTGCTTGTGTTCAATTATTAATTCACAGCTGTAATGGTTTGTTTCATTAAAGGGGAATTTTAGCTGCGTTGTTAGGGTGAGTGATAACCTAAAAGGCTTACTCTAGTTCCTTTATAAGGTATAATTGTTGCTAGGGTGCGGGGGTTAAATGCCGTGCGTTCAGTGAGCATCCTGATATAATCAGGCTGAAAACCAGAGGGGAGTAACATGAAGCGGTTACCCAGCATCAAGCAAATGCAGTATCTGTTAGCATTGCATGAACATCAGCATTTTGGGCGGGCAGCAGAAGCCTGCTTTATTGGTCAGTCAACCTTGAGTGCTGCCATTGCCAATATGGAAGAAACCCTCAATGCGCAACTGCTGGAGCGGGATCACAAAACCTTTATTTTTACCCCCCTGGGTGAAGATATTGTGCGCCAGGCCCGAGGTATCATTGAACAATGTGAAGAGCTTAGTTTGTTTGCACAAAGCCAGGGCAAGCCGATGTCTGGCCCATTCCGGCTTGGCTGTATTCCGACCATTGCTCCTTTTGTGCTGAGCGATATTATGGCTGAGTGCCGCCAGCAATTTCCCGAGTTGCAGTTATTATTGCGGGAAGATACCAGCGATAATTCCTTGCATGCACTGGCCGAAGGCCGTCTGGATATGGTGCTGTTGGCATTGCCCTACGAAACCGGGGCTTTTCATACCGAAGTACTGGCGCAGGATCCTTTTCAACTGGTGTTGCACCGCGATTGGCAAGCGGCAGGTTTCGAACAGGACATCAGCCAATGGCCGGATGAAAGTATTTTTCTCCTCGAGCGGGAGCACTGTTTGACTGGCCATGCCGTCAAAGCCTGCGAACTGGAAGATAACCGCAAAGTGAACCCGTTTTTTGCCACCAGTCTGCATACGTTAACTCAGATGGTAAATAACAAATTAGGGGTGACCTTTATGCCGCAGCTGGCGATCAATGCCGGCTTACTGCAAGGAACTGAACTGGTATGCCAGCGCCCGGCAGTAGGACTGGCCAGCCGTGATATCGGCGTAGCCTGGCGGGCAACCTCCAGCAAGCTGCATAGTTACCGCTTACTGGCCGAATTAATTCGGCAGGTATTGCAGAAGAAAGTTACGGTTCGTTAGTGCGGGCTGGCTTCAGTGCCAGCTCGGGTAAGATAAAGTCCGGGTATTGCAGGTACAGTAGCTCCAGTTGACCGTTGAGGTACAGCTGTTGATACTGCTGATCCCACCAGCGTTTGAGCTCCAGTCCCCTGGTATTGTCGGCAAAGCCCATAAAAATTGGTTCCCCCTTCAAAAAACGCAGCTCCAGCCCGGCTAAATCCTCTGCACTGAGCTTGTTTTTTAACTCCGTTTTTTCTACCAGAAAAGCATCCACCCGCCGATTTTTTACCATGCTGACGCCAGTTTGAATGCTGTTTACTTCATAACTGACAGTGTCGATATTGAGCACCAGATTGTAATTGTAGCCACGCTGAGTAGCCAGTTGCAGCTGACTTAACTGGCTGCTTTCATCCAGTTGCAACTGTCCTGCAAGATACAGCATGGCTATCTGATCCACATCAAAAGGCCAATCAGACAACAGGACTTGCCTGCTATCGTTACGGCCAACTCCAATCACCATATCCGCTTGTTGCTGCTCTACCATAGCAACCGCCCTGCTGTAACTGGTGTAGTGAAATGCCAGCTCAGTGTGATGGGGAAAAATAAGCACCAACAAATGCTGGTAAGCCCCCCGACCATCAGGCTCGGTGAAACCAGCCCAAAGATCAGTGGCGATCAGGATCTTTGCTTGCTGCAAGCCTGGCTCTGGAGCAGCCAGTTCCCCGGCACGAAGATGGCTAAGGCAACTTAGCAGTAGCAACAGATGCAAGATCAGGCGGAATTGAGTCATCATCGGTGCCTCCCTACCCAAGTGTAGACCTTTTCAAGCGATACCGGGGCGGATTTTTCTTGTTCAAAGCACAGGCTGTTATTAGACTAGCCGCCTTAGTTTTCATAGAGGGCCTGGAGGTTCTATGCAGGTATCTGATTTTCATTTTGAACTGCCGGATGAGCTGATTGCCCGTTATCCGCAGGCCGAGCGCTCTGCCAGCCGTTTGCTGTGTATGGATCGGCAGAACGGCACCTTAACACATCGGGTGTTTCGCGATATCGCTGAACAGTTGAAGCCTGGTGATCTGTTGGTCTTTAACAACACCAAGGTGATTCCGGCCCGGCTGTTTGGCCAAAAAGCCTCTGGCGGCAAGGTCGAAGTTTTGGTTGAGCGAATTTTGGATGAGCAACGTTTTCTGGCGCATGTCCGGGCCAGTAAATCGCCCAAACCAGGCACTGAACTGATTTTGGAAAACGATGCCAAAGTGACCATGGTACAGCGCCAGGGCGAGTTGTTTGAGCTGGAACTACACGGCACTGACAAGGTGCTTACCATGCTAGAGCGACTGGGCCATATGCCGCTGCCACCCTATATTGATCGGCCTGACAGCGAGGAAGACAAAGCACGCTATCAAACCGTTTATCACCAGAAACCCGGGGCTGTGGCCGCACCAACCGCCGGTTTGCACTTTGACCAGCCTCTACTGGATACACTGACAGCCAAAGGCGTTGAGTTTGCTTTTATTACCTTGCATGTTGGGGCCGGTACCTTTCAGCCGGTACGGGTAGAGGATGTCAGCAAGCATCAGATGCATGCAGAGTACATTGAGGTTGAGCAAAGTGTGATTGATGCGGTGCAGGCCTGCAAAGCACGTGGTAATAAAGTGATCGCGGTAGGGACTACCTCGGTGCGGGCGCTGGAGAGTACGGCGCAGCATGCTTTAAGCCAGCAGCAGCCATTGGCACCCTTTCAGGGCGATACCCAGATCTTTATTTACCCTGGTTATCAATTTCAGCTGGTGGATGCTCTGATCACCAACTTCCACTTGCCTGAGTCGACCTTGATTATGCTGGTATCGGCCTTTAGCACACGTGACTATGTGATGCATGCATACCGGATGGCAGTGCAGCAGCAATACCGTTTTTATTCCTATGGCGATGCCATGTTTATTAGCTAAAACGCGGCCAAGGCAGGATGCCTTGCATCGCATTTTGCTGCCGGACAGGGTATGATAGCGCCGGCAAAGCCGGACTGTTTTTCCGGTGTACGAGGTAAGCTGTGAAATTTGAATTGTTAGCGACTGACGGCAAGGCCCGTCGAGGTCAGATGATGTTTGAGCGGGGCGTGGTCGATACGCCTGCTTTTATGCCGGTGGGCACCTATGGCACCGTTAAGGGCATGACACCGGAAGAACTGGAACAAACCGGGGCGCAAATTTGTCTTGGTAACACCTTCCACCTAATGCTTCGCCCTGGTACCGATATTATCAAGCTGCATGGCGACTTGCATGATTTTATGCACTGGCACAAACCCATACTGACGGATTCAGGCGGTTTTCAGGTATTTAGCCTGGGAGAATTGCGCAAAATTACTGAAGAAGGGGTGCTGTTTCGCTCACCTCTGAATGGCGAGAAAATCATGCTGACACCGGAGCGCTCGATGGAAGTGCAACAGGCTCTGGGCTCTGATATTGTGATGATTTTCGACGAATGCACGCCGTATCCAGCCACTGAGCAGCAAGCCAAAAAATCGATGGAATTGTCGTTGCGCTGGGCAGCCCGCAGTAAAGCAGCCCATGGTGAGAACCCCTCGGCCTTGTTTGGTATCATTCAGGGGGGTATGTACCCCGGGCTGCGTGATGTATCTTTGCAAGGGTTGGAAGCCATTGGTTTTGATGGCTACGCCATTGGTGGTTTATCGGTGGGTGAGCCCAAAGAAGACATGATCAACATTTTAAACCACACCACCGATCAAATGCCGGCGCACAAGCCGCGTTACTTGATGGGCGTGGGTAAGCCGGAAGATATTGTTGAAGCGGTGCGCCGTGGCATCGATATGTTCGATTGCGTGATGCCAACCCGCAATGCCCGCAATGGTCATTTGTTTGTTAGTGATGGTGTGGTAAAAATTCGCAATGCCAAGCACAAGGCCGATACGGCGCCTTTGGATAAAAATTGTGATTGCTACACTTGTAAAAATTATTCCAGAGCCTATCTACATCATCTGGATCGTTGCAATGAAATACAGGGCGCTCGTCTGAACACCATCCATAATCTGCATTTTTACCAGAAGTTAATGCAGGGATTGCGTGAAGCCATTGCCACTGGTACTTTGAACCAATTTGTTGCTGACTTCTATGCCGCCCGAGGTATAGATGTACCAGCGCTTGATTGATTACGTTTATTTAAGGGGATAGTTATGAGTCTGTTTATTGCAAATGCACATGCGACAGGTGGCAGTGCACAAGGTGGCGGTGGTATGGAACTGGTCATCATGTTATTGGCCTTTGGTTTGATTTTTTATTTTTTGATCTACCGGCCACAAGCCAAGCGGGTGAAAGAACATAAGAATCTGATGGGTGCATTGGGGAAAGGGGACGAGGTGTTGACTCAGGGCGGTCTGGTTGGCCGTATCAGCAAAATCTCCGAAGAAAAAGACTTTATCGTGCTGGCACTGAATGACAGCACCGAAGTCACGGTACAAAAAGCGTCTGTGTCGGCAGTATTGCCAAAGGGCACCCTGAAATCGCTGTAATCTGAACTGCAATCGATGCAAAAGGACAGTTGAGTGTTAAATCATAACCCAGTATGGCGTTATCTGTTGGTCGTCTTGGTGCTGTTGGTCGGCACCTTGTATGCCCTGCCGAACTTATACCCGGAAGATCCCGCCATTCAAGTGAGCGCCACCCGTGGTGGCGAGGTGCAGCAAGGCAGTTTGGTGTTGTTGCAACAGCGTTTTGAAGAAGAAAATATTGCACTGAAAGATATCGCGTTGCAGGATGGCCAGCTACTGGCTCGCTTCTTCAATACGGAAGATCAATTGCGTGCCCGTGAGCTGGTCAGTCGCAGTCTTGGCAATAGCTACGTTACTGCACTGAATATGGCACCTACCACGCCAGCCTGGCTTAGAGCCATTGGCGCCAGCCCGATGAATCTGGGTCTGGATTTACGCGGCGGTGTGCATTTTTTAATGGCCATCGACATGCAGGCGGCCATTGACAAACAGCTGAACGATTTAGCGCAGATTTTCCGTACCGATATGCGTGAAGCCCGTATTCGCTTTGGCAATGTTCAGGCCGATACCGATACCGGCACTGTGCTGGTGCAGCTGCGTAATGCTGAGGATTTAGCGGCTGCCCGTCGTCTGATTAGCCAGGACCGCGATTTGGAAGTGAGCGCTGGCCCTGTGGAATTCAGTCTGCAAGTGCGGATGAGTGACAGTAAAATTGCTGAAATCCGTGATTATGCACTGCAACAGAACATCACCATCATCCGCAATCGGGTGAATGAAATTGGGGTAGCCGAGCCGCTGGTACAGCGGCAGGGCGAGCGCATCATCGTGCAATTGCCTGGTGTGCAGGATACCGCTCGTGCGAAAGAGATCTTGGGGGCTACTGCCACGCTGGAATTCCGGCTGGTGGATGAGAATGTTGACCTGAATGATGCATTGGCCGGGCGCATTCCTCCAAGTGCAGAGCTGTACTATGATCGGGATGGTCGTCCGGTTGTGTTGCAACGCCGGATCATGCTCACCGGTGATCGTATTACCGGCGCTAACTCCAGCTTTGATGAGTACGGCCGGCCGCAGGTCAATATTTCACTGGATGCCCAAGGCGGCAATATGTTCTCCCAGGCCACCCGTGATGCGATAGGTCGCGGCATGGCGACCGTCTTTATTGAATACAAGCCAACTGAAGAAATTGGCCCGGATGGCAACCCTGTACTGGAAAAAGTAGAGGAAGTGATCAACGTGGCTACCATTCAGGCGCGACTGGGCCGCAGCTTCCGCATCACCGGTATTGCTAATCCGGGTGAAGCGCACAATCTGGCTTTGCTGTTGCGGGCTGGTGCTTTGCTGGCACCAACACAAATCATTGAAGAGCGTACCATAGGTCCAAGCCTGGGCCTGGAAAATATTGAACTGGGCCAAACCGCCATTATGTTGGGTCTGGCAGCCGTGCTGGTATTTATGGTGCTGTATTACAAAGCCTTCGGCCTGGTTGCCAATGCTGCTTTGGTCGCCAACCTGGTGTTGATCGTTGGTGTGATGTCGATGATCCCGGGGGCAACGCTAACTCTGCCGGGCATGGCAGGTATTGTGCTTACCGTAGGTATGGCGGTCGATGCCAATGTGTTGATTTTTGAGCGGATACGCGAAGAATTGCGCGATGGCCGCAGTGTGCAGCAGGCCATTCATCATGGCTACGACAGAGCGCTTTCTACCATCGCCGATGCCAACGTCACTACCTTGATTGCTGCTTTGATTCTGTTCGGGGTAGGTACCGGCCCAATCAAAGGCTTTGCCGTGACGCTGATGATCGGTATCGTCACCTCGATGTTTACCGCCATTGTCGGTACACGTTTGCTGGTCAACATGATCTGGGGCGGACGTCGCCTGCAGAAGTTGCCAATTTAAGGGGGCCATGATGATCGCAATTAACTTTAACAACACCATCAACTTTATGAAGTTGAAAATGCCGGCCCTGATTTTATCCGGTATTTTGATCATTGCTTCACTTGGCATTATGGCCACCAAGGGCATGAACTGGGGGCTGGACTTCACCGGTGGTACCGTGATCGAAGTTGGTTACGAGCGAGATGCAGACTTGTCTGCAGTGCGCTCTGTGCTGGCTGAAGCCGGTTACCCGGACGCAGTGGTACAGTACTTTGGTTCCAGCCGTGAAGTCTTGATCCGCATTGGTCCACGCGATGATATCGAGCAGGTAACGTTGGGCGAGCAGGTTCTGAGCTTACTGGCCGACAACGAAAGCGGTAGCGTAGATATGCGCCGAATTGAGTTTGTCGGTCCAAGTGTGGGTGCTGAGCTAAAAGAGCAGGGTGGCCTTGCTACCCTGGCAGCCCTGATTTGCATTCTGATCTATGTCGCTTTTCGCTTTGAGTGGCGCTTTGCGTTAGGTGCCGTGGTTGCTTTGGCACACGATGTGATTATTACCCTTGGCCTTTTTGCGTTATTCGGCCTGGAGTTTGACTTGACCGTGCTGGCCGCAGTACTCGCCGTGATTGGCTACTCGCTGAACGATACCATTGTAGTCTGTGATCGGATCCGTGAAGGCTTTCGCCGTATCCGCGACAGCGAGCCGGTCGAGGTGGTGAACGAATCCCTGACCGGAACCATGAGTCGTACCATCATTACCTCTTTAACGACTATTCTGGTTTTGCTGGTACTGTTTTTCAAAGGCGGTGCCTTGATCCATGGTTTTGCTACCGCCTTGTTATTCGGCGTGATTATCGGAACTTATTCGTCGGTTTATATTGCCAGCTCCATGTCGTTGTTGCTGGGCATTAGCCGTGAAGATCTGATGCCACCACCGGTAGAAAAAGAAGGCGAAAATACCGAGCCCTTGCTATAAAAGGCCGAACCTTCCACAATGCCAGTCTTCTGACTGGCATTTTTTATGGAGCTTGTTATGCCGCACTCCCCAGCTTTTCTCGCATTGGTCAACGCCGCCAAAGCCGTTATCAAGGAAATGGACATTGCGAGCCTGCAACAGCGCACTACCCCCTATGTGTTGATAGACACCCGGGAAGATCACGAATGGCAGCAAGGGCATTTGCCTGGGGCCATGCATCTTGGCAAAGGCATTATCGAACGGGATATTGAGCAAACCGTGCAAGATAAGCAGCAGGTGATTATTTTGTATTGCGGTGGCGGTTACCGCTCGGCATTAGCAGCGCAGGCGCTGCAACAGATGGGGTACCAGCAGGTATTTAGCCTGGCCGGTGGTTACCGTGCCTGGAAAGAACAAGGGTTGCCTGTTGAGCTACCGTAAAAAAATGCAGCCGTAAAACAGTGGCCAATAAAAAACCCGGCCAGGCCGGGTTTGATAGCAAACCTTGCTTAGCGCATCAAATCTTCGGTCAGGTGTGGCCGCATGGTTTTTAGCATACCCTGCAGCACTTTCGGGCTGGCAGCGACTACATTACCACTTTTCAGTTGGTTGTTGCCGCCGGCAAAATCAGTCACCATGCCACCTGCTTCGCGCACAATCAGCTCACCGGCGGCGATGTCCCATGGTTTTAAACCAATTTCCCAGAAACCGTCTAAACGGCCTGCGGCGACATAGGCCAAATCCAAAGCGGCCGACCCAGCACGGCGCATATCAGCAACCAACGGAAACAGGCTGTTAAACACGCTGCTGTATACCGGCAGCAATTGCTTTTGCTTAAAGGGGAAGCCAGTACCAAGCATGGCACCTGCCAGCTCAGGCCGGTTGCCAACGCGGATCCGGCGGCCATTCAGTTGGGCCCCACGGCCACGGGAAGCGGTAAAGAGCTCGTCACGCAGCGGATCGTAGATCACGGCCTGCTCAAGCTTACCCTGAACTTTTAACGCAATGGAAATCGCTACATGCGGGATGCCGCGGATAAAATTGGAAGTGCCATCGAGTGGGTCGATGATCCATTGGTGATCGCTGTCTGCCGGTCCCTGCACGCCCAGCTCTTCACCAACCACACTGTGGCCTGGGAAGGATTTGCGCAAGGTTTGCACAATCAGTTGCTCGGCTTCACGGTCGATGTTGGTGACAAAGTCGTTGCTGGATTTCTCCGTCGATTTGACAATATCCAGTTGCTCACAAGAGCGGGCGATAAGTGTTCCAGCACTGCGGGCAGCACGGATGGCGATGTTCAACATCGGATGCATAGCGATTACCTTATTGGAAAAAGAGCGGTTAAAACTTACACAAAAGTGCGGCCGCTATTGTAGCGACTTAGCTGGTAAAGTAAAGGGGTTTTCGGCGCGGTTGTAGCTCGTAGCAGGTAATGCTCAACGCTAATGGCTTTAAAAAAGCCAGGCTGGCTAAACTAGCCAGCCTGGCAGGCAGTTATTTCGACAAGATCACTTGCTTTTGTGTTACCGGATCAAGTTGTTTTAGTGCAGCCTGACCAAGGGTTAAGAATGTACCATTGTCCAGCGGCAGTGCGTTGAAATACTCAGAGCTGTGTCCAATAATTTGACATTGGCCGGTGACGAAATCGTAGCTGGCGATTTGGCTGGCCAGAATCAATAGCCGATTGGCTGTCGCGTCGAAATTGATCTTGGATATGCCTGATGTATCAATATCAAGCACATTCTGCCCGATGCTATTTTCACAGCTATCCAGTAGTAACACCGTTTCCAGAGTTTCCAGATCCAGCCGATAAATGCTGCTTTGACTCTGGCTTGCAAGGTACAGCTGATTGGCGCCTGCATCCAAGGCAATAGCATTGAGGCCGGTAATGATGCCTGCTGGTCCTGCGCTGCCATCAAACTGCAGTAAACTTCGATCACCGCTGATAGCATCAATTTGCAAAATAGCGTTTTCTAATGGGGCTTGGGCCATGTACAGTGTTTGCGTTACTGTATCGAAATCTCCACCATTCAATGGGGCAATAGGGCTCCCTGCGCCTGTTTCAGCATCACTGATGACCGTTTTACTGTTATCGCTCAAGGAGACAGACCAAATGGCATCGCTTAGGCCAACTAATAGCGTATCATTAGTGGCATTGTAGAAAAGCCCGCTGGGGTAGGTATTGAACTCCCGATCGATTTCAATCAGTTGTGTTCTGTTGCCAGTACTCAGGTCTATTGCAAATAGCGACTCGGCTGCATTTTGGCCATCGTCCAGAACGTAGAGAGTATCGGCAGTGTTGGCAAGAGTCATAAACTGTGGTGATAGCAAACCTCTGCCAGAGCCAATGCCAGAACTTAACAGCGATGAACGTTCTCCACTACTGGTATCAACCTTCAGTACTACTTCAAAGCTGGAATCCGCAACCAGCAAAGTTGCGCTGTCCTGCAGAACCACGTCGGAAATCTGGGAGGTGGGAAACTGCGAAGATGGGCTTTCTTCCGAAATGATGGTTACTTCACGCTCCAAAAGTGTGAGTTTGGAAATATTAGTAAACCCAGCGATGAAGAGCTCATTATCCGTTGCGCCAGCCGCTAGTTTGAATGGTGAGTTCGACAGGGAAAAAATTTGATTGCGATCACCGGTTACGGGTTCAACTTCAATCAAGAGACCATTGATGGATAACCCCATTAGGCTATTATTATGCCAAATGATTTCACTAAGCGGCAGGAAAAGAAGATCATCAACCTGACTTCTAGACAGCAAATACATGGTCTCAGCTTGCATGTCTACTCGATACAGTTTGTCGGTAAAGAAATCTGTATTGGGCTCGCTGAGACCCAGTGAGATATAAGCAATTTGGTTGTTGAAATTGATCTGAGTACGCACATGGGTGATCATTGTGCCCTCAGTTAGTTGCGGCTGATAGCTAACAATAGGGCCGATTTCACCATTGTTAAGATCCAGCTCAATCAGAAACAGAGTATCATTCATAAAGCGGCTGTAGAATAACCGTGAACCATCGGGTGCCAACACAAATTGAGAGACTTCTCCTACCGTTCTAATCACCTCGACACTAAGATCCGCTGCATCAATTGCAACTACATCACGGTTGTCCATCATACCAATATAACGTTGATTGACAGCATCGTAAGCAATGTAGCGCGGAGCTTGTTGAGTATTGGTTCGCACTTTAGCTGCTTCATCATCCTGATTACCGGATAAATCACTGACAGATACTACCAGCTCCACATCCGTGTAAGCTTCTATTTGAATCTCTGCCGTCCAGTCGTAGGTTTCTGCACCATCAACATCATCACTTTGAGTACTAACGCTTTTGCTGCTTACACGCTGAGCCAGCACTGCTGGATTTTGGATGGATGCAGGAATACCGTTTACATTAAGTTGGCTAATACCATTCCGGCTGGTGGCAGTACCACGAACAGTAATAACTCCTGCAGATGTTTTGGACTGACTCCAGGGAAAAATGACGGTCGCCTCAGGTGGGGTGTCATTTCCAACTGGAGGAGACTGGCTACGAGTCGTGGTAACAAAGTTAGCGCTCACACCGCCAATAACCAAAGTAGTGCTTTGGCTGGTTGCAAACTGACCAGATGCCTGATGCCGTACCCGGATTTGTGCAGCGTTATTCACTGTTGCTGAATTGGAGGTAAAGTCAGCATTGTTAATTGAGTATTCACCATTTTGAATACTGATAGTTGTGGCGGTATTGATACCAGAGACAGTAATACTGTTTGAGGTGATCATTGTACCCGGCTCTACATCTGATTGGGCAGTAAAGCTGAATGGATCTGGCTGTGTTTTTACCTGAGGTGGTGAGGTCGACCCAGAATCAGAGCCGCCGCAAGCAACTAAAATTACGGTAGATAGCATCAGCAAGCATGCCCGACCAATGCGCAAAAAACTTCCCATAAGACTTCCCTTTATCAGTGTAATTATGCATGGATAATTTATTACCAAGTGAACAATAAAGCAACAATTTTTACCTGGTTGGATTTTTGTTTTTTTATTGTAGGCTCGGTGTTTTTGGGGTTGGTAAGATGGTGCTCAGGCGCTGTATCGTTTACAGCGACCACCCTTGCCTGTGAGTTATAGCGTCAGAGGGAGAAATAGCTATTGCTATGACGCCATGGGCAACCAGACCCATCAGTACAGCGGCAGTAGCACCACCGCTGTGCGGCGCATCGACTACAACGCCATCGGTAAGGCAAGTTACATTCGAAGTGAGGGCACCGAGGCCGCCAGTGGCCGCAGCGCCGGTGAAACCCGCTTTACTTACGATGGCAGTCGCAATCAGGTACGGCGTCACAGCACCGAGCAGGGCAAAACCAGCACCATCATTCAGCAAGGTGGTACCGAGCTGATAATGGAAGGCGGTGAGCGGCGCTATCGCAGAAACTTAGGCAATGCCATTGTTGAGCGCAGCGGTGACAGCATCACCACACGGTACGTCTACACCGACCATCTAGGCAGTGTCGATGTCATCACCAATGCCATCGGGCAGTTGATTGAAAAGCTGAGTTTTGATGCATTCGGGAAAAGGCGGGCAGTGTTTACCCAAGGCGGCCAAAGCATTGCGCTAAACCTGTCCACGCTACTCGCCATCACCCACCAGGGCTTTACCGGCCATCAGCAAGTCGACCATGCCGGTATTGTGCAGATGGGCGGGCGGATATACGATGCGCACATAGGACGATTCTTGCAAGCCGACCCGTTCGTACAAAGCCCGAGCAACAGCCAGAACTTTAACCGCTACAGTTATGTGCTGAATAACCCGCTGAGTTATACCGATCCTAGTGGGTATATTTTTAAGTCGATTAAGAAGCATTGGCGAACGATTGTAGCTGTTGGTCTCACCATCGTTGCACCTTGGGGAACGGGACTTTGGGCTACGATTGCCACAGGTGCATTATCTGGCTACATTGCCACAGGCAGCTTAAAAGGTGCTTTAGTAGGTGCGTTCTCTGCCGGGATGTTTTACGGTATTGGCTCGGCGATGCCTGGGGGAAGCTTTGGTAGCGGGGCTCATCTTGGTAAAACCGTTGCGCATGGTGTAGCTGGGGGCATTAGCAGTGTTCTCTCGGGTGGTAAGTTTGGCCATGGTTTTGCATCTGCTGGTTTTGCGCAGTTTGGGGCCCCTGCGATCGATCAAATTGGTGGTAGGATCGGTGATACGGTGTCAGGCAGTTATTTTGATACTGCGAATCGGGCCAAAAGAATTGTGAGTGCGGCTGTGGTCGGTGGCACAGCGTCAAGCCTGGCTGGCGGAAAATTTGCCAATGGTGCGATTACCGCTGCGTTCTCCAGAGGGTTTAATGATGAAGCGCATTTTCAAGCGGAGAGGAAAAAGTTACTTGATAGATGGACTTCTTTTGCAACGGTAGAAGAGACCCGTTTCCAACCCGTGTTTAATGATCAAGGCATTCATATAACTGAAATCCAAACAACCGCCTCAGGATGGGAAAGCCTTGATGGTATAGGGGAGCTTGCAAAAGTTGCACGGAAATCACTAAGGTTTTTAGCTGTAGACTTGCATTATGAAAATCGCGAAGTGTTTGGCTTGTATCAAGAAGAATCAAGATTTGTGCGCTATAAAGTCGAGAATGGCCACTCGATTCCAATACATAAGGGGCCTTGGTCGCCAACAAACGCTGAGCCGGTTTGGCAACCATTGCGGCCTGCATCAAATCCTCGTCCAATAACTGACATCCGAGGTTGCTTCTTTCATTGTCCGCACGGTACTAGAGGGGTGTTTGGGAAATGAAGTTTGTAAGAGAAACTCTTCTAATTTTGTTAATTATATCTATCAGTTATTTCTCTTATGCAGCGTTAGATAAGTTCTATGTTAGCCCGTGCTGGGTTGACTATACAGCTTATTTAGAAGCTGCTTCGCAAAAAGGGTATTTGTCTGCGGCAGAGAAAAAGAACTTAGATTCTTTATATGAACAAATCCATACAAAGAGTGGTGCTGAGTGCTTTGCTGGGTACCAGCGACTTGCTTGGTTAGCCGCTATAGCTATTGGACTCCTGGCCTTCTTTGTCTCTCGGTTGCTAGTAGGTAAGGTACGTTACACTTATATTTTTATTGCCGTTACATGCATAACAATAGTTTGGGGCTTCTTTGTCTTGTCGGTAGTGTTGGCTTTTTTCAGTTGTCTATCTGCCTTTGCACTTGATCATATTGCTCATTTGAGAAGAAGTGATAAAGCACCACCACCGTGACGTGGTTTACATCGTTTGCATGCCGAGGATGGGTAAAAAACACCCGGATCAAGGGGTCAGGATCAAGGGGTCAGAGTTGTTGAATCTTCAAAATAATCTATGCTCTTAATTCGTTTTGACTATTTTACGACAGGTGTAGGCTATGGCACGCCGTCCACGATTAAATCTTCCTGATATACCGCAGCATGTGGTGCAGCGTGGTAATAATCGCCAGGTTTGCTTCTTTATGGAGCAGGATTACACGGTTTACCTGGATAAACTGAAAGAATACAGTCGCCAGTACAAGGTGGCGGTGCATGCCTATGTATTAATGACGAACCATGTGCATCTACTGATGACGCCTGAAACAGCCAGCGGTATTAGCCAGTTGATGCAGTCGTTAGGCCGTTACTATGTTCGTTATGTAAATTCGACTCACGGACGAAGTGGCACTTTGTGGGAGGGTCGCTACAATCGTCATTGGTGGATAGTGAACATTATTTTTTGCTGGTCAGTCGGTATATTGAACTTAATCCCGTGCGTGCTGGGATGACGGAGCATCCGGCAGCATACCCATGGTCGAGCTATCAGCATAATGCCTTGAGTCGGACCATTGAGCTATTAACAGCGCACCCAGCCTATCTGTCCTTAGGTCAGGATGGTGAGACAAGAAAGACGGCTTATCAGTCATTATTCAAGCACCATATTCCAGAGTATTCACTCAAGGAGATCAGGGATGCTTTGCAAAAATCCTGGGTATTAGGTGAAGGGCGCTTCAAGCAGCAGATCGAGCAGCAACTGGGCCAACGCATAACAATAAGTACTCATGGTGGTGATAGGAAGTCCGAAACCTTTAAAAAGACAAAACTTGAAGTTTCAACAACTCTGACCCCTTGATTGGTGGTGTATGACACTACACAAAATAAATACTCAGACCCATGCACCGGAACTTTTTATGATACAAGGGGCTTGCCTCAGAATGGGAGGTATCCATTATTGATCCCGCCTCATTACTACGAGGGAGATAGGCTTTTCTTTAAATCAATAGATACAGCTGAGATTGCGGAGTACTTCACTGCTGATTCGATTTTGATGGCTTCCGAACCAGGAGCTAATCGCTTGCTCGCGGCGACTTTTTTAGATGACTATGTTGCTTTAAAGAGTCTACTTTCTGAAGATCCAAGCATCATTCAGACTAACACTGCTCTTGCAGAAAAAGTTTTTATAATTGCAATGTCTCGCAAACAGTACGAGCTTGTAGCGTTGTTGTTGGAAACTGGTATGGATGCGAATTCTACTACAGCTGAAGGGGTTAGCTTTTTAGACTTTGCGTTTATGTTGCTTGATCCGCAGTTGGTTGCTTTGCTCAGTCGATACAATGGTCAGTTAAGCGCAAAGTTTCAATGTACTAACGGACACAAAGAACTTTTTGAGTTTACTAAGGCATTTCATGGTGATCTTGTTACAGACCAAGAGATACAAATTTTCTTAGATAATATTCAGGATGCTGCCTCCTTGCCCGGCCCAAGTTGTCCGTATGCGGGGGATGGTGATAGTTATAATTGATAACTTTTGAGTGCGATAGCTGGGTTTGTTAGAAATGGGGATGGTGCAAAATGTGTTGGGTATTATTGCAATAATAACAGCAATGTTTGTTTTTATTGCGGCAGCAGGATTATTTTTGCGATTCATGACTGACTTATGGATACATAAAAAGCTTAATGCTAATGCATTAGTCAAAAGCGTATTGTGCATGGCTGCAGCGATTTCTATTTTTTTGCTGATATCAAACAACCCTGATTGGGTGCACTTTGAAGTTGTCATCGTTGAGTAAGTTATAATTCTCCAGGAGTTCACTCATCAAACTGAGTCAGATGATCCATATGTTGATGTAAGACTCTGCTACTTCAATCCCGTCAGAGCAGCGTTTATAAAAAACAATATGCTTACCGACAGGAAAACTCTTTGCTTTGGTAAATAATTCTTCCCGTGATTTCCCTAAGGAGGGGGTATCCGCCAGCATCAACATGGCTTTATGCAGGGTTTCTAGATAGATTCTGGTTTGCTTGAAGCCCCAGGTCGTCAGAGTCTTAGCAGCTATTTCCTGAATATCTTCATCTGCAAGCTCTGATAGCTTGTAGTTAGCCATTCATATCCTTGTTAACCTGAGAAAGTATATCCAGTGCGTTTCGGTCAGAGGTTGTTCCTGTCGAGAGTTGCTGGAAACCTTTAGCGACCTCTTGCTTCAGGATTTCCAACTGCTGTTGTTTGGACATATCCTTTTCAAACAACAGGCGCAGGCCATCTCTGATTACCTCGCTAGCGGAGGTATACAGACCTGAAGCCACTTTTTCATTGATCCGTTTTTCAAATTCGGGGCCAAGGGTAATATTCATAATGATACCTTAATTCATTTAATGCGCATATTGTGCATGTATTATGCGCATATTAGAAGTGCTCTGCGTTAATTATAGTTGCTGGGTGGCAGTAGTGAATTGCTATGTGCCGTGGCCTGTAAGTTAGCGGTATAAACTCAGCTGGTGTTGCAGCAGTCGCAGGATCTCCTCATTGCGTTTGAGCAGCCGCAGTTGGCTAAATAACTCTGCTGCCTCTGGATACTGTAGCTTTAAGTAGCTGAACCATTGTTTGATGCGGTTACTGTAGTATTTGCCTTTATCGCCGATCACTTCAAATTCTGAGTACCGCATTAGTAACTGCAGCACCTCTGGCCAGGGCATGGCGGCTTGGCCACTGCGGATGCATTGTGCCAGATTAGGTAGCGCCAGAGCGCCTCGGCCCAGCATAATATCCTGCGTAGCGGCTTCCTGTTGGCATTGCCTGGCCTGGTCGGGTGTCCAGATTTCGCCATTGGCAATGACCGGTATGGCGATCCGCTGTCGGATCCGGCCTATCCAGGGCCAGTAAGCCGGTGGTTTGTAGCCATCGCTTTTGGTGCGGGCATGCACGGTCAGCACCGAAGCACCAGCGGCTTCGATGGCGCTGGCATTGTCCAGTGTCAGGGCTGTGTCGTCGTAACCCAGCCGGATTTTGGCACTGACCGGGTACTCAGCGGGAACAGCCTGGCGTACCGCCTTGACGATCTGGTACAGCTGCTCGGTTTCTTTTAACAGCACGGCACCACCGCGGCTTTTATTCACCGCTTTGGCCGGGCAGCCAAAATTCAAATCAATACCGGGTGAACCCAGCTGTACTGCCCTGGCAGCATTCTCGGCCAGCCAGTGTGGCTCTTGCCCCAGAAGTTGCACCCGCACCGGTACACCGGCTGGTGTTTTGCCGCCCTGCGCCAGTTCGGGGCAAAGCCGGTGGAATACCCGCGCCGGCAAGCGCTGATCAACCACCCGAACAAATTCGGTGATGCACAGATCAAAGCCGCCAATCCGGGTTAGCATATCGCGCATCAGATGATCAACAACGCCTTCCATCGGCGCCAACACAATCTGCATCACAGGCTCAGTTTGGGAAGTGGGCGGCAGATTATAGTGAAAGCTCTGGCAGGAATACAGTAAAATGCCACTACTGTGTGCATGAAAGGATAAAGGACAGGCATGAAATCAGGAAGCCAGGCTTTACTGGGGATGGGGTTGTTGCTGTTGATGAGCGCCTGTGAGCCTATACAGTCGCTGACGGAGGCAGAGCAGGTTGAGCGGACCATTCGCCAGGAGGTTCGCCGTGATTTGCGTGGGCTGAATGCTTTAACGGATGCTGCTGATGCAACCGTGTTCGATGGTTTCGCCTGGCGACGAGGTGAGCGCTTGCAAATCCGTCAGCGGCAAGAAGGGGAGCTGGTGCTGCTGGAACAGGCTGAGGCACCAGAGATTATTGCTACAGCTGTGGCCCAGAATATCCCCAGTTTTAGTGTGGTACGTTATCAGCAAGGCTGGTTGGTGGTATTCACAACCTATGTGAGTCCGCAGTGCCAGGTGGTCTATGCCTATGCCTACCGCGGAGCTTTGCCAGATACGCCACAGTGCTCCAATGACATTTTTGGTGAACAGGCCAATGGCCAGTGCCAAAGCCCGATTAATGAGCAATGGCAGGTTTTTAAAGAATGGTTTTTTGCCGAGTCTTTGCTGGAAGAAGGCAACCCGGCCTGCGTGCAATCGGCTATCAGGTTTGCCGAAAGCAACGGCTAACTGCGGTACAGTGTTTTAATTAAGTGAAAGCCAAACTGAGTTTTGACAGGGCCGTGCACTTCCAGCACGGCTTTTTTAAATACCACCTCATCGAAAGCTCGTACCATCTGGCCCGGGCGGAACTCGCCCAAATCCCCGCCCTTTTTGCCGGAAGGGCAGAGTGAGTGCTTCTTGGCAAGCAGGCCAAAATCGGCGCCTTTCGCCAGTTGTTGCTTCAGCTTTTCTGCTTCCGCTTTGGTTTTGACCAAAATATGCAGGGCACAGGCTTTAGCCATGGTGTCTTTCCTCAACCGATTTGCGTTGTCGGCGACAGCGCTCAGAACAGTATTTTACTTCATCCCAGCACTGTTGCCATTTTTTACGCCAGGCAAAAGTACGCTGACAGACGGGGCAGATTTTTTCAGGCAAATGCAGCTTTTGATGGGCCATGCTGCTTAGCCTGTGTAGATGGTCGTTAGCTCATTTTGCCGCAGCACTTCGGCTAGTTCAGGAAGTTGGAACAGCTCCAGCTGCAATACATCAAGTATTGGTGGTGCAAACTGCTCCCACTCCGGGTCCAGGTTTATATCAAGCAATACCCGGCTCTCGCCACTCATATGCTCGGCCAGCTTCAAGATGGCAAACAGCCGTTGCTCCAACTCGTTGTCCGATTCTAAAATCAAGGCCGGGCTATGGTGATAAGCGATGACATTGCACAGCTCAGCGGGCAGCCCCCAGGATTGAGCAATCAAATAGCCCAAAATTTCATGGCAGGTGTGAAAGCGGTGTTCTTCGGCCTCGCTGTAGCTCTGGCCGGCTAGTACGCCCACTTTAACTAAGTCGGCGTAGTTTGGAGCCTGGGCCGTAATCAGGGCAATACCGGCATTACGAAATAAACCCAGCGTGTAGCAATCGTCGCACAACTCCTGTGGCCATTGCAGGTGCCGGGCCAGGCTGGCAGCACTGTTGGCAACCAGCAGGGCGTTGCTCCAGAGTTTTTGCGAGAAAGGATCTTTCTGCTGGCCCTGCTCCAGGGTGAAACGGAGTAAAACACTGCGTATCAATTTAACAACCCGGTTTAACCCAAGGAACTTACAAGCGTGCTCTATGGAAGTAATTTTGCTGCGTAAGCCAAAATAAGCCGAATTGACCACCTTCAGGGTAAAACCAGCTAAGCCAATATCCATATTAATCAGAGTAGCCAGCCGCTGAATATTTGGCTCTGGTTGTTGGATCAGTTGCTGAATATGCAACAATACATCGGGTTGAGGGGGTATGGTAAAGCCTTGCAGCGCCTGTTCGACGGCGTTCATATCCAATGGCTGAACCATCCTGAATTCTCCAACCTTAAAAGGGAATGCTGCCAGTATTAAAGCAAAGTCCGGAGGCTTTGCCAATATAGCTTGTTTAAGAATCGAGGTAGGGTCGGCCGCTAATAAGGCTGCGGGCTAGCTGCCACTCTGCATCCGGGTCATTTTGTTCATCACCACTGAAGTGCACTTCGAACTGCAAATACTCATCGTTGCTGTCCTGGCTGCTTACCAACTGCTCTGGTACCTGGCCAACCTGACGATAGGCATGAATGGCCACCTGAGCGGCCTGCTCCATCAAGCCAAGAAAGTGCCCCAACGGCAATTGCTGGAAAATGTCGGCTTCCAGATGAGCCCAGCCCAGTAAGTCGGCACTGATCTGGCCATCTTTATGGTCGGTGAATAGCATGGATACTGCGGCTGAGTCTGGATTTTCGCCACTCTGATAACTGGCCACATCCTGCTCATTAAATAGCATGACGTAGCCATAGGCCGGGCAGCCTTCGGCATCCATGTCGTCAAAGGATGGATCGTAAACCAGAAAAAAGCGCCGCTCAGACATCAATGCCCCTGTACAGAAACAAAACGCTATTGTACCGAACGAAACGTCAGAGCTAAAGTGCTAATTGCTGTGTTGTCTGAATCCTCGGCCATCTTAGCTTGGCAGATCCGGCTGGTAGGGGATTTCCAGCAACAGGGATAGCGCTAACAATTGCACCTGTTGCTGCTCCGATAATTGACCATCTGAGAGTGCAGAGGCCTGTATCCCTTGCCAAAGTTGCTCTTTTACCTTAGGGCTGGCGGCCATCAGTTTAGGCAGCTGAGCCTGGACGGCCCGGTAACTGCTATCCGGTTGCGCAGTATCCGCTGGCAGTTGCAAGCTGGCCAGGCCAGCCTGAAAGCTCTGCTGGCAGCCGGCACTATCCTGACTGGTAGCATTGGCGACCAGGCTGAGCAACTGCAGCGCTGCCGGGGTGATATCAGCAAACCTGGTGACCGAGGTGTGGCGCAGTACCTCGCTGCTGCGGAACTGACTGGCGACTATGTGATCGACCAATTGTGCGATGGCCCATTCCAGCAGGTGCAATTCACCATCAGCTTCTATCAACTGAGTCAGCAATTGCTCAAAGCGTTCAAACCGAATGCTGGTCAGGGTTTTCAGGCTAGGAATACTTAACTGGGCCAGCATCAGCTTTTGCCGCTCGGTTAAGGGCTCAATCTGGCTAAGTAAAGGATCCACATCCTGCAACAGGGCAACTGAGCCCTGCTCACGAATACAGAGCAACTGCTTTTGACGGCTGGTTTCGTCGTCACTGATAAGTAAAGCCAGCAATAGCGGCTCGGCTTGCAATGGTTGATGCGCACTTTGCAGCAGTAATACAGGTAAGGCGGCCAGTAAACGTTGGCCTGGGCTGCTGGCTTTGCTGGTATCTGTTGTTTCATTTTCCTGGGCAGGCTGTACCTGGTTGGCATCTTCACTGCGTGCTACGGGCAGCTTGCCATTCCAGCCGGGCTCCAGCCGCTTGATCCGATCGGTGAGGGGCGGATGGGTGGCAAAAATACTGGCCCAGCGGCTGATAGCTTCACCAAAGAACAGGTGGCTATTTTCATCCGCATTGTGATTGCTAATTTTGGTACCTCGGGAGCTGGCTGCAATTTGTTTCAGGGCTCCGGCAATGCCGGCTGGATTACGGGTAAACTGGACGGCAGAGGCATCTGCCAGGTATTCACGTTGGCGGCTGACTGCCGACTTGATGAGGTTGCCAAAGAAGGCGCCCAGATAGCCAAGAATGGTAAAACCTAACCCAAGCAGCAAAATAGCGGCAGCTCCGCCACCACCTTTGTTGTTGCGGCTGCTGCGGGCGGCGATATGGGCACCCCGGCTACCGCGTAGCAACAGATAGCCAACATGACCAACAAATAAAATGCCGTTGAGCACGGCAATCATTTTGATATTCATCCGCATATCGCCATTAAGAATATGGCTGAACTCATGGGCAATCACCCCTTGCAGTTCATCGCGGCTTAATTGTTCCAGGCAGCCTTGGGTCACACCTATCACGGCATCGGCCGGGCTGTAGCCGGCTGCAAAAGCATTGATACCTCTCTCCGGCAAAATATACACCGTAGGAACCGGCAGATTGGCCGCCAGCGCCATTTCTTCAACCACATTGAGGAGTTGGCGCTGCCTGGGATCAGCGGTATCGGGTGCAACCCGCTGTCCGCCCAATGATTCGGCAACCACACGGCCGCCCTTACGTAGCTGCATCCATTTGAACAGCATCGCGCAGCCAATGGCACCAAGCACTACTAGGCTGGTCCATAGCAATAGCTCGGGTTGAAACAGGCCGCGCTGCAAGCCGGATTGGATGGCTTCAGTATCGGCAAAACCAAACGTCAGCGCTACCAACAGATTGGTTAATATCAGCAATAACAACACAGCCACTGTAAAGAGGGCAATCAAGAGGCGGGTATTGCGTCTGGCCAGATCTTGCTGGCTGAAAAAGTTACTGGCCATCTGGTTTTAAAAGCTGACTTTCGGTGCAGCCTGTATGGCCTGAGAGTCTTCAAACTCAAGCAGCTTGGCATCCACGCCATGGCCAAAACTGGGTGCCAATACCACTTGCGGAAAGCTTTGTTTGTAGCTGTTGTAGCTGGTAACTGCGTCATTGAATGCTTGCCGGGCAAAGGCAACCCGGTTTTCTGTGCTGGTTAGCTCTTCGGAGACTTGCATCATGTTTTGGTTGGCTTTTAAATCCGGGTAAGCTTCCATCACCACATTTAAACGGCTCATGGCACCTTGCAGCATGGATTCGGCTCCAGCCAGTTGGCTCATGGCTGCGGCATCGCCTGGGTTATTGGCGGCAACTTTTAAGCCAGCCGCCGCGGCGTTACGGGCATTGATCACTGCTTCTAAGGTGTCCCGCTCATGCGACATGTAGGCTTTGGCGGTTTCAACCAAATTTGGGATCAGATCGTAGCGGCGCTTTAGTTGCACTTCTATTTGAGCAAACGCATTCTGATAGCGGTTTTTCAGTTTAACTAAGGTATTAAAAATACTGATCACAAAGAAAAGCAGGATCAGGATGACTGCAAATACAATCAAAGATGTCATGATGGGTCCTCGTCCAAAGCGAAAGCTAAAATTTTGCTGAGTGTAGTGTTAACTTTCCTTTAACCCTTTGTCCAGTCTTACCAGCCAAAAAGTGATAAAAAAACGATATTCTGCGTTTTTAGTCAATATGCGGCTGTCTCTGAATGGAACTTGCCATGGTATACTGCATGCAAGCAGCAACAGGAGTTTGTATGTCTGAATTTAAACATATCACGGTGGAGGAAACGGCTGAACGTTTGCAACAAAAGCAAGTGTGCATAGCCGATATCCGCGATGAGCAAAGTTACCGCAATGGTCATATCGAAGGCGCCTGGCACCTGACCTCAGCTAGTTTACCGCAGTTTATACAACAAGTGGGGGTTGCAAGGCCGGTGGTGGTGGTGTGTTACCACGGTAACTCCAGCCAGGGAGCGGCTCAGTATCTGGCACAGCAAGGCTTTGCCGAGGTGTATAGCATGGATGGTGGTATGGCGTTGTGGCAACAGCATCATCCGGTGCAATCCGGCCATGGTTAAACTGGGTGAGCTGAACTCAGTAAAGGCGGCCAGAGTTTTTGCTGATTATTGTGTGACTCAAGGCTGGTCGGTGCAGGCAGTTGTGGAAGATGCACAGCGGGCGGCTATTTATGTGGATGAAAGCCAGTTGCAACCGGTAAACCAGGCTTTGCAAGAGTTTTTACATAATCCTGGCCACCCCCGTTATGATGCAGCTGCCTGGCAGCGCAGCCAAACGGTGTCTGGTTTTGGCGGGGGGCAGTTGTGGTCTGGCTTGCAGTTTAAAGACGTCAGTGGACCTTTTACCGTACTGGTTTTATTGCTGGCTCTGCTGGTGTATGGCTGGCAGCAAGTTGCACCACAACAGGCATCTGCAGCTTTAGGGATTTTTGTACAGTTTGCTGCCATTAATGTGCAGGAAAGCTGGCGCTGGTTCAGTCCGGCCTTGCTGCACTTTTCACTAACGCACCTGGTGTTTAATTTGATGTGGTGGTGGCTGCTGGCTGGGCAGTTTGAACGCCGTTTAGGGACTGGGCAATTGGTTTCGCTGGCCCTTAGCAGTGCCTTGATTGCTAATGTGGCGGAATATCTGTTGGTTGGGCCACATTTTGGCGGTTTGTCTGGTGTCGTTTATGCGCTGTTTGGCTATTTCTGGTGGGCAGGCCGCTTGAACCCGGCACAGGGGTTGTATCTGGAAAAGGGCATGGTGGCTTTTATGCTGATTTGGATGTTGCTTGGTTTTCTGGATGTACTCTGGGTATCAATGGCCAACTGGGCACACCTGGGCGGCTTGCTGGCTGGTTGTGGCTGGGCCTGGTTGTTGCGTCATAAAGCAGCCCGGCCTGAGTAGTTCGGGCTGCTATCTAACCAGCGGTTACTGATACAAGTACTTGGTAAAGAGCAAATCATGCAGCATGTCTTTGCCGGTTTCGCGCTTTAGCACAACTTGCAACTCCTGCAGGATGGTTTGGCGAATTTCTTCGCGGCCGGTCAGGGATTTGATTTTGTCTTCGTGCTGCTGGTTAAAAATCCGGATAATGGTATTCAGGATCAGCGGCTCGTGGTGTTCAATATCCGCCAGGTGGCTGCGATCCGCCACCATCAGCTCGATGGTAACCCGGATATAGCCCAGTGAGCGGCGACCAGAGGTGACATAGTTGGTGACTATGTCTGGATCGAAACCATAATAGACAATATCCTGCTCACCACGTTGTGCCTGAGCTGGCGCTGTGTATAGGGTGCATGAGAGCAGTAAGCTGGCCAGAAAAAGTGCGGTGTACTTCATAAGTTTCTCATCCCCGATGAAACAGACCAGAGTCCGGTCTGATGTCGCTGTTGCTCAGATCATAGCAGTTTCTGTTCTATCGTCTATCGGCAAGATGCAGAATTACTGAAATCTGAGTATGAACTTGGTATCATGCGCCGGCTTTTATGACGATACGAGTGCTATGCCAATACCCACTGCGAACTATTTATTGCATGCCAACTGGCAGCTCCCTCAGACTGAGGAGCTGTCAACAGAGCAAAGCTCCTGGTTGCTGGAAACCGACTCATTGACGGCCCGGTTGAAAAGTCGTTGCCATCTGTTTCGCTTGCAATTACTGAGTGAGCAGCAGCTGGCACTGCCGTCATTGTTGCATAAGGAGCTGTCCTGTACAGGGACTGCGATACTGCGGGAAGTGATGCTACTTTGTGATGAGCAACCGATGATTTATGCACAAAGCTGGTTGCCGGCATCGACACTGGCGGCGATTGAACCCCTGGCGCAGCTGGGAGAGCAGCCGCTGGGTGAGTTTATTTTCCGTCATCCGGCCATTACCCGTGGCCCCATTCAGTTGGCTAAGCTTGATAGCCGTCAGTTGGCCCTTGGGGTGGCATGCCCGGAAGCAAGGATATGGGCACGACGTTCGGTGTTTCGGCTGGCGGAGTATCCTTTGCAAGTGGTGGAGGCTTTTTTGCCGGGGATTTACCGCTTATGAGCTGGCAATTACGCCGTACCAACTGGCCTTACTACCGACAGCTGATGCGGCTGGATAAACCTATTGGCATTTATTTGCTGCTGTGGCCTACCTGGTGGGCGCTTTGGCTGGCAGCCGAGGGAATGCCGCCGTTGTCGCTGTGGTTGGTGTTTACCCTTGGGGTGGTGCTGATGCGGTCGGCCGGTTGTGTGATCAATGATTACGCCGATCGAAACTTCGATGGTGCGGTCACGCGTACCCGGCTCCGGCCGCTGGCAGCTGGCAAGGTCACCTCTGCTGAAGCCCTGCAACTCTTTATTGTACTGTTGCTGCTGGCTGCAACCTTGTTGTTGTTTCTAAATTGGCAAACAGCCCTGTTATCTCTTGGTGCCGTTGTCCTTGCTTCACTTTATCCCTTTATGAAGCGCTATACCCACTTGCCGCAGCTGGTGCTGGGTGCTGCTTTTAGCTGGGGTATGCCGATGGCTTTTATGGCGATTCAGTTGCAGTTACCGGCACAGGTCTGGTGGCTTTATCTGGCAAATTTATGCTGGACTGTGGCCTACGATACTTATTATGCGATGGTGGATCAGCCGGATGATGAGCAGGTGGGGATCAAGTCGACAGCCATCCTTTTTGGCCGCCATGGCTTCAGCGCCATTTTGTTGTTGCAGGGGGCAACTCTGGCGTTGCTGTGGTATGTCGGTCAGTTGGCGGGCCTTGGCTGGCTGTATCAGCTGGCTTTATTGCTGTGCCTGCCACTGTTTGCCTACCAATTAAAGCTGGCAAGACAAAGCCGCGCTCGGTGTTTTCAGGCCTTTTTACACAATCATTACGTAGGTCTGGTGGTCTTTGTTGGCATCGTCGCGGATTTACTGCTGCTGGCTTAATTGCAGAGCCTGTTTAAAGAGGCATGCGATCACAGCGAAACCAGCCCGCAATACTGTAGCGATCCTGCCTGGTGGGTAATACTTCGTGTGGAAAGCGACAGCTTTCAAACAGCACTAAGCTCCCCTGGCGCGGTGGTAGCTGCATCAAGGCTGTGTGTTGTTCATTGTACAGCACCAGCTCTCCTCCGGCCTCAACATCATTCAGGTAACAGACACTGGTCACCCGTCGGCTGGCTTGTTGGTTAAAGGCATCCAGATGGGTGCGGTAAAAGTCACCTGCTTGATAATGGGCAAAATGGCATTCGTAACCAGTTAACCCAAGGAAAAAATGCCGGTTTAGAAGGGTCTGAATGCTATTAAGTTCCAGCATATAACGCTGCTGTGCCACGCTGTTCCCATTCAACCAACTGGTTTTATCGCGCCGGATATCACTGGCATGCTGCCGTTGTTGGCCCCGGCCTATGGCTGCAGGAGTAAGCTCGGTTTGTTGTTGCACTTCCTGCAGCAACGCCTGAGCTAGCTCTGGGGCCAAATAGTTGGGTAGCAGCACCCAGCCTTCTTGCTCGAAGTGATGCAGCCAGGCCGGATCTTGTTCTGGCAAGTCAGGTTGCGTCTGTAACAGGGGTTCTGCCGGCAGCATAATGCGCTCCTTCAACTGGATGCGCTCTTATACTGTGCTAGTTCAGGGCTGTCTAACAAAGAAAACTTGTTCTGAGGATAAAAAAAATCACTGATTGAGCCAAAGTTGCTTCCTTATCGTATCAAGGGGGATAGGGGATACAGAGGAGAATAGGATGAAGCGACTAGGGTGTGTGCTACTGTCATTGACGTTGTTGTCTGCTTGTAGCCGGTCGGTGCTGGACTATCGGGCAGAGTTGCCCGAGTTACGGTTGGAGCAGTTTTTCCAGGGCTCTGGCCGTGCCTATGGTGTGTTGCAGGATTGGCGTGGTCGTCAGACTTTACGTTTTCATGCCGATTTGTGCGGTGTCTGGCAGCAAAACCGCGGAGATTTGTACGAAGTGTTCTATTTCAGTGATGGCCGGGTTGATTACAGGCATTGGCAGTTGCAGCTGCATGCCGATGGACGGGTCAGTGGCCGGGCGCATGATGTGGTAGGGGAGGCCTCGGGTCAACTGGCCGGCAACTCATTGTATTGGGAATATAGGCTGCAGATCCCATACCAGGGGGATACCATGGATGTGCAGGTACGGGACTGGATGTATCTGGTGACACCGCAGCAGATCATTAACCGCACCAGCTTGCATAAATTCGGCTTTAAAGTAGCCGATCTGACACTTTCATTGCAGCAACTGGATGTGAATGCTGACTGTACTGACTTACGTTTACAGCTTGAACAACTGGCCGAGGCCGCTGCGGTTTAATGCTCTTTTCTGTCTTGCATCGACTCCAGCTCAATGTTGATCGCATCGCAGGAAATCTGAATTTCATACAAAGATAAGGCGAGGCTAAGAAGTAAAGCAACTAAACTGGCTGCAAAGCTAAGCTGACCGGCCAGCTCCCACTGCAGAAACAGAAAGAACATCGACAAGGTACAGAGCAAAAAGCTAAGCACACCGTAAGCTTGCATTGAGCGTATAAGCACAATGCGTTTTTTTAGATTGGCAATCTGTCGAACCACCAACTTGCGTACTTGCTCTCCTTCCCGCTCATTCAGCTCCCGGATCAGTTGTGCTAAGACTAAAAAGCGGTTGGTGTAAGCCAGCAATAAGAGCGAAATGGCCGGAAAAAGTAGTGCTGGTGTCGTCAAAGTCATCGCTGAATACTCTCTGTTGGCAGATTCGCATATTTTGCCTGAAAGGATTACACTTAGTCGAATTTTAACGCAATGCGATCGCTCTGTCTGGCCGACCAGCAACAGAGTTTTTTTGTGTAGTAAAGAAGGCATCTTGGTTTGAATATGGCAATAAAACAAAAGCAACAAGCACCTGCAGTCCAGCCAGATACGCAACTTGAAACTTTGCTTGGTACCATGGAGACAGACTTAAGCAAGCTACTGGCAGATTTTTCAGCTCAGTTGGTGCAGCAGCAGCGACAGCAGTTGCAGCGGCTCAGCGACCAATTAAAGCAAAGCAGTCAGAAGCAATGGCAACAGCGCCTTATTGAGCAGGAGCAGGCCTATCAGAAGCTGTTTAAAGATTGGCAACAGGCCAGGCAGCAGTTGGATATGGCCATCCCCGAGGATCCGGCCCAACTGGAAACACTCAAGAAATCCCAACAGCAACTGGATCAGGCTATTCAGCAAAAAAAGCAGCTTGAGCAGCAGTTAAAGGAATTGCAGCAGGCGTTTGAAGCCCGGCAGCACAGCATTAGCCAGGAACAGCAGCTAAAAAAGCAGTTGGATGAATTTAAACATCAGCAAGTGGCAGAGCAAGCGCAACTGCAACACAGCAAAGAGGATGTAAAAGCTTTACGTCAGCAACTGGCGGAAGAAAAAAAACTGCGGCAGCAGGCAGAGCAAGCATCGGCTGACCAGGAAAAAGCGCTGAAATCAGAGCAGGAACGGCACACTAGGCTGCTGCAACAAACTCAGTCCGAGCTACAACAACTTCAGAATAAACAGGCTCCGGTTGAGCAGGCACTGGCTGAAATGACACAGCAGTTTGAGCAGTTGCGTAAGGCCTATGCGGAGTTGCAGACACAGCAAGATGCGCAAGCGGAAGCGCAAAAAGAAAAGCTGCAGGCGCTGGCAAAAGTGCAACAGGAGTTGCAAGACCTGAAGAAGCAATATGACCAGCTTCAGTTACAACACCAGCAAGCGACGGAACAGGCTGAGCAAGTCGCTGCAGAAAAGCTGCAGTTGCAACAGCAGTTGACAGCATTGCAGCCCGAACTTCAGGCCAGCCAGCAACAGCGACAAAGGTTAGAACAGCACAATGACCAGCTGCAGCAACAGATGCAGCAGCATTTGCTCCAGCAACAAGAGTTGCAGCAACGCTTTGATAAAACCAAAGAGCAACTACTGCATACGCAGAAACGGCTGGAAGTGCATGAACAGAAACAATTGGAGCAGGCAGACAATTCGCGCGAAACCATTCGGGAGTTGCGTCAGGAATTAGAACACAGCCAGCAAAACCAGCAAGAGCAATTGAACGCGCTGCAAGAGCAACTGATAGAGTACAAATTGAAGTTCGAGTACGCGCAGAAACAATTGCAACAAAGCACTTAAAAAAGGCCGGTGGATGCGTGAGCCCGATTGGCAACTGGTGTATCATGCCGCCTCCGAGTTTGAGGCGGCTCTGCTGGTTGGTTTATTAGCCAGCTATCAAATAGCAGCGCATTATCAGGGGCAGCTGTTGCTCGGTGCCGTCGGAGAGCTTGCACCTACCGATGTTCAGGTTGGATTGTGGGTGGCGCCACGTCATGTTGCACAGGCGCAACAGATCTTGCAGCAAACCCGGCAATCGGGTGGCGCAGATTGGTGCTGCCCGTGCGGGGAAGACAATGCTGCAGGGTTCGAGTTATGTTGGGCCTGTGGTCGGGATAAAGATGAAAGCAAATAATTTTCAACGCTTGCGGGAGCTTGGTTTGTACCAGCAAGTAGCAGTTGCGGCTACGCTGATGGAGCGAATGCTGCCCAATTACCAGCTGTTTGCCGAGCTGATGAACTTTGGCAATAGCACATTGGTTCGTCATAGCCTGGACTTGGTCTGGGAATGGCTGGCCGTTAAAAAAGCCAAGATTAATTTTGCTCGCCTAACAGATGAGTTGGCCGAGGTGATCCCGGAAGTGAATCACTACGATTGTTTTGGCGTTTATCCGGCAGTGGATACCGCTACAGCGCTGGAAACCTTGTTGACTGGTATAGAGCAACGTGACAGTGCCGATATTATCAATGTGGCGAAAATTTCCCAGGCTTCAGTTGCCCGACTGATCGAGCATGAATCGGCTGAGCTGGATATCACCAGTGAAGCTGAGTTGAAGCAACATGTCCGCAAACACCCCTTGATGCAGTACGAAATGGAGTGCCTGGCAGAATTGATTGATTGGGTGTCTGAAATTCGTCAGTTTGATTGGGAGCAGGTAAAAAAGCTGAAGCTTTGGGTTGCCGAGCAAGGCGTCAGCAACCTGGGGATGGAATTAACTGTTGAGGATGGCAGCGATGAGCAATGATTTTGTCTTTGGATTGCACGCTGTGCAAGCCATCGTAGAGCGCTCTCCTCAGGATGTGCTGGAAGTCTTTGTCAGCAAAGAGCGGGATGATAAACGGATGCATCCGCTGGTGCAGCAGCTGCGCCAGCAGGGTATTGCGGTGCAGTTTTGTCACCGCAAAACGCTCGATAACCTGGTGCAGGGCCAGCATCAGGGCATTGTCGCCAAAGTGCGGTTGGCGCAGGCTGGCAGCGATGCTGATTTAATGGCCATTGTTGAGCAACAAGCGGCTCCTTTGTTGCTGGTGCTGGATGGTGTCACGGACCCGCACAATTTAGGCGCTATTCTACGCAGCGCCGATGCTGCTGGCGTGCATGCCGTGGTGGTGCCCAAAGATCGCTCGGTTAAACTCACCCCCGTAGTGCGCAAAGTGGCCTGTGGGGCAGCAGAAACTGTGCCCTTTATTGCGGTGACCAACCTGGCCCGAGCCCTGCGCCAACTGCAGGAAGCCGGTGTTTGGGTGATTGGTACTGCCGGTGAAACCGAGCAAACCCTGTACCAGACTGAACTGACTGGTCCGTTGGCTATTGTGCTGGGTGCAGAAGGCGATGGACTACGTCGTTTAACCCGCGAAACCTGCGATGCGCTGGTGAAAATCCCGATGCATGGCAGTGTCTCCAGTCTGAATGTGTCGGTAGCCGCTGGCATTTGCTTGTTTGAAGCAGTGCGGCAGCGCCTATTGTCGTAGTTGATTCCGTCATCAGCACAGGTCTTGTACTTGTGTTTGATGGCATTCCCCGCTATAATTCGCGCCCTTCGGCCAACACCAATGTTCCTTGCCTCCATGCAGGTCCGGCCGAGCCTGATCGAGGCTAATTAACCGTAAGGAGCTGCAATGCGTCATTACGAAATTATTTTTATGGTCCACCCGGATCAGAGCGAGCAAGTCCCTGGCATGATCGAGCGTTACACTGGCTCTATCACTGAAGCTGGTGGTACTGTTCACCGTTTGGAAGACTGGGGCCGCCGTCAACTGGCTTACCCAATCGAAAAACTGCACAAAGCGCATTACGTGCTGATGAATGTGGAAGCTCCACAGAACGTGATCGACGATCTGGAAACAACGTTCCGTTTCAACGATGCTGTGCTGCGTAACATGATCATGCGTACCAATGGTGCCGTGGTTGAGCCGTCACCAATGGCTAAGGTTCGTGAAGAGCGCCGTGAGCGTGCTCCTCGTGATTCTGAGCATCAGGCTGCAGCGTCAGAAGAGTAAGGGGTCATGGACAATTTGCTGGTGTGTGCTGGGCAAATTTGCCGTCAGCCTGCGCGCAGTGAAAGTCCGGCCGGTATCCCGCAGTTGAGCCTGGTGCTAGAGCATCGCAGCCAACAACAGGAAGCCGGATTAAATCGCCAATGCTATGTTCGCCTTCAGGTGGTCTGCAGTGGGGATTTGGTACAACAAACTCAGCATTTATTGTTGGGAGATATGGTGCGGGTGCAGGGCTTTTTAAACCGGCATCAGCAGCGCAACGGCCAGGCTAAACTGGTGTTGCATGCCCAACACATTGAACAAATTCGTTAGGAGATCGTGTTATGTCACGTTATTTTCGTCGCCGTAAATTCTGCCGTTTTTCTGCAGAAGGCGTTAAAGAGATCGATTACAAAGATATCGCTACTCTGAAAAACTACGTCACTGAAAGTGGCAAAATTGTACCCAGCCGTATTACGGGTACCAGTGCGAAGTATCAACGTCAGCTGGCTCGTGCTATTAAGCGCGCTCGCTACCTGTCTTTGCTGCCTTACAGCGATTCACACAGCTAATCGCCTGGTTTAACCGAATACTGAAGAGGTATCCCAATGAACATTATTCTATTAGACAAGGTCGCTAACCTGGGTAGTCTGGGTGACCAGGTCGCAGTGAAAGCCGGTTACGCACGTAACTTCCTGTTCCCACAGGGTAAAGCTGTTCCTGCAAACAAAGCTAACATCGAAAAATTCGAACTGCGTCGTGCAGAGCTGGAAGCCAAATTGGCTGAAGGTCTGGCCGCTGCGCAAAAGCGTGCTGAGCAAATTGCTGCGCTGGAAGAAGTGACCATCGCTTCGAAAGCCGGTGATGAAGGCAAGCTGTTCGGCTCTATCGGTACCCGCGATATCGCTGACGCTATCACCGAAGCTGGTGTAGCGGTTGCTAAGTCTGAAGTGAAGCTGCCACACGGCACGCTGCGCGAGACTGGCGAGTTCGACATCGACCTGCAGCTGCATGCTGAAGTCACTGCAACCGTGAAACTGGTTGTTGTTGCTGAAGCCTAAGCCGTCTGGTTTGAAAAAACAGGCAGTCTCTTCGGGGCTGCCTTTTTTTATGGCTAATTTTTCCTGCCTTGCTTTTTATTCGCTGCACCTCGGGGTAGGATGGCAAGGTCACTTCATCGTATTTTGGAATTATGCAAAAGCAAAAAGATAAGCAGGTTGCTGCGATAAAAATGCCACCTCACTCCATCGAAGCCGAGCAGTCGGTGCTGGGTGGTCTGATGCTGGATAACGAAGCCTGGGATCGGGTGGCGGAAAAAGTGGTGGAGCAGGATTTCTACCTGCGTGCACACCGGATGATCTTTAATGCCTTAACCAAGCTGGCCGAACAAAACCAGCCGATGGACCTGATTACAGTGTCGCAGGCACTGGAACAAAATCAGCAACTGGACGATGTTGGCGGCTTTGCTTATTTGGGCGAAATCGCCAAAAATACGCCCAGTGCTGCCAATATCCTGGCCTACGCCGACATCGTGCGTGAGCGGGCGGTGATCCGTGACATGATAGGCGTGGCGCACGATATTGCCGATGCCGGCTATGATCCCCAGGGACGTACCAGCGCCGAATTGCTGGATTTTGCCGAAACCCGGGTGTTTAAAATTGCCGAGCAGCGGGCCAATGCCAACGAAGGGCCTGAGCCGATCCACGATATTCTTAGTAAAACCATTGAGAAAATTGATGAGCTGTTCAGTAAGCCACACGATGGGGTGACCGGGGTGTCGACCGGCTACGTCGACCTGGATAAAATGACCAGTGGCTTACAGCCATCTGATCTCATCATCGTTGCAGCCCGTCCATCGATGGGAAAAACCACCTTTGCAATGAACCTGTGTGAGCATGCGGCCATCACCAGCGATAAGCCGGTATTGATTTTCAGCCTGGAGATGCCCTCTGAACAAATTATGATGCGGATGCTGGCCTCGGTAGGCCGTATAAACCAAACCCGCATTCGAACCGGTCAACTGGAAGATGAAGACTGGGCACGGCTGTCCTCAGCCATTGAACTGCTGAACACCAAAGGCAAGATGTACATCGACGATGCATCCGGCCTGACACCGACCGAAGTGCGCTCCCGTGCCCGGCGGGTGGCGCGCGAGCATGGTGGTCTGAGCATGATCATGGTCGACTACCTGCAATTGATGACGGTACCAGGGCTAAGTGAAAACCGGACTCTGGAGATTGCCGAAATTTCCCGCTCCCTAAAAGCGCTGGCCAAAGAGCTGAAAGTTCCGGTGGTGGCGTTATCCCAGTTGAACCGAAGTCTTGAGCAACGGGCGGATAAACGGCCGGTGAACTCGGATTTACGGGAGTCCGGCTCTATTGAGCAGGATGCCGACCTCATTATGTTTATATACCGGGATGAGGTGTACAACGAAGACAGTGCAGATAAAGGCTCGGCCGAAATTATTATCGGTAAGCAGCGAAACGGGCCTATTGGCCGGGTGCGGCTCACTTTCCACGGCCAGTATTCCCGCTTTGATAACTATGCCGGCAGTTACCGCTTCGACGAGGATTAAGCATGCTGCGTAAACCGGTCGCTCGGATTGATGTATCGGCGTTAAAACACAACCTGGCGCGGGTGCGTGAGGTTGCTTCAGGCTGCAAGGTATTGGCGGTGCTAAAAGCCAATGCTTATGGCCATGGCATGCTCAACGTTGCTGAGCAGTTGCAACAGGCCGATGCTTTTGGTGTGGCCCGGCTTGATGAAGCGCTGGCGCTTCGGGCCGGTGGTATTGTGAAACCCATTGTGCTGCTGGAAGGATTTTTTGATGCCGACGAGTTGCCACAAATCGTTGCCAGCAATTTGCAGGTGGTGGTGCACCAGCAAGAGCAAATCGACGCCATTCTGGCCGCCGAACTGGATGCACCGATCCGGGTCTGGCTGAAAATGGATACCGGCATGCACCGGCTAGGCTTGCCGCCAGAACACTACCAGGCTGCGCATCAGCTCTTATCACAAAGCCCGAACTGCTCACCTGGTATCCGGCTGATGTCGCACTTTGCCTGTGCAGATGATCTGGCCTGTCCGGATACCACAGAGCAGCTGCAGCGTTTTCACCATTGGACACAGGGACTCAGTGGAGAGGTCTCACTGGCAAACTCTGCTGCAGTGCTTGGTTGGCCGCACAGCCATGGCGACTGGGTTCGCCCTGGGCTGATGCTGTACGGCGTGTCGCCTTTGCTGGGCAAGCAAGGCGCTGAACATGACTTGCAGCCGGTGATGACGCTGTGTAGCCGGGTGATTGCCGTGCGCGATGTGGCGGCTGGTGAAACCGTTGGCTATGGCTCGGCCTGGCAGGCGCAGCAAGCAACCCGGCTGGCTGTGGTGGCGATAGGCTATGGCGATGGTTATCCGCGTAACGTACCCAATGGTACTCCTGTGCTAATGCAAGGCCGTCGCTTTCCGGTGGTTGGGCGGGTCTCAATGGATATGCTCACTGTCGATATCGGCGATGTCATGATCAGGCCTGGTGAGCAGGTGGTGCTGTGGGGGCAGGGCTTGCCGGTGGAGGAAATTGCGGCCCTGGTCGGGACCATTCCTTATGAGTTGCTGTGCAATATCACCCCAAGGGTAGATTTTAGTTATATGGGCGGTAATTAACCGCCCATATTATCGAAGCTGACTTCAATATGTACCTTGCCAAAATCAGAAGTAAAGGGCATTAAAATTTTGGGGCCATCGCATTTATGGGTAATGGTGTGTTCACGGCCTGAAACCACCACCGGTGTGGCCATCGAAAACTCATAGCCTTTCTCACCCAGGATCCGTTTGGCACCACCTGTCACCATATTGGTGATTTCGCCCACCATATCGGTCACTTCTTCGTTGATTTTTGCTGGCCGCTCGCCAAGCATGCGGAACATAATCTCCAATGCCAGTGACTCTTCAAAGGTAATAGAAAAAGAGCCTTTGGTTTCATTACCAACCATACCAATGAGACCGGAAACATCACCCCGCGCCACTTCATCTTTTTTAAGCCGTGGTTGGCCTGGGACTATTTTAGTGTTGGCCATGGTGCCCAGCACATTGACCAGGGACGATAGAAAAGGATTAACGAATTCAACATTCATGGAAAATAGGCCTGTCTGGTTAATTTAGATAATTCACAACAAGTTACTGATTAAGCGTAATAGAGTTTAGCCAATACACAAGTTTCCGTATACGGGAATACAGGACTAATGGTTTGCCTGGCAACGATGACAAATACCGTGTGCTTCTATCGTTTGTCGGCGGATACGAAAGCCTTCTTTAGCAGCTTGCTCGGTAAAAGCGTGATCCAGGCTGTGCGAGTGCAGTTCAGTGACATGGCCACACTGCTCGCAAATCAGCAATTGCGCCGGGTGTTGATGATCAAAATGCTGGCACAGCATAAACGCATTGCTGGATTCAATCTTGTGAATAAAGCCCTGCTCAGTCAGGAAGTCCAGTGCCCGGTAGATGGTGGCTGGTTTAGCTCCCGGCTCGGTTTGTTTTAGCTCTTCCAGCAGCTCATAGGCGCCAACACCGCTTTCTGTTTTTGCCAACAGACGAAATACTTTCTCGCGGATAGCTGTAAAACGACTGCCTTTTTGCATGCAGACCAAACGCGCTTTATCAACCAGAACTTCAACCGACATTACAGGCTCCTGTAGATTACTTCATTCAGTTTAACATAGTGGGCTAAAGTTGCATCTGGCAATTTCATGACAAAGTGCAGGGTTAAAAGCAAAGGGTTAAGCTGCCAGGTATACAAGCAGTTATGAGCAGTGATGGTTTAAACGGCTGAGGTATTGTCTGATTGTGAAAAGCAGCAGGGGCCAGAGCCCCCTTAGCTTTATTATGGGTTGATGCGAATACCACCATAGGACTTGATGGCTAGGTTAGCGTTACCTTTTAAACGTGCCGCTACTTCTTCTTCAAAGTCTGCCATGTATTGGTGGACATCATCGCGAAACTGTTCGTCGGCCTGAGTACGAGCAGTCACATCTGGGATGATATCAATTTCACAGGCCCGTTCGCAGAGCTTATGCGATCTGGGTAGCATGGCCTGCGCGACATCCATTTCTATTGTTGAGAGAATTGCTTGTTTGCAGCTAAGTTGCCGATAAAGGTAAAAACAGGCAGTCACACTGCACATAATTGTTGTTGAAACAATAAGTGCTAACATTGATAAGCTTCCTTAATTTTATAAGATAGCAATGAGAAAATCCAAAGCCCAACTGCCAGCACAACCGCAATATTGATGGCTGGAACTCCATATTTGTAAATACTAGCAAGCAGATCGGTCTGGAAGATAATACGATCAAAATAACGTGCTGCTTGTAATGAAGCTGAAGCAACCATGCACAGCGCAATGTATTTAGTTAAGGGTTCGACCACCCACTTATTAGATGAATGGGTAATTACAATCACAGCTAATGCTATAGTATCAATCACAATCCAAGTCAGATACCACAAGTTTCTGGCCAAGTATTGATCTGACATCTGCAAAATCATAGGGGCTAATTTATCCATAACTAGAACTGCTATAACCCAGATCAGTAGTGTGAATCGTGATGACTTTCCAGCAGTTAAAAACATGGCTAATATCAATGAAATCACACAAAATAGCCAAAAATAGCTGGCTGCACCAGTGATAAAAGACCCCATGTATTCTCCTTAAGTTATCCGCTTTTCGCGGGTGGTTCATTACCCCAGCCGTGTCCAAGTGGTTGTGCTTGCTGACCACCTGAATCAGTACTTTTGGCTTCTGCAGACAGCTTTTGCAGCGCTTCTGCAGACAAGGTCACTCTATCGCTCTGGGTTGCAGGCTGTTGTTGGATGACGGCAGCATTCTGTTGTGTTTCTACTTTGGTGCTGTTAGTCGGGTTTTGCAGCGTCTGTAACGACGGGTTATTACTGATCTCCATAAATACTCCGTAGCTTGGTTAGAACATGACAACAGCACTACTGTACACCAGTACCGGGTAAATTGGTTCCGATAAAAATCTGATATTTTCCTGCGCAGCATGTTTTCGTCATGCTGGTGCTTTGGTGTACTCGCTTCAGTGCGCCGTTCAGTGGTAAAATAGTCAGCTGTGTTGTTGTCTGAGAGATTGTTTTGACTACCGCCATTGATCACACCTTTTCCATTGCCCCGATGTTAGATTGGACAGACCGGCATTGCCGCTATTTTCACCGCTTGTTGTCGCAGCGGGCGGTACTTTACACCGAAATGGTCACTACGGGCGCTATTATTCATGGCAAAGGCGATTATCTGGCTTACAACGAGCAGGAACACCCACTGGTGTTGCAACTGGGCGGCTCGGACCCTGCGGATATGGCGCACTGTGCCAGAATGGCTGCCGAGCGTGGCTACGATGAGGTCAATATCAATGTTGGTTGCCCATCGGATCGTGTTCAAAACGGCATGTTTGGCGCTTGTCTGATGGCGCGTCCGGAGCTGGTAGCGTCTTGTGTAGCAGAAATGAAGCTGCGGGCCGATATTCCGGTGACGGTAAAAACCCGTATTGGTATTGACGAGCAGGACAGCTACGAGTTTTTAACTACCCTGATAGAACAATGTGCAGCGGCTGGTTGCGAACATTTTATTATTCATGCCCGCAAAGCCTGGTTAAAAGGCTTAAGCCCGAAAGAAAACCGCGAGATCCCACCGCTCGATTACCCTCGGGTGCATCAATTAAAGCGGGACTACCCGCATTTAAGCTTTTCGCTCAATGGCGGCCTAAAAAGCATCGAGGCTTGCCAGCAGCAACTGACTGATTTGGATGGCGTGATGGTGGGCCGTGAGGTCTACACCAACCCCTGGCTGCTCAGTCAGGTTGATGAACAGCTCTATGGTGAGGCTGCTTTTGTTAAAACGCCCTTTGAGGTGGTGGAGCAGATGATTCCTTACATTGAACAGCACATGCAGCAGGGGGCTCGTTTTTGGCAGATTGCCCGCCATATGTTAGGGCTATTTCAGGGCGTGCCTGGTGCCAGGCAGTGGCGACGTACTTTATCGGAGCGAGGTCACTTGCCAGAATCGGGACCTGAATTGCTGTTATCCGCATTGGCACAAGTGCGCCGTTGAGCGGGCTGTTACATTCTTCCCATTCTGTGGTGAATTTGACTAATTCAGTGGTCATATTCGCTAATCATGAATAGTGCAACTGGTTCATCATCAGTAAAAAAGTCATGGTCGATTGTAATGGATTGATTTTTATGGATAAATATCAGTATCCAAAACTTGGCACAGCGCTTGAAATACCTTGATTGTCATAGTGACCAAACAATCAAGGAGAACGACCATGAACCCCAAAATGATGCTAACTGCCGCTGTTGTTTTTTGTGCCACTGCTTTTGTACCGGCCCAAGCCAATGAGATCAATATCAGTCAGTTGATGACAGATTTACTGCAAAAACAAGCGGTAGAGTTGCAAGAGCAGCTAAGTCGCTCAGTCAAACAGAGTTTGCAGCAAATGATTGAGCAGGCCGCTCCACAAGTTGCAGAAAAAGTAGAGTTGTCGTCCGAAACAAACAAGCAAGAGGCTGCTGAATAATGCTATTTATTGACGAGTTGCTCTTGTTGCTATTAATACCGGTAGTGAGCATGCTGCCACTGGTTGCTGTATGCTCCTGGTTACTACCCAAGGCGGAAGGTTAAGCCCACAATTGCAGTACGGGCTTAACCGGTAGTGCCAACTTAGGCTTCTAATGCATGCTAGTGTTCTGACTTTTTCTTCGCTTGTGTTGTGCGAAGACTAGTACCCCGGCAACAGAAAGGATATGCTGTAGTCCTCTGTATTTCATAATAAAGAGGGTGCTATGAAAGTACTAGGTTTGTTATTCCTCAGCTGTTTACTTCTTTTACTACATCCAGCCATTGCAACGCAGCCTGTTTCTATTGAGGCGGATGATGTTCTGGTGCGGGTACCTATGCCTGGCCGGACAGTCACGGCTGGCTACCTGACCCTACGTAATAACAGCACCCAAATGCGGCAGCTGGTCGCAGTGCAGTCGGATGCTTTTAACCGGATCGAACTCCATACCCATACCCACGTAGATGGCATGATGCGAATGGTTCAGGTGGATGCAATTGATATCGCGGCAGCGGGGGAGACCGTATTACAACCCGGGGGCTTGCATTTAATGTTGTTCGAACCGACAACATCCCTGGAAGAAAATGAATTGGTGACATTGCAACTGCAGTTCGATGATGGCACTCAATTACAGGTTGATGCCAGATTAGTGTTACCACCACGTCGTTAAGGGACTCTTGATGAAAGCAAAACATGCGATGTTTATACTGCTTCCTGCGCTACTGAGCGCACCAGCCTATGCCGATTTTTTTGCCGTTAAAGTACAGCTGGATAGCTGGCAAGCCAGTGCTGATGGTTCTTTTGGGCAAACCGGGGCCAGCAGCCCCTTTGATTTTCGTAGTAAAAACCAACTCAGCCTGGGCATGGCGCTGGAACATCCTATTCCTTTGTTGCCAAATCTGGCGGTTCGTTACCAAAACCTGAAGCACTCAGGTAGAGCAGAGTTGGCACAAACCTATGCGCTGGGCGGGCAAAGCTTTGCGGTAGGATCTCAGCTGAATTCAACACTGGATGTATCACACCTGGATGCGATCTTGTACTACGAGCTACTGGATAACAGTTTGTTTGAGCTGGATTTTGGGGCTATGGTTAAGCGTGTTCATGGTGATGCTAAAGCACATAATCAGGCTGGGCTTAGCGGTGAGCAGTCGATCAAGGGCAGTATCCCTATGCTTTATACGGCTGCACGTCTTACCTTGCCGGGTACTGGTTGGCAGCTGTTTGCTGAGGCAAATGGTGTGACCTCCGGCCGGCATCAGGTGCGTGATATTTCGGCTGGCCTGGCATTTCAGTTGGTCGATATGATGCTGATGGATGCTGGTGTTCGCTTGGGGTACCGTTCCAGCAAGGTGGAGCTGGATAATATGCAGGGAGTGTCGACCAATATGGATTACTCGGGGGTTTTTGTCGGCTTTGCCGTCAACTTTTAAGAGCCGGATAAAGCGGTATTGTCATGGGTAGAGGGCTGGATGAATAGATTACTCGGCATGGGGTTGCTGTCTGTGGTGCTCTTTACCGCCTCTTTATCTTTTTATCAGATACATCAGCAAGTTCGTCTGGATTTTCAACAGCAATTGCAAAGGATGAATCAGCTACTGGCAAAGGCGACGACTCTGTTGTTGCTGGATGGAGGGGAGCAGGATATTAATATGCTTTACTCGGTCGCTCAACACCAGGCATCTTTTCCTGTGGTGTCCATCACTATGTTCGACAATGAACAAGCGGTGATCAGCTCGACAGGATTAAATCCTTTGCTAGAACAGCCTGATGCCAGTTGGTTTGCAGAGCAGCATCAACTGCATTGGTTGCATCAGGACCGAGTGTTATCCAGCCTGCCAATTCGTGTTGAGCAGCGTATCGAGGGATACTTGCTGCTCGAAGCTGGTAGTCCACCATTTCCATGGTCTTTGTGGCTATGGCAACTTGTGATTTGGTTAGGGCTGCCCTGTTTGCTGCTGGGGTTGTGGCTGCATGCCAACCGTCAGCGACATCAGTTGCAGCAAGGCTTGAGTGACACTGAGCAGGCTGCAATGCGTTGGTTAGCCGGTGAGTCTTTGCTGCCTTTAAGCCGGCAGCAGCCTTTTGCGGAAACCTTGTACCAACTGACAGACTCTATAGAGCAAAAGCAACTGGCACAAGAAAACAAGCTGGCACTGTTGTCTGAGCAGCAACTGCAGGCCAGGGAGTTGGAGCTAAGCTTTACAGAGCAATCTCAGCGCTATGAGCAACAGCAGCAGCAACTGAAAAACACACTGACTCAGTTGCAACAAAACCATGCGCTGTTATTGCGTCAGTTGCTGTTGACACCTGCTCCCTGGCAAAGTCCGATGCTGGCCGACCTGGTCAGTAGTGAAGAACTCACTGCAACAAAGCAGCGGATCATGCTGGCAGACTGGATTGCAGCACAAGCGCCCGGCTGGCGAGACTCTGTGCGTCCTGAACAGCTCTTAACGCTGGAAGAAGACCTGCTTGCTTTTGAGTTTGAGCTGGATTGCGTTTCAGCAGCGCTTGCACTCTGCTGTCGGGCTTTAGTGAGGTTATGTTGCCAACATACGCTGCATAGCCAGTTAAGTATGCAATGGCAGTTGCGTCCGACTGAAAACTTATTGCACTTTCGCTTGGTGTTGCGGGGGGAGTCGTTACCTGCAGCAATTTGCCAGCAGTTAGAGAGTAGCATTCAAGCAGAGCAAGCAGCGTTTTTAACTGATACCCAGCTATTCCTTCGTGCCCGTAGCTTGCTGCAGGCAGAGTTGACCGTTTCTTCGCTGGATGAACTGGGCAGTTCGATACAGCTTACAATACCTTGCGTTTATCATACTTGCAGCCCAGTCAATAGTGAAGATAAGCTCTATGTCTTGTCTGAGCCTGTGCCATCAGTAACCCCGCAATTGCAAAGCCTCAAATGCCTGAGTCGACAATTGGTGCATTGTCAGAATCTGTCAGAATGGCAAGATATTACGAATCAACCACATAGCCTTAAGGTGCTGCTATTACCAGAGCCTGACTCTGCCCACACCGAGCAATGGCTTGCCTGGCTAAAGGCAAGCAATACCATCGGGCTAAGTAGTGCTTCGCATTTCGCGTACTGGCATGCTAAGCGGCCAGGCTATGTTTTGGCCATGCCAGTGAGTGCTGTCGAGTTGCTACGTGCCCGCCAAAGCCTGCCGCCAACCCAGGCAAACCCGTTCCGGCTTTTGGTGGTGGACGATAATGCGACAAACCAAGCCTTTATTCAAGCGATGCTGGCTTCTACTTCGATTGAGTTGTCGGCAGCAATCAATGGCCAGGATGCGCTTCAGCAGTGCCAACAGAGCGAGTTTGAGCTGATTCTAATGGACATTCAGCTGCCAGATATGTCCGGCATGGAAGTTACCCGGCAATTACGTCAGTTGCCAGCTTTTCAGCAGATCCCTATCCTTGCTTTTACCGCTCATGCACTACCAGACGAAATTGAGCAATTTAAGCAAGCCGGTATGGATGATGTACTGATTAAGCCTCTGGATGCTGAAAAAATAGCTCTGCTTATGAACTGGTGTCAGCGCCAAGCGGACACTCAGTAATGGTAAAGTAACGGCTTAACAGTTGCTGCAAGGCATCAAGGTAATGGGGTTGAGGTTGCAGGCTAAGCAGAGGCAGTAACTCGTCGCCCAACGGACTGAATTTGTAATATTGCAGCACCAAGCCACTTTTTCGGGCCACACATTGCATATGCTGCTGCTGGATTGTTAGCTGAAAGCTGTCCCCTTTTGCCAGCTCACCACTTTCAATCTCGGCATGATGCAATAACCCCGTATCCATCAGGCTAAGAATATCCGGATAGCTGAGTTTAAATTGGCTGAGATTAAGCAGAGCCTGACCCCGTCCGGTTAACAGCTGATACAAGGAAGGGCGCTGGAAAACACCGAAATAAATACGACCCGAGCCTTCGGCACTGTTTCGGCTGCACAGGCTTGCTGCTTGCTGCAAAGCCAGGGCTTCTTTGTGACTCATCTGTTTTAGCATGTACAGGGTTTTCAATGAGAACTGACCTGGCTCTGCAATTTCACATGCCAGAATTTTTGCCCATATCTGTTGCATATTACGATTTGCGATATTGAGCGCCAGCTCACAGTAATGATGAAACCAATCCGGATCTACTTCTCTGTCTACAACGTATTCAGGTGCATAGTCTGCGCTTAATGCGATAATACGCTCAAGGTTTAATTGCTGCCGCTCTTGCTGCATTCGCAGACGCCTTTGCAGACGTTGTTGCAAAGGTAAATGATCGATACCGGTTTGCTGGCTCAGTTGTACACCGGCATAAGCCGCAAGGCGCTGGTACTTCATTGAGAACGGTTGTTTTCGTTTGGCTGGGCGGTTTTTTTGTTGAGTGGCCTGCCTGGGCTTGGATGAACCAGTTGCTGGTTGTACCGCAGCCAGTTCATTTGTTGTTTTTGAAGGAGTTACTTTAGTCATTTATCTAAAGATTGTGGCAAGCTCGCATACTGTTGATACTCGCAGTTGAGTCAATATTATGCAAGTGTTTAAGGGGTTGGGATGCAAAGTGTTCTTTGCAGGCCCTAAGCAGAGGATCCGGCATTAATTCCGTGATATTTATAATGAAACAGGCTGTAAGACATTGCGATTAATGGATCTGAGTATATTATTAGTAAGACGTGGTATGGTTATCAGTGCTCGATAACAGCTCGAATGTGGTAAATAAGGACTTTGCATGGCATCAGAAGCAAACCAAGATGATTTTCTGTTCCTGGCGGATGATGCCGAGGAAGCAGATGCACAGGATCATCCAACGGGTGAATGGCATCTCCTTATTGTGGATGACGATGATGAAATCCATACGGTAACCAAATTAGCACTGTCTGATGTGGTGTTGGAAGGCAAGCGCCTGGTCTTTCATCATGCGTACTCAGGGAAAGAAGCCATTGAGTTTCTGCGCCGACACGACAACATTGCCCTGGTGTTGTTGGATGTGGTGATGGAAACCGATGATGCCGGCTTAAAAGTGGTGGAACAAATTCGGGACGAGCTTGGTCTGGAGGATACCCGTATTATTCTTCGAACGGGCCAGCCGGGTTATGCGCCTGAAGAAAGTGTGATCAAAGAGTACGACATCAATGATTACAAAACCAAGACAGAGCTGACTCGCAGTAAGTTGGTAACCACCATTATCGCTTCGTTACGTTCGTACCAGCAAATTCGAACCATCAATCAAAATCGTGTCGGCCTGCAGAAAATTATTAATGCGGGTGCCAACTTGCTAGAGCAGCATTCACTGCATGAATTTTCTGAAGGCGTGGTTACTCAAATTGCTTCTTTGATTGGCTTAGATGCCGAAGGGGTGCTCTGCGCTCAAATTGAAGATGATGGCAGCAATGCTGATACCATCTACGTACTGGGCGCCGCAGGGCACTATGCGCCTTTTATTAAGTGTCGGTTGGAGCGGATAAACAACAAGCGTATTATTCAGCAAATCAATACTTGTCTGCAGGATAAAAAAAACATTTTTACCGAGAAAGACACTACCCTGTATCTGGGAGCAGAACACCATTGTGCGGCGGTGTACCTGGAAACCAACCGGCCGATTGAAGACTTTGATCGCCAACTGATGGAAGTTTTTCTGAGCAATATTTCTGTTGGCTATGAAAATGTCACCTTATTCCAGCAATTACGCCATGCCGCCTATATAGATCCCCTGACTAAAACCCCAAACCGAAACGAATTTACTGCCCTGTTAGCCGAAACACGTAAGTTGGGGGCCAAAGACAGTGTGGCAGTGCTGATTGATATTAATCATTTTTCCGATGTGAATGATGGTTTAGGGCAAGAAGTTGGTAATGAGTTATTAATTGCTATTACACAGCGGTTGGTGCAGGAATTTGGCAACGATGCACAAATTGGACGAATTGGCGCCGATGTGTTTGGCATGATTGGGTCGGAGAAAGTACTGACACCAGAGGCGCTGGATGTACTCTTTCTGGAGCCGTTTCAAGCTTCTGAACACAGCTTACAGGTGGATGCAACCTATGGCTTTTGCCGCTTAACCGAAAGTAGTGAGCAAGGCTTAACGATTTTAAAGCATGTCTATATTGCGCTAAATCGGGCGAAGAAAAGCATTAGCCGTAATTATGAGTTCTACCAGCAGCAGATGGAGGATGAAACTGCAGAGCGTCTTGCTTTACTGCGCACCTTGCGGCAAGACTTTGCTCAAAATCGTTTGCAGTTGTGGTATCAGCCACAAATTTGTCTGAAAAGCCGCAAAGTTATTGGTATGGAAGCGCTGCTACGTTGGCCACAACAAGGTGGAGGCTTTGTTTCGCCAGCCGTGTTTATTCCTTTGGCCGAGTATTCCGGCCTTATTGTTGAAATTGGTGCCTGGGTGCTGCAGCAGGCTTGTCTGCAGTTAAAAGAATTAGAGCGGCTGGGCTACAAAGGGCTGCGTATAGCGGTTAATGTCTCCATGCCACAATTCCGTAGTCCGCACTTTGTTGAGTCGGTGATCCATTGTGTCAATGAGCTCCAGGTCCGGCCTGAGTTATTGGAGCTGGAAATTACTGAGTCGGTGGTCATGGACGATCCGAAAGTCGTGATTTCAGCACTTAAAGAGCTGCAAAGTTTTGGTATTAAAGTAGCAATTGATGACTTTGGTATTGGTTTTTCCTCACTGAGTTACTTACAGCAACTCCCCTTGGATCGGATTAAAATTGACCGGACTTTTGTCAATGACATTGAAAAAAGCAATGGCGCAGCGATTGCCGAGACCATCGTAAACTTAGGAAAACGCTTAGGCTTGCACACTATTGCTGAAGGTGTGGAGACCCTTGCTCAGGAGCGGGCTATTTTAGCCATGGGCTGTGATGAAGTGCAGGGTTTTTTGTATGCTAAGCCAATGGCTAAGGATGAACTGCAGGCTTTTATTGCACAACAAAAGCAATGAGGTACTTAGTAAAAAGCCGGCAGAGCAGAGAGCTTTGCCGGCTTTTTTGTGCGCTCACTTATACCCTGAACTGTCGCGCCACCTGCTCTAAGCTTTGAGCCAGACTTGCCAGCTCACTACTGGCTTTTGCGATGTTGTTGGTACTGGCTGCGCTGTGCTCGGTATGGGTATAAATATCATCCACGTGATTCACAATGGTGGTTGCCATTTGCTGTTGCTCTTTGGTTGCATCTGCAATCTGTTGATTCATCAAGCGGATCTGATGAATGCTCTGGGTTATCAGGCTTAATGCTTCCCCAGCCTGATTGGCTGATGCGACACTTTCATCTGCCTGGCTGGTGCTTTGATCCATCTTTTGCACTGCTGAGCGTGCTGCACTTTGCAATTGCTCAATGGTCTTTTGAATTTGTTCGGTAGATGCCTGGGTCCGGGATGCCAGCGTACGGACTTCATCCGCGACTACTGCAAACCCTCTGCCTTGCTCACCGGCTCTGGCTGCTTCAATGGCCGCATTCAGTGCCAGCAAGTTGGTTTGCTCAGCAATGCCTTTGATAACATCCAATACGGCCCCTACTTTGTTGGCATCGTTTTCCAGCTGGGTAATAACGGTGGAAGCTTCTTGCACATTACCAGCAAGCAGCTTTATGTTGTCTACTGTCTGGGTCACGGTTGTCTGTCCACGATTAGCGGCTTCGCCGGAGTCATTGGCTGCATGCGAGGCTTCATTAGCACTACTGGCGCCAGACATGACGCTATGGTTCATCTGATCGACAGCTTGTCGGGCCTGGTTAGCTGCTTGTTGTTGCACCTGAATGGTTTTATTCGTATCGTCGGTCAGTGCATTAAGGTCTTTAGCCAGTGATGAAAGCGGCAGCGCAGTGTTGACGACATCTTTCACAATGCCCTGCAGTTTTTCCATAAAAGTATTAAACCAGTAGCCGAGATCGCCAAGCTCATCCTTGCTTTGTATGGTAATGCGCACCGTAAGGTCACCATCCTCTTTGGCCAAATCCCGCAGGGAGGCAATGATGCTGTTCAGGTTATTGCGAATGGCCAACACTATAGGAATGGCGGTACCAAATAGGACCACAGTGGTGATAAGGCCCATGAAAATACCTACCATGATTAAGCGGGACGCTTGCTGACTGGCCGCATCAATGGCAGCAGTAAAGTCTGCTTCTTTGACATCGCGAAAACTGGATAATAATTGCAGCGTCTGCTCATAGCTTTCATTCATTCGCTCACTGCGCTCTGCCAGAGTGGTGAAGTCAGCAGTGTTGTTAACCATTTCTTCCGAAATGGTATAAGCCGCCCGATAGTAACTATCAAAGCTTTGACTGATGGCACGAAGCTCCTGAGCAAAGCGTTGATCAAGTTGGCCAATACGCTGCAAGCTTTGCGTTAATTGCCCGGAAAATTGCTGGGCCACTAGCAATGAGTCTTCATCCCCTGTGGTGACGGCGCTGGCCAGTGACTCACTGATCCGCTCCAGCAACACCAGGCTGTTTTCTGCTGCCTGCAACACCGGGAATTGTACATCACGGGTGTTTTCAAGAGTGCGGGCGTTATTTTGAGCGGTGTTGGTAGCCAGTGCCAGATAAATTAAGAAACTGATGGTACCGATCAGCGGTATTAAGTAGATTTTCTTGGCGATTGAGAGCTGTTTCAAAAATTCCATAGAGTATTCGCCTCTTCAGACTTCGGGTGGGCTGTTTTTGTGCTTTTATCAGTATAGTCAGAAAGATGCGTTACGTGGCATGAAAGCCGGAAAAAATGAATAAAAGTTTGTCGTAGCAGATTGGCAGGTGATTGGCAGAGGTCGCAGTGACTCTCTGCCAGGGAAAGGCTTATGCTTTATTCGCACGCTCAAAAGAAGTGAGGATCTCAGCTTTGGCAGCGGCCGCATCGGCCCAGCCAGTCACTTTGACCCACTTACCCGGCTCCAGCTCTTTGTAGCGCTCAAAGAAGTGTTGAATTTGCTGCTTCAGCAGCTCCGGCACATCGTTGATGTCCTGGATATGGTCGTACAGCTTGGTCAGCTTACTCACCGGGACTGCAATGACTTTGGCATCTTCACCAGACTCATCCGACATATTCAGCACGCCAACCGGGCGGCATTTGATCACAGCACCTGGTACCAGTGGATATGGGGTGGGTACCAGCACATCGACCGGGTCACCATCCAGCGACAGAGTCTGATTGACAAAGCCGTAGTTGCACGGATAAAACATAGGCGTTGCCATAAAACGGTCTACCCAGACAGTACCGGTATCTTTATCTACTTCGTACTTGATCGGGTCGGCATTGGCCGGAATTTCAATGATGACATTGATTTCATCTGGCAGGTTCTTACCTGCTGCTACATCGCTTAAGCTCATGGTGCTATCCTATAGTGAATGAAATGTCGGCTATTATAGCGACAGCCATCGAAATGGCTATCCTCAATTGGTCGAAAGTGCCTTTTGATGGTAGGCCAAACAGGTCTCCACCTCATGGCGCGAGCCTAAAATGACTGCCACCCGCTGGTGGATGTCGTCCGGCTGAATTTCCAGAATACGTTCGGTGCCAGTGATGCTAAGGCCGCCGGCTTGTTCAATCAGCAGGCTCATCGGGTTGGCTTCGTACATCAGTCGTAATTTATACGGCTTGTTGGCATCCTTGTTGTCGGCCGGGTAGGCAAAAATGCCGCCGCGGCACAAAATGCGATGCACATCACCCACCATGGCAGCAATCCAGCGCATGTTGTAATTCTTGCCACGCGGACCTTCTTTGCCCAGCAGCAAATCCTGAATGTAGCCTTGCATCGGTGCCTGCCAAAAACGCTGGTTCGACATATTGATGGCAAACTCCGAGGTGTATTTCGGCAGGGTGACCTTATCTTCTGTCAGCAAAAAGCCGCCGTAGGTTTTATCCAGCGTATACATGCGGGTGCCCTTGCCGGTGGTCAGTGCCAGCATGGTAGAAGGGCCATAGAGCACATAACCGGCAGCGACCTGAGCGGTTCCTGGTTGCAGGAACATGCTGGCATCGTCGGCTTCTTTATCGACTGGTGCCGGTAAAATGGAGAAAATAGTGCCAATCAGGCTGTTGATATCGGTATTGGAGGAGCCATCCAGCGGATCAAAGGTCACCAGGTAGCGGCCCCTGGGGTTGCCGGCGACAATATCGTCTTCTTCTTCCGAGCTGATGGCTTTGACCACGCCGGTTTCCAGAATCACTTCTTTCAGCAATTCATTGGCAATCACATCCAGCTTTTTCTGTGTTTCACCCTGCACGTTTTCCGACAAGGTGGAGCCAAGCACCCCGGCCAATTCGCCCTGACTGACCCGAAAGGATATTTCGCGGCAGGCCGCCAGAATGGTTTTTATCAGGGAAATCAGGTCGCTATCGACACCATCTTGCTGCAGGACCGGAGAGATACGGCGCATGGGAATTCCTTTTTTTACTGTGTAGGTGAGGTACTGGTATTTTTACCCGCTAGTTTAAAGAATTTTTGCCAAAATTGCAGTTTCAATCGCAGCCAGCCGCAGTTTTGTTACAATGGGCGTCACCTGCATTATGAGTTGATAGCATGCATATTCACATTCTGGGAATTTGTGGCACTTTTATGGGCGGCATCGCGGCCCTGGCCAAAGCCTTAGGTCACCGGGTGACGGGCTCTGATAGCAATGTGTATCCACCGATGAGCACTCAGTTGGAAGCACTTGACATAACACTGACCAGTGGGTTTGAACCGGCTCAGCTCGACCCTGCCCCTGACCTGGTGATTATTGGCAATGCCTTGTCCCGCGGCAACCCTTGTGTCGAAGCGGTACTGGATCGGCAATTGCCTTACACCTCCGGTGCCCAGTGGCTATCGGAACAGGTGCTGCAACAGCGCTGGGTGCTGGCTGTGGCTGGCACCCATGGCAAGACCACTGGCAGCAGCATGCTGGCCTGGATTTTAGAGCAGGCCAGCTTAAAGCCTGGTTTTTTGATTGGCGGAGTGCCGCCTCAGTTTGAGGTCTCGGCCCGGCTTGGTCAGAGTCCGTTTTTTGTGATTGAAGCCGACGAGTACGACACGGCATTTTTTGATAAGCGCTCCAAGTTTGTCCATTACCGGCCCCGTACTTTGGTGATCAACAACCTGGAGTACGATCATGCGGATATCTTCCCCGATTTAGCCGCCATTCAGCGCCAGTTTCATCATCTGATCCGAACGGTGCCTGCCAGTGGTTTGATCCTGACACCAGCGCAACAACCTGCTATCGAACAGATGCTGGCGGAGGGCTACTGGAGTGAGCGGCACAGCTATGCGGCTCAGGCCAGTGCAGGTTCAGCGACCGAAGCACAGTGGCAAAGCCGGTTACTGAAAGCTGATGGTTCGGCTTTTTCGGTGTGGCTGCAAGGTGAGTTGCAAGGTGAAGTGCACTGGGACTTACTGGGCCAGCACAATGTCGATAACGCCATGATGGCCATTGCAGCTGCCCGCCATGTTGGAGTGCCGGTCAGCGTTGCTATCGAGGCACTGTGCATTTTTCAGGCACCGAAACGACGGCTGGAGCTGCTTACCGAGGCGGGTGGGGTGCGCTTGTACGATGATTTTGCCCATCACCCCACAGCCATTCAAACGACCTTGCAGGCACTGCGTGCTAAAGTGGGCCAAAACCGTATTCTGGCCGTACTGGAAGCGCGCTCCAACACCATGAAACGTGGGGTGCATCAACAGGCGTTGCCAACCGCGTTGGCTGCTGCCGATCAGGTGTTTATTTTTCAGGCCAAAGGCGCCGCCGATGGCATGCAGCAAGTGGCGGCAGTTTTGGGCGAAAAAGCCCGGCTGTTTGATGAGCTAGGTTTGTTAGAGCAGGCGGTACTGGCGGAGCTTAGCAGTGGCGATCAGCTGCTGATCATGAGCAATGGCGGCTTTGGCGGTTTGCATCAGCGGCTGCGTAAGGCCATCGAATTAAGGGAAGCAGAGCATGTCGGATAAACCCATACAGCAAATTACTCTGGCCTTTACCGGTGCCAGCGGGGCACCTTATGGCTGGCGCTTGTTGCAGTGTTTGCTGCAACAGCAGGTGCAGGTCCATTTGCTGATTTCCAGCGCAGCCCGGGTCGTTTTTGCCACCGAGCATGGCACTAAGCTATCGGCAGCACCGGAAAAATGCCAGGCGCAATTGGTTGAATTGCTGAAGTGCTCACCCCATTTACTCAAGGTCTATGGCAAAGACGACTGGTTTTCACCGGTAGCCTCGGGGTCGGCGGCGCCTAAGCAGATGGTGGTCTGTCCCTGCTCAACCGGCACCCTGGCAGCGATCGCCAACGGTGCCAGTGAGAATCTGATTGAGCGTGCCGCCGATGTGGTGCTAAAAGAACGTGGTCAGCTGATTCTGGTACCACGGGAAAGCCCGCTCAATGCCATTCATCTGGAGCATATGCTTAAGCTGGCCCGGCTCGGCGTAACCATTATGCCTGCCGCACCCGGCTTTTATCACAACCCAAGCTCGATTGACGATCTGGTGGACTTTATGGTGGCCAGAATGCTGGACCATCTGGGGCTGGAACAACAACTGTTGGCCCGTTGGGGCTATCAGGGAGAAGCGCATTGACACTGGCACTGAATATTAAGCAACTAAGCAAGACCTACAAAAACAAGGTAGAGGCGCTCAAAGGCATTGACCTGGAAGTAAAGCAGGGGGATTTCTTTGCGTTACTTGGCCCCAATGGCGCCGGTAAAAGTACCACCATTGGCGTGATCAGTTCGCTGGTAAATAAGAGCGGTGGCACTGTCGAGGTATTTGGCCACAATATCGACCAGCAGTTAGAGCTGGCGAAAAGCCAGCTGGGCTTGGTGCCGCAGGAGTTTAACTTCAACCAGTTTGAAACCGTGCTGCAAATTGTGGTGAATCAGGCTGGTTACTATGGGGTGCCAAAAAAGTTGGCCTTAGTTCGCGCCGAAAAATACCTGAGTCAGTTAGGGCTTTGGGACAAGCGCAACAGCCGGGCACGGGAGCTATCCGGTGGCATGAAGCGCCGGCTGATGATTGCCCGCGCTTTGATGCACGAGCCCAAACTGTTGATCCTGGATGAACCGACCGCCGGGGTAGATATTGAGCTGCGCCGCTCGATGTGGGAGTTTTTGCGTCGCATCAACCAGCAGGGCGTCACCATTATTCTGACCACTCATTATCTGGAAGAGGCCGAGATGCTGTGCCGTAACATCGCCATCATCGATCAGGGCCAGATCATTGAAAACACCGGCATCAAAGCCTTGCTCAGCAAGCTAAGCCAGGAAACCTTTGTGCTGGATGTCGACACCAACCCGGCTGAATTGAAGCTGGATGGTTTTCATTACCGGCTGCTGGATGATCACAGCCTGGAAGTGGATGTGGAAAAATCAGCCGGATTAAACGATATCTTTAGTCGCTTAACCGAGCAACAGGTCAAGGTACTGTCGATGCGTAACAAAGCCAACCGGCTGGAGGAGCTGTTTGTGACATTGGTCGAGCAAGGGCGGGGAGAGCAAAGCGCATGAGTCAGCAGACCTTTTCCAAAGCCAACTACCTGGTAGCACTGAAAAGTATTTTAAATAAAGAAACCAACCGTTTTCTTCGGATTTGGGTGCAAACCCTGGTACCACCAGCCATTACCATGACGCTGTATTTTGTCATTTTTGGCAGCCTGATTGGCTCACGCATCGGCGAGATGGGCGGCTTCAGCTACATGGAGTTTATTGTCCCTGGCCTGATTATGATGTCGGTGATCACCAGCTCTTACGCCAACGTCGCGTCCTCGTTTTTCAGTGCCAAGTTTCAGCGTAATGTCGAAGAACTGCTGGTTGCACCGGTGCCCAATTACATCATTGTGCTGGGCTATGTCGGTGGTGGCATGGCGCGCGGTATTCTGGTAGGCCTGATTGTCACCCTGGTGTCTTTGCTCTTTGTCCCTGTGCAGTTGCACAACATTGGTATCATTGTGCTGACAGTGCTGCTGACTTCGATGGTGTTTGCCCTGGGGGGCCTGATCAATGCGGTCTATGCCAAGACCTTTGATGATATCAGCATTATCCCAACCTTTGTGCTGACGCCACTGACGTATCTGGGCGGAGTCTTTTATTCGTTGCAATTGCTGCCTGGTTTCTGGCAGCAGGTGGCGGCGCTCAATCCAGTGGTCTATATGGTTAACGCCTTTCGCTTTGGTTTTTTAGGCATCAGTGATATCAGTTTGTGGCTGGCCTTTGGCCTGCTGTTGCTGTTGATTGTGCTACTGTTTAGTTATGCGATGTACTTAATCAACAAAGGCATTGGTTTACGTAGTTAGTGTTGATGCGACGGAGGCTGGCTATATGACAACCTTGCCAGCCGGGCTTTGCAGTTTTTTGCAGACTTTTCGCATGGCATGCAGTAAAGTAAATGCCCTTTTTTGTAGCACCCTTACCGGCCAAAGAGCCGGGGTCAACGAGCAGGATAGATGTGAGTAAACGGCAGGCGACAGCATCGGAAGAAGCACTCTGGCGGATTTTTACCGTGCCGGAAGCGCCGGATTCCACGCTCAGCAAAATTGAGCAGAATATATCGCAGAATCTGGCCGGATTCCTGCGCGAAAGCATTGTGGCGGTGGAAAAACCGCTGTGGCAAATCGAGCGTGACTTCCAGGATTTTCAGATCCCGTTGGCGCCACAATTTGTTTCTGATTATGCCGATGCCATGATGGAAAAGCTGGTGGCGCATTCGGTGCACACTGCTTCGCCCAGTTTTATTGGCCATATGACTTCGGCCCTGCCGTATTTTGTGCTGCCACTGTCGAAAATGATGGTGGGGCTGAATCAGAACCTGGTCAAAATTGAAACCTCCAAAGCTTTTACGCCGTTGGAGCGTCAGGTGCTGGGCATGATGCACCACCTGGTGTATCAGCAAGAGGCTGGTTTTTACAGCAAGTGGATGCACAGCGCCAATCACGCGCTGGGGGCTTTTTGCTCGGGTGGCACCATCGCCAACATCAGCGCTTTGTGGATTGCCCGAAACCGCTTATTGGGACCAGATGGCGACTTTAGAGGCATCGCCCGTGAAGGCTTGTTCCGTGCGATGAAGCACTATGGTTACGATGGTTTGGCGGTGTTGATCTCCGAGCGCGGCCATTATTCACTGGGCAAGGCCACCGATGTGCTGGGCCTTGGCCGTGATGATTTGATTGCAGTTAAAACCGATGGCAACAACAAGGTCGATATGGCCGAGATGCGCCGCATTTGCGCCGAGCTGCAAGCCAAAAATATCCGGGTGCTGGCGGTGATTGGCGTGGCTGGTACTACCGAGACTGGCAACATCGATCCCTTGCATCAACTGGCTGATTTGGCGCAAGAGCTGCAATGTTGTTTCCATGTCGATGCAGCCTGGGGTGGAGCAACCTTGTTGTCGGAGAAATACCGGCACTTGCTAAGCGGCATTGAACGGGCCGACTCGGTCACCATCGATGCCCATAAACAGATGTATGTGCCGATGGGCGCCGGCATGGTGGTGTTTAAAGACCCATCCAGCGCTCATGCGATTGAGCACCACGCCGAATACATTTTGCGTAAAGGCTCCAAAGATTTGGGTAGCCAAACGTTGGAAGGCTCCCGTCCCGGCATGGCAATGCTGGTGCATGCCTGTTTGCAGGTCATTGGCCGCGATGGTTACGAAATTTTGATCAATCGCAGTTTGGAAAAAGCTCGTTACTTTGCAGAGTTGATTGAGGCACATAACGAGTTCGAATTGATCAGCGAACCTGAGCTGTGTCTGTTGACGTATCGTTACGTGCCAGCCGAAGTCCAGCTGGCTTTGCAGAAAGCCAGCCCGGAGCAGCGTGAAAAAATCAACGAGCTGCTAAATAGCCTGACTAAATTTATCCAAAAGCGGCAACGTGAGCAGGGCAAATCCTTTGTGTCCCGTACCCGCTTAACACCGGAGCAGTACCAGCGTCAGGAAATGATCGTATTCCGGGTAGTACTTGCCAACCCGCTGACTACCCGGGATATTCTGCACGATATCCTGCAGGAGCAAACTGAGATTGCCCGCCAAAGCCGGCAGGTATACCCCAAGCTGATGCAGTGGGTGAAAGAGCTGGCGGCTTAAAGGCGACTGTTCTGTAACGATGAATGCATGGAGACGTGGGTGAAGAAAGTACTCTGGCTGCTGGGCGCTGCACTGTTGCTGGTGTTCTGGTGGCTGCAAAGTCGCCAGGAGCTTTCGCAGCAGCAAAGAGTACCAGCCCCACTTTCAGAGCCGTCACTCGCTGTTACACAAACTTCCCCAGCTGTTTCTACACTGTCTCAGCTTGACTCTGAGGTGTCGCCGGAGTGGGCTGGCGCTCGGACTGATCGTGAATGGCACGAGAATGTTAGCCCGCCTGAAACAGCAGACCAAAGCGCTGCAGAGTCACTGCATTGCCCTGGCGTGGAAGAGTTACATGCGCACCCTGGACGCTCTGAGCTGGACACCTGGTTTCAGCAGGACCTGATGTTTAATAACTGGAGTGAAGACTTTTTCTGGCAAATGGGCGAAGCTGGTATGTTGCTTGAAGCGCAGGCTGGCAATGTCTTGGCGATGCGTGCTTTGGCTCTTTATTATGGCGAGCCGGGCGTTGAACTGACCGATTCTGAGCAACAACCAGAACGAGAACCGGATCGACATCAGGCCCGGTTTTGGTTGTATCAGGCAGCATTGGCGGATATGCCAACCACCTTCACCATCAATGCATTGCTTTTTCTGGATGAGGCAAATCAGCTGGAGCTTACTTATTCTGAGGATGGTGTCTTACCTGAGCCATACTTCAGTCAACATCGAGAGCTGCTGATTGCTGCGCTGGCTCAGAAAAAATTCGATCTCTGGGTAACTCCTGTGTTGCAGCAGATGTCCGCGGGTTCTGGTTCCTGGTTAGCGCATTTAGCATTCTCGGAGGACGAAGTTCAGCAGGCAGAAGAACAACTGGCGGCTCTGAAAGCTGAGTGGCGTTTTCACCGCAGCCAGCGTGGTCAGTCAGAACACATTGAAATACAGATGCCCCCTGAAGTAGCCGAGTGGTTTGAGTTATCCCGATTGGCCGCGGAATGCTGGTAGTAGCTGAGGCCTGCTAAGACAGCACCGACTATCTTAAAAGGCGCTGAGTAGCCAGAGTGCTATCGCCACTGTACTCAACACGATTGCACAGCCATAACACAGCCATTTAGCCAGTTGGCCATGGGCCAGCTTCAGATCGTGCAAGCCGTGGTGAATGCGATGCATGGCATGAAACAGTGGCAGCACCAAGGCCCCCAGCACCACCCCCAGCCCCAGCGGATGAAACACCAGCGCATGCAGCCGCTGATAGCTGAGCTGCTCTGCACTGACAAGCCCAAGCGGGATGCCCAGCAGCACCAGCAAGGCGATGGCCGGGACCAGCATCGCCACGCAAACACCACCGGCACTAAACAGCGACCACCAGATAGGCTCATCCGAGCGGCGTGGGGTTGTCTGAGGGGGGTCTTGCTTATTGGTGCGCATCCAAACCTCCTAACAGCCACCACAGCGCCACGAAAACCAGCAACACCCCGGCCCACTGGGCACTTACCATCAGCCAGGCGGGCAAGGTGCGGCTGCCAAGGCGCAGCGGCATCACTTGTGGAAAGAGCACAAAGAAAGTCCAGGCATGAAACAAGCTGGCCACCAGCGCCAGGCTATTCAGTGCGATGACCCAAGGCTGTTGCAACCAGCTAAGGTACTGCAGCCAGCTGGCTTCGCCTTGCCCCAGTGCATAGAGGCCATACAGCAGGCTGGCGACAAAAAACAGCAGTGGCAGTACGGTAGCTTCACGCAGCATGTAAAAGCGGTAGGCCGGATGCTTTAACCACCAGCTGGCCGGCATCGTTGGCTGATAGGGTTTTCGGCTCATTTGCTTTGCTCCTTAGCCGGCTTGAACCACTGAATCACCCCATCCAGTGTCGAGGCGATCTTGCCCTGATTCACGGCCGCAGCAGGATCCACGCCCTTAGGGCAAACGGTCGAGCAGTAACCAACAAAAGTACAGCCCCAGACGCCGTTGTCGCTGTTTAGTTGCGCCATGCGCTCAGCCTTGCCGCTATCGCGACTGTCCAGATTGTAGCGATGCGCCAGCGCAATGGCGGCCGGGCCCAAAAAATCCGGCTTTAAGCCAAACTGCGGGCAGGCAGCATAGCAAAGACCACAGTTGATGCAGTTGGAAAACTGCTTATAGCGCGCCAGCTGGGCCGGTGTTTGCCGGTGGGGTTGGCCTGGTGGCGCTGCCTCGGCAATCAGGTAGGGCTTTATGGCGGTTAAATGGTCCAAAAAGCGCGACATGTCCACGATCAGATCTTTTTCCACCGGGAAATTACCCAGTGGAGCCAGTTGCAGGCCTTTGGGGTAATCGCGCAAAAAGGTTTTGCAGCCAAGCTTGGGTACGCCATTGACCATCACACCGCAGGAGCCACAAATCGCCATCCGGCACGACCAGCGGTAGCTTAAGCTGCTGTCCTGCCCGGCTTTGATTTGCTCCAGCGCATCCAGCACCGAGGTACTGTCGTCGTACTCGACACGAAAATCTTGCCAGTGGGGGGCGTTGTCCTGCTCTGGCTGGTAGCGTTGCAACCGGATCGCTAGGGTTGGCATTAACAGCTCTCCTTGGGTGGCTTGTCCGTTTGTGGTTGACCGCCATAGCGGCGCTCAGCCGGTGGCGATAAACTGGTATCCACTGTCTGCCATTCAATGCGGGCTCCGGAGCCAGCTTGATAAAAGGCCAGACTGTGGCGCAGAAAGTCCTGATCGTTGCGGTTGGTAAGGCCTGGCTCCTGACGCTGATGGGCACCCCGCGACTCTTTGCGCTCAAGCGCTGCCTGACACATGGCTTCGGCCACATCCAGGCCAAAACCAAGCTCAAGTGCATGCAGCCGCTCGGTATTAAAGGCTTTGCCGGTATCTCCAAGGCGCAATTGCTGGTAGCGGTGTTGCAGCTGCCCTAAGGTGCTGAGTGTCTGTTGCAGGCCAGCTTCGCAGCGATAAATACCACAGCCTTGCTCCATGCTTTCAGCCAGTTGCTGGCGCAGTTCGTGCCAGCGTTCGGTGCCGTTGCCGCTGTGTAGTCTTTTCAAGGGGCTAACAGCCTGTTCAGTCAGTTTGCTGATTAAGGCGTCTGTAGCAGCCGGATGTGGCTCACTGGCAACCCGGGCGGCTTCACGCCCTGCTACCTTGCCAAACACCAGCAGTTCGGTCAAAGAGTTGGAGCCCAGCCGGTTGGCACCATGCAGCCCGATTGAGGCGCATTCGCCAACCGCATAAAGACCTGCAATGCTGGTGGCGCAGTTCGCATCGGTTAAAATACCGCCCATGGTGTAATGCACCGCCGGGCGGATCGGAATAGGGCTTTTAACCGGATCGACATTGACATAGGCTTTGGCCAGCTCGCAGATAAAAGGCAGTCGCTCCAGCAGGTAGCGCTGACCCAAGTGGCGTAGATCCAAATGCACTACTTCGCCTTGCGGGTGTGAAATGGTGCGGCCTTGTTGCTGCTCGTGCCAGAAAGCCTGAGATAACTTGTCGCGAGGCCCCAGCTCCATGGTTTTATTCTGCGGCTTGCCCAGCGGTGTTTCCGGCCCCAGGCCATAATCCTGCAAGTAGCGGTAGCCCTCTTTATTTAGCAGGATGCCACCTTCGCCCCGGCAGGCCTCGGTGATCAGGATGCCGGAACCCGGTAAGCCGGTTGGGTGGTACTGCACAAACTCCATATCGCGCAGTGCCACGCCATGACGGTAGGCCAGCGCCATGCCATCGCCGGTGACAATGCCGCCATTGGTATTAAACTGATAGACCCGGCCAGCGCCGCCGGTGGCCAGAATCACGCTGGCAGCTTTAATTTGCACCAGTTCGCCGCTGGCAATCTCAATCGCCAGCACGCCATAGCAGCGCTGTTCATGCACCAACAAATCCAGCAGAAAGTACTCATCCAGCCGGTTAATTTGTGGGTACTTCAGCGAGGTTTGAAACAGGGTGTGCAGGATATGAAAGCCGGTTTTATCGGCGGCAAACCAGGTGCGCTCGGTTTTCATGCCGCCAAAGCGCCGCACCTGCACCTCACCGCTTTGTTGCCGGCTCCAGGGGCAGCCCCAGTGCTCCAGCTGCACCAGCTCTTCAAAGGCGTGTTTGACAAAATAATCCACCACCCCTTGCTCGGCCAGCCAGTCGCTGCCAGCCACGGTATCGTCAAAGTGTGCTTGCAGGCTGTCGTGGCCCAGTGTTACCGCTGCAGCACCGCCTTCGGCGGCTACGGTATGCGAGCGCATCGGGTATACCTTGGACAGCAGGGTCACCGACAGCTTAGGGTTGGCTGCGCTGGCAGCGATAGCACTGCGCAGGCCAGCACCACCACCGCCGACAACCAGCACATCGGTGCTGAGTGTTTTGACAATTTCAGGCATCAGGCTACCCCTTGCAGTTTCGCCAGCACCAGTCCCAATAACACCAGAGCGGGCAGGGCATGGGTTAACAGCACATTGTGTCCGAGCACGGCTGCCAGTTGATCCTGGCCTTTGCCCTGACTGTGGTGGCTTGTATTGATCGCATGATGCAGCGATCGGATCACACGTACTGCCAATGGGAGTGATAGCAGGCCCAGTAAAGCGGCAGCAGGCAGCCAGCCTTGCCAGGCGGCAATGCCGAGCAGCAGATAACACGCCAGCAGCAAAGCACTGAACACCCGGGCGGCTTTGGCCTGGCCCAACACAATGGGCAGATGACGGCGGCCAACCTGGCGATCGGCTTCGATATCCGGAAATTGATTCAGCAACAACAAGTTGCTAATCAGCAGTGCCAGCAAGGCTGATAAACTTAAGGCCAGCGCATCGGGCTGGCCGGTCAGCACCCAGTAAGCGCCGAGTGTCATCAAAGCACCAAAGCCAATACCAGGTGCCAGCAGGCAAAGCAGTGGTGATTTGTTGATGTAATCGGTGTAGCTGTAGATAAGCAAAACCCCGGGTAGACCCAGCAACAACAGACGCCAATCGATCAGTGCACTGAGCGTAAGGCCAATGGTACTGACCAGTAGCAAACTGCCAATCGCCAGCCAGAGCGCGAGCTGAGCTTGCTCTGGCGCTGCGACCAGAGTGCCGCTGCCGCCACTAAAAGGCGTGCGTCGGGTCAGAAAATCCAGCCCGGAGCGAAAATCAAAGTATTCGTTAAAGGCATTCACGCTGATATGTGCTGCCAGTGCCATCAACAGCACCAACAGCAGCAAGCCAATGGAGAAGCTACCCTGCTGATACCAGCTGCCAGCCGCAGCCAGTGCGATGCAAAGGACGGTCAGAGTTAAAAACGGTAACCGGGCAACACCAAAGAAAATTTTAAACACAGATCCCTCCTGAATGATTCTGCTAGAGTATAGCAATGAATCGTGACAGCTCTTGATCCAGCCCAAGCTTAACACATAAACCCTGGAGAAATTGCTATTGCCAAGTAGTGGATTGATTTAACCGGCTATTTTGAGCTGGTATTCTCAAGTACAGGAGGCATTGATGGCGCAGTGGGTAGAGGCTGAAGTCACAGAGAATTACGCCTGGCACTCAGATTTATGCAGCTTGCGGGTGAATGTACCCGGCTTTGATTTTATCGCCGGCCAGTTTGTCCGGCTGGCGGTGGAAACGGCAGAAGGGCGCCTGCAACGTGCTTATTCACTGGTCAATGCCCCTGGCGATTCTCAGCTGGACTTTCTACTGACACCGGTAGCCGATGGCAAGGTGTCGCCAAGGTTGCATGCACTGCAAGCCGGTGACCGGCTTTGGGTAAGTCAGCCTGCAACCGGCTTCTTTACCCTGGATGAGGTGCCCGCAGGCGATACGCTCTGGCTGATTGCTACCGGTACCGGCATCGGGCCTTATTTGTCCATGCTGGCCACCAACGAGCCCTGGCAGCGCTTTGGACGCATCGTGTTGGTGCATGGCGTACGGCAGGTGCAGGATCTGGTCTATCGTGAGCGGATCGCCAGTTGGCAGCAGCACTACTCCGACCAATTTCATTATCAGCCGGTGGTCACCCGGGAATCACACCCCGATGCGCTGCAAGCGCGCTTACCGCAGCTGATTCAAAACCGGCAGTTGCAACAGGCTGCTGCGGCGCAATTTGATTTAACCAGCCAAGTGATGCTGTGCGGTAATCCGGAGATGATTAAAGCAGTACGGGCCGAGCTGGAAATCTTGGGCCTGCGCAAAAATCTGCGCCGTACGCCAGGTCATATTACGGTTGAACAATACTGGAACTGACCCCATGCTTTCCTACTGCAGTGAGAATTCTGTATGCAGCGGAGCCAAGGTGGCTGCTTGGCCGTCTGTCCGCTAAGCTGATGACAACAACGATGCAGGAGCACCATGATGACTTCAAAAAAAATCCAATGCGATGCCCGTCTTACCGTAGCGGGCAAAGAGTACCATTACTGCTCGCTGGCTAAAGCCACTGAAACCCTGGGGGATATCAGCCGGTTGCCTTTGTCGTTGAAAGTTCTGCTGGAAAACCTGCTGCGCCATCAGGATGGGGTGACGGTGCAGTACGATGATCTGACGGCAATGCCGGCCTGGCTACAGGATAAAAGTTCCAGTCGGGAAATTCAGTACCGGCCAGCCCGGGTATTGATGCAGGATTTTACCGGGGTGCCTGCTGTGGTGGATTTGGCTTCAATGCGCGATGCGGTGACCAAAGCTGGTGGCGATCCGGAACTGATCAACCCATTATCGGCGGTGGACCTGGTGATCGATCACTCGGTGATGGTGGACAAGTTCGCCAATGCGAACGCTTTTGCCGATAACGTGGCGCTGGAGGTCGAGCGCAACCGCGAGCGCTATGCCTTTTTACGCTGGGGCCAGAAAGCCTTTCGCAATTTCCGGGTGGTGCCGCCTGGCACCGGCATTTGCCACCAGGTTAATCTGGAATACCTGGCCAAAGTGGCCTGGACCGAAGACAAAGACGGCGATACCTGGGTCTACCCGGATACGCTGGTGGGCACCGACTCCCACACCACCATGATCAATGGCCTGGGCGTGCTCGGCTGGGGCGTGGGCGGCATTGAAGCCGAAGCCGCCATGCTGGGGCAGCCGGTGTCGATGCTGCTGCCGGAAGTGGTTGGTTTTAAACTCACCGGCAAGATGCCGGAAGGCACGACGGCTACTGATCTGGTGCTCACCGTTACTCAGATGCTGCGGGCCAAGGGGGTGGTGGGGAAATTTGTCGAGTTTTTTGGCGAGGGCTTGGCGCACCTGCCGCTGGCCGATCGCGCCACCATCGCCAATATGTCTCCGGAGTTTGGTGCCACCTGCGGTTTCTTCCCGGTGGATGAAGAAACGCTGAAGTATCTAGAGCTGTCCGGCCGCTCCGAGCAGCAGATTGCCCTGGTGAAAGCCTACTGCCAGGCGCAGGGCTTGTGGCACGATGTTAGCAAGGAGCCGGTCTTCAGTGCTGTGCTGGAGCTGGATCTTGCCACGGTAAAACCAGCGCTGGCGGGGCCAAAGCGGCCGCAGGATAAAGTTGCCCTGCCTGATATCAAAGGGGTGATGCAACTGGAAATCGAGCAACTGAAGAACAAACAGGCTGCGGTTGCCATAGACGGCATGGAGCATGCGCTGAAGCACGGTGATCTGGTGATTGCCGCCATTACCTCCTGCACCAATACCTCTAACCCCAGTGTGATGATGGCCGCTGGTTTGGTTGCCAAAAAAGCCATTGAGCATGGCTTAGAGGTAAAACCCTGGGTGAAAACATCCTTAGCGCCGGGCTCCAAGGTGGTGACCGATTACCTGGATAAAGCCGGCTTAACCAAATCGCTGGAGCAGTTGGGCTTTCACCTGGTCGGCTATGGCTGCACCACCTGCATCGGCAACTCCGGCCCTTTGCCGGATGCCATCAGCGATGCCGTCGAACAGGGCAATCTGACCGTGGCTTCGGTGCTGTCCGGCAACCGCAACTTTGAAGGCCGTATTCACCCGCAGGTCAAAGCCAACTGGCTGGGATCGCCGCCTTTGGTAGTGGCCTATGCCCTGGCCGGCACCATGCTGATCGATTTGGCGGAGGATCCGATTGGGCAGGGTAAAAATGGCCCGGTTTATTTAAAAGACATCTGGCCGAGCCAAAAAGAAATCGCCGAGGCGGTGGCTCTGGTGGATGGCGCTATGTTCCGCAAACAATACGCCGATGTGTTTAGCGGCGATACTCATTGGAAAGAATTGCCGGTGACTGAAGGACGCACCTACCATTGGGATAACCGCTCGACCTACATTCAGCAGCCGCCATTTTTTGCTGATTTTGGTGAAAAGGTGCAGATTGAGCCGATCACCGATGCCTATGTGCTGGCGCTCTTTGGCGACACCATCACCACTGATCATATTTCCCCGGCCGGGGCCATCAAAGCCAGTTCGCCGGCCGGCCGTTATCTGAGTGAGCAGGGGGTGGCTGAGGCGGATTTTAACTCCTATGGCTCGCGCCGCGGCAACCATGAGGTGATGATGCGCGGCACCTTTGCCAATATCCGCATCCGCAATCAGTTGCTGCTGGGGGTGGAAGGTGGCGAGACCAAACACTTTCCATCCGGCGAGCAACTGGCGATTTACGATGCGGCCATGCGCTACCAGCATGACAAACAACCGTTGATTGTTCTTGCCGGCAAGGAATATGGCACCGGCTCCAGCCGCGACTGGGCGGCCAAAGGTACCCGTTTGCTCGGGGTAAAAGCTGTCATCGCTGAGAGCTTTGAGCGCATTCACCGCTCCAATCTGGTGGGCATGGGCGTGCTGCCGCTGCAGTTTAGCGACGGCGAAAACGTTGAGGTGTTGCAACTGACCGGTGAAGAGCGCTTCAGCCTGCCAGAGCTGGGCGACGATCTGGCGGTTGGCCAGTTGCTCACCGTCGAAGCCAAACGGGCCGATGGCAAAGTAAAACGCTTTCAGGTCAAATGCCGCATCGACACCGACAACGAGCTGCAGTACTTCCGCAGCGGCGGCATTCTGCAGCATGTGCTGGAGCAGCTATTGCAAAGATAGCGGGTGATTGCCACTCTTGTGGCCATTTTTGTTGACCCTAAAAAGCAACTTATTCGTTGCTTTTTTTGTTTTTGGCAACTAATATGTTTCTTATAGTGTAAAAGCAACTTATATGACTACTTAGATGGCATCTTTACTTCAGCAGATAAAGCAGCGCCGGGTAACGCTTGGTCTTAAGCAGAACGATATGCTGCTGCGTGTTGGTATATCACGCCAGCAATACCAACGACTCGAATCCAAGGGAAACCCCAGGTTGGATACGTTGGAGCTAATCGCGAAGGGCTTGAACAGTGAGCTTCTGCTGATCCCAAAAGATAAGCTAAGTGCCGTACTGGCGGTGTTGGAGCAAGAGCCTTCAGCATTTGGTCTAAGCACTTCAACACCAGAGCACGAGCAGATCAAGAAAAGTCTCGCTGATGACCCATGGCAGGATATATTGAGGGATGGCCAGTGAACGCCAGTCAAGCAGAGGAGGTCAAGGTACTCAGGCTGAGCTTGCATAACCGCTTGGTAGGCTACTTGGTTGGTTATCAGGGCGGCAGAAATAGTTTAAGTTTTGCTGAGTCGTTTAAGCACGATATTCATCGACCAACATTTAGCTTGATTACCCACCCCGTTTTTCCTAAAGCTGAAAAGTTGATGTCAGAACCCTGGTTGAGAAACCAAAGGTTGCATCCTACCCTGTCTAATTTGCTACCAGAAGGAGCTCTGCGGGAGTTGATTGCGCAAGGATTTAAGGTTCATACCGATCAGGAGTTCCAGCTCCTTACCTATTTGGGAGCCGATTTGCCTGGTGCTTTAGTTGCTGAGCCTATGGAGCCAGAAGAGGTGCCAGCGACGGTGCTTAATGCGCATGGTAAGGTAAGAGCGGTAAAATTTGACCTCAGCGCAAAGGAAAACAAGTTTTCGCTGGCCGGGGTTCAGATGAAGTTTTCCATGAAGGAAAGGGACGGGCGATACACGCTTGCCAATGGAGATATTCTGGGGGATTGGATTGTAAAGACTCCATCGACCCGACACAAAGATGTCCCCTTGAACGAGTATACAGCGATGCAATTAGCAGCATTGGTTGGTATTCATATCCCTGAAACCAAACTGGTTGAACTGAATAAACTGGATAATCTGCCGCAAATAAACCTGCCGGGGGAAAAGCTGGCTTTTGCGATCAAGCGTTTTGACCGCGAGCAGGATCGGCGTATTCACATGGAAGATTTCGCCCAGGTATTGGTGAAGTATCCTCACGAAAAATACAACTCGGCAAGTTATGAGCAAATCGGCAAGATTCTTTATGACTTTTCCGGCGACGGACTGGCTGATACACAACAGTTTGCCAGACGATTGTTGGTGAATATTCTGCTTGCTAATGGTGATGCGCATCTGAAAAACTGGAGCTTGCTCTATAGCGATCAAGTCACGCCAAGGCTTTCCCCGGCCTACGATATCCTAACCACCAGTGTTTATATGGATGGTGAAAAGCAGTTTGCGCTTAATTTAGGCAAAACCAAAGCCTGGTACGACGTTTCTCTGGCGAATTTTCAATGGTGGGCAGACCGAGCAGGGATCCCATGGCGGGCTATCAAACCACACCTGGATGATGTGATAACAAAGGCTAGAGCCTTGTGGCCAGAAGCCATCAAGGATCTGCCAATGAATGGCGAGCACCAGCGTCAGCTAAAAGAGCACTGGCGAAATTTACCCAAAGACTTTCAGATAAAAGCTGATTAGGTTGAGTGCAACCTATCCCAGTCGCAAAGCCACGAAGCAGTAGCTAAGGAGGGCCAAATGAGCCACCTAAAACTGGATCAAGACGACGCCGAGCTGTTGCTCGACCTTGAAAGTGACGACTTCAAGTCGGTTTTGACGCCCGAACGGCGAGCGGAATTGTCTGCTGCGGCAGAGCGTACGGTTCGAAAAGACAAGCGTATCAATATCCGTATTTCTGCCCGGGATTTAGAAGCGATTCAACGCAGGGCGTTGCAAGAAGGCATGCCCTATCAGACCCTGGTTGCCAGCGTACTTCATAAGTATGTTTCCGGCGGTTTAACCGATGTGGTTGCCAGCAAAGTGCGTGAGCCTGCAGGCAAGTACAGCAAAGATTAAAGACCGGCAGCCGTGTTGCATGATCGGCTGCAGTCTCGGATCCATCCCATTCCCTGTTAGCCCTGAATGGATTGAGCCTCAGTTTCGCTAAGCGCGGCGCTGCTGCGCTGAAACCACCAGCTAAGCAGCACCAGACTAAAGCCAAGACCAATAAAGGACAGTGCACGTAGCACACCGGACAAACCCGCCAGATCGAACAGGAACACCTTCAGCGTCACCAGACTGAGCAACACAAAGCCTGCTTTGCGGATCTGATGCCAGCGCATTCTTTGGGCGCTGAGCACTGTGGCAATAGCCAGCAGCAAATACACCAGGGAATAGCTGAAATGCTCGGCCATTGAGGTCGAGAGCTCGATGCCAATGCTGCCGTCTTGCCAGAAATGCCGGATGCTGGCGCTGATAAACAGCAGTGCACAGCCGGTGGCCACCACCAGCATCAGCTTTCGCAGCTCGGCTGGAACCAGGCGGGCGGCCTGGAAGCATAGCAGGGCAGGTATGCCCCACAGCGGCAACAACTGATTCCACAAAGGCCAGTTACCTAAGGCAGCATTGGTAATCAGGGGGTTGGCATCCAGGCTCAGATAGCCATGTGTTAAGGCAGCAAAACCCAGCAACACCATAGCTGCAATTTGATACAGTTGCTGCAAAGAGCCGGCCAGACTACTACGCCACAAATAAAGGTTGGCCAGTAGCAACCAGTTGCAAGCATGTACAGCCAGTGTCAGGGGGGATAAGCTGGCAGGCTCAAACAACACAGAAAGCGGTGAGCCTGCAGCCAGCCAGTACTGGGTTTGCACCGTCACAAAGAGCACCAGCACATGCAGACAGGCCCCTTCCAGCCAGGGGATCAGTTCGTTGTTTTGCCACAGGATGCGCGCTACAACAAAGCACATCAGCACCACCGGGTAGAGCACAAAGGACCAGTGCAGCCCCAGCAGGGTCAGTTGCTGATAGCTATCGAGCACGGCGGCGCCGGTCAGGCGCAGCAGCAGCAGACCAACCAGCAGTTTGATCAGCCAAAGCGGGACCGGTAATTGCTGCTTGCGACTCAGTAGGGTGATTAGCACCAACTGCACTGCGATGGCGATGGTGAGCGCTGCTGTGCTGAGCAGCAACACCAAACAGAAGGTCAGCGCAAAATTGGCGCCGGCACTATGGATAAAAGCCCGCAGCGGCAGCCTGCTGCGGCGGCCAAGCAGGGCTTGCACAATGCTTAGCACAGCTGCATACCCCAACCATAGTGGTTGCAGCTGCGCTTGCACCTCCGGGGCAGCAATAGCATAACTGATACCCAGCATCAGCACCGGTGCCACGGCCAGCACACTGTGCCAGTGCAAACGATCTGCGCGCAGACTGCCACCCAGTAAGGGGAGGATACTACACCACAGCACTAAGATCTGTGCTGGCAGAAGCTCCGGGCTTAGCAGAAGTGGCAGAGTGGTATCCACCAGCGCATGCACCGGCTGGCGCAGCAGATAGCCTGATGCCAGCAGCAATGTACTCCACAGCCAAAAGTCCGTCCGGCTATGACTAAAGGCGGCGGCAGACAACAGCAGCATCAGCAGCAACAGGGCACTGAAATTCACCGCTGCCGAGGTCAATAACAGCACCAAGAGTGCCAGTAGCAGTAAAAGGCCGCCCAATACATCTTCACGGCGCAGCGGCAGCCACTCGGCCAAAGGCAAGTGAGCCAGTTGCAGGCTGCGTGCGCGATACCCCAGTTGCGGCCACCATACCAGCAGTGCAAAGCTGAGCCCCAGCACCAGCCAGCTGAACCAGAGGGTACTGCTGGTGGCCGCAACAAAGCTAACCGCCAGCCAGAAGCCATGGCCTGCCATCGGCAAATACCAGAGCCAGGGGCGCTTGACCCGCTGTTCCACCAGCACGGATGAGACGGTGACCAGGGCAATATAGAGCAGTAGGGCAATGGTATTACCGGTGTCCTGTGCGACCAGAGCAGGCACTGCGTAGGCACCGACAATGCCAAGCACCGCCAACACCGGCCCCTGGCGCAAAGCAAACCAGCTGGCAGCCAAGGCCACCCCGGCCAGCAGCACAAAAGCCAGCCACAGCGGCAGCAACTGATAATACTGCGCCGCCGTTAAAATACAGGCGTACAACGTAATAAAACCAGCGCCAGCCAACGCGGCTGGTGCATAGTGCTGCAGACTGGAGCGCCTTTGGTCTTGCTGGTGCAGCCATTCGCTGAGTGCTATTAAGGCAAAGCCAAGCAAGGCTGCAGCAATTAAACGCAGCTCAGCGGTAAACCAGCCGGCATCGAGCGAATGACGCACCAGAAACACGCCCCCCAGCGCCATGGCAATGCCACCCAGCCAGACCATACCGCGTTGAATTAATTGTTGCTCCAGCCAGTTCAGGCTTGTTGCCAGCCATTGGTTGTTGCCTGACGCTGGCGTAGCGCTGGCAGCTTTTGTGATTGTGGGGCTGACTGCAGCTTTGGTAACCGATGCTTCGGTTGCTGGCTTGCCTGGTATGGCTGCTGCTGGCGAAGCTGGTTGGATGGCAGTGTTGTGAACGGTTGGCTGTGGTTGGGATGATGGTGCCGCAGTTGGAGTAGCGGATAGCGCTTGCCCGCTGGCCGGCTGATTTTTAAGTTGCTGTATTAACTGCTGCAACTGCCGGCGAACCGTCTGTAATTGAATAAAAGCCACCCAGCCAAAGACCGAGCCTGCCAACAGACCCAAGGATAACAGCACCAACAACAATTCCATCGACAACCATCCAGTGGTAACAATTTTGTCAATTGCTCAGCATAAGTAGATTTAGAGCTGGGCGCAATTGGAAACTTAGCGGCAGCTATCTTTTACCCACTGTAAGTAATCGGCAAAGCCAGCTTCTATCGGCAGTTGGATTATCTCTGGGGTATCATAGCTGTGCAGCTTACAGATTTCGGCTTGCAGCGCCGGGTAGCAGTGGCGGGTGGTTTTGATCAGCAGCAGAATCTCGCTGCTTTGTTCCAGCTTTCCTTGCCAGACGTAGTGACTGCTGACGGCTTGCTGCTGAATGCAGGCCGCCAGCTGTTGCTGCAGCAGTGCTGCGGTGATTTGATCGGCTTCCTGCTGATTAGGGCAGGTTGTCATCACCAGGCAGTACTCAGCCACTTACACCTCCAGATTGTCCAGCAGTTTGGTTTTGCCGAGCCAGGCGGCGGCCAGGATCACCAGGGGTTGCTGCCGGTGTTCCGCTGGCAATAAGCTGCTGCGATCGCTGATGGTCAGGTAGTCCGGTTGAAAGCCGGCGGCTTTAAGCTGGGCCTTGGCCGCGGTTTCGATGCTGCGAAAATCGGCATCGGTCGTTTTGATCCGTGTTGCCACCTGTTGCAGCACCTGTTGCATAACCGGCGCCTGAGCGCGTTGCTCTGCGCTTAGATAGCCATTGCGGGAGCTCAGCGCCAAACCATCGGCTGCGCGCTCGGTTGGCACACCAATAATCTTGATAGGAAAGGACAAATCCTCCACCATCTGACGGATAATCGCCAGTTGCTGGTAATCTTTTTGCCCAAAGCAGGCGATATCCGGTTGCACCAGATTAAACAGCTTGCAGACCACAGTGGACACACCACGGAAGTGCCCGGGCCGGCTGGCACCGCAGTGATGATCGCCCAGTTTGGGGACTTCAACAAAGGTTTGCTCGCTTAAGCCGCGCGGGTAAATCAGCTCTGGTGTTGGGGTAAAGACCGCATCGGTCTGCAGCTGCTGCAGTGCCTGGCAGTCGTCGTCCAGCGTACGTGGGTAGCTGTCCAGGTCTTCATTGGCCCCAAACTGCATTGGATTGACGAAAATACTAACGATGACCCGCTCAGCATGCTGTTTCGCTACTTCGACCAGGCGCAAATGGCCCTGATGGAGGTTGCCCATGGTGGGGACAAAGGCGATGCGCTCACCAGCCTTACGCCAGCTGGCAATCTCAGCCCGCAGGCTGTCGATGGTGGTTAGGATCTTCATAGTTTATTGGAAAGTATGCTCGGCAGCTGGGAAGCTTTGGCTTTTGACATCGGCCACGAACTGGCGGATGGCTGAGCGGATTTCACCGGTTTGCTGCAAAAAATTTTTCGAAAATTTTGGTATGTAGCCACTGCTGATACCAAGCAAGTCGTGCATCACCAGCACCTGACCATCGGTACCTGAGCCTGCACCAATACCAATCACCGGAATACTAAGTGCTGCGGTAATGCGATTGGCCAGCTCGACCGGGATGCATTCAAGGACCAGCAACTGTGCTCCGGCCTCTTGCAGTGCTTTGGCTTGACGCAGCATGGCATCGGCTTGCTCGTTGCTGCGGCCTTGCACCTTGTAACCACCGAATATGTGCACCGATTGCGGCGTTAAACCCAAGTGACCACACACCGGCACACCGCGCTCGGTCAGGGCTTTGACGGTAGGCAGTAAAAAGTCACCGCCTTCGAGTTTGACCATATTGGCACCGGCCTGCATCAGCGGGGTAACGGAAGCAAAGGCCTGCTCGGTGCTGGCGTAACTCATAAAGGGCAGATCGGCAATGACAAAGGCATCGGGTGCACCAGCGCGCACACAGCGGGTATGGTAAGCGATGTCCTGCACCGTGACCGGCAGGGTGTCACGATGGCCTTGCAGCACCATACCCAGTGAGTCGCCAATCAACAGCACTTCAACGCCTTCATCGGCAAACAGCTTGGCAAAGCTGGCATCGTAGGCGGTTAAGGAGGTAATTTTATCGCCTTGCTGTTTCATTTTTTGCAGTACGGCGGTGGTAATTTTAGCCATTTATCTGCTCTGACCTCTTTCAATCAATCCGCTGCGCACCTTGTCATAAAGCGGGGTGCGCTGCAAGTCTGTTTTAACAGGGGGCCGGAGCCACCACCGCTAACCCACGGTGCGGTACCTGTTGACACAAGCTGTTAATGCTGCGGCCATCCGGTAACTGCAAGTCGGCGGCTATCTCCTGCAAAGGGTAGAGCACAAACTCGCGTTCGGCCAGGCCGTAATGGGGTACCGTCAGACGTTCGCATTGCCATTGTTCATTGCCATAGAGTAACAGATCCAAGTCCAGCGTGCGGGGCCCCCAACGCTCGTCTTTGCGAACCCGGCCTTGCTGCTGTTCAATCTGCTGCAAGGCATCCAGCAACTGCAATGGGGACAGCTCCGTATAGAGTTCAGCCACCGCATTGACATAATCGGGCTGATCCTGCGGCCCCATGGGCTTGGAGCCATAAAGCGAGGATACCCGGCCAAGGGTACTGTCCGGCACGCCAGCCAGCGCGCTGATGGCCGCACGAACCTGACCCATAGGGTTGTTAAGATTGGCACCCAGGCCAATAAAGCAACGTTGCTTACCCAAAGCATTCATGGTTTCGGCTGACTGCTGCGCTTGCGTTTGTAATTGCGACGGCGCCGCGGTTTGTTCTCGCCAGCGGCGGGGCCGGCTTGTTGCAGCATTTGCTGCTGGCCGCTCTCGTTTTCCTGCTGAAAACGTTGCCACCAGTCGGCATGTTGTTGCAAGTCGCCGCCTTCGGCTTTGGCCCGCAGCAGCAGGAAATCGTAACCGGCACGGAATTTTGGCAGTTGCAGTAAAGTCAGTGCCCGCTTGCCGCGACTACGGGCCAACCGGCTTTGTAGCGACCAGATATCCCGAGTCACCAGGCTAAAGCGTTTTGGCAGCGCAATGCGTTGCTGCAAGTCACTTAAGATCTCAGCCATGGCAATATTAAGTGCATCCACCGGTGGCAGGCCGCTTTCCAGCTGCAGGGTTTGGCTGCGGATCTCGACCGGATACCACAAGAAGGCGGCAAATAGGAATGCCGGGGTGACCGGTTTATCATCGGCCACCCGTTGATCGGTATCCTGCAGCGCCTGGCTAACCAACTGGAAGACTTTGCCTTCTGGCTCCTGGGCAATGGCTTTGTGCAAGGATGGCAGCAATTGCTTGATGATGCCGTATTGCTTCATCAGCATAAAGTTGTCGAAGGCCTTGCCGGCCATAAATAGTTTCAGGAACTCTTCAAATAAACGGGCTGGTGGTATGCTTTTTAGCAAGGACGCCAGCTGCGGAATAGGCTCGGCGGTCGCTGGCGCTATCTGCATATTGAGTTTGGTGGCAAAACGGATGGCACGCAGGATCCGTACCGGATCTTCCCGGTAACGGGTTTCCGGGTCGCCAATCAGCTCAATTTTACGCTCGGCAATGGCCTCGATGCCATTGGCGAAATCCAGCACTTCAAAGTGGTTGATCGAGTAGTACAGCGCATTGATGGTGAAATCGCGGCGCTCGGCATCTTCTTCGATGGTGCCGTAGACATTATCACGCAGGATCAGGCCTTCTTCGCTGGCTTTGGACAACTGATGCTGGCCTTCTTCATTTTCATCCGGCTGGCTGTGATGACCACGGAAGGTCGCAACTTCAATCACCTCGCGGCCAAACAATACATGCGCTAGTCGGAAACGCCGGCCAATCAGCCGGCAATTGCGAAACACCTGCCGGACTTCTTCCGGTTTGGCATTGGTGGCCACATCAAAATCTTTAGGTTCCAGCCCCAGCATCAAGTCGCGAATGCAACCACCAACCAAATAGGCTTCAAAGCCGGCATCTTTTAAGCGGTACAATACTTTCAGCGCATTGGGGCTGATTTGCTTGCGGGAAATCGGGTGTTGGTCGCGGCTAAGCCGCTTAAGCGGAGGCAAAACGCTATGGGTGACCAAAGCAGCTTGTTTTTCAGCTTTTGCGCCTTTGCGCAGATTGCGCCGGCAAAAATCGAGCACACGGGAAATAATGGCAAGCTCCTGAATCGTGTTAAAGGCTGCCTTGGCAGCATTGAGTCATTTAGGCTGTTATTTTACCGCATTTTTTTCCAAACCGTGCAATAAAAACGCATCAACTCTATCAATTGAGCAGGATTTCTGTCTGTTTGGGCACCTGTTCCAAGCGCCAGTGATTGACGGCAAAGGCAATCAGCTCAGCTACGGAAGCGGATTCCAGCTCAGCGGGTGTCGGCTGCCCCAGATACTGCAGGGCCTGCAGCAATAAGGGCACCGCCTGGCTGGCATCCAGTGCCGGCGCATGATTTTGCTTACTGAGCTTATGGCCAGGGCTGCTGCTGGCCAGTGGGATATGGCCATAAACGGGGGCTGCGGCGCCAAGCTGGGCAAACAACCGTTGCTGGCGCGTGGTCATGTTGAGTAAATCAGCGCCACGGATCACTTCTGTCACGCCCTGATCCATATCATCGACCACCACCACCAACTGGTAGGCAAAGAGGCCATCCCGGCGTTTGATGATGTAGTCTTCCTGGCAAAACTGCGGTTCCAGTCGCTGTTTACCCAGCACCAGATCGTCAAACTCAGTAGCTATCGAGGAGCCGCACAAGCGCCAGGCCAGTGGTTTTGGATGTTTGGGATGAAGCTGGCGCTGACGGCAATGGCCATTGTAGAGGCCACCCTTGGCAGCAATGGCTTTGCGCGGGCAATCACAGCCATAGAGCAAACCCTGCTGGTACAGCTGGTCAAAAACTGCCTGATAACGGGCCTTGCGCTGGCTTTGGTACCAGATAGGACCATCCCACAGCAAACCAAACTGCTCCAGACTGCGCAAAATGCTGTCGGCGGCACCAGCCTGGCTGCGTGGCTCATCAATATCTTCCATCCGAACCAGCCACTGACCCTGATTGGATTTAACCTGCAGGTAACTGGCAAGTGCTGCTACCAGTGAACCAAAATGCAGCGGGCCGGACGGGGATGGAGCAAACCGGCCCACAGGAGGAGAGGCAAGCGTTGGCATCTTAGCCGCCGAGTTGCTTTTCCTTGATTTCTGCTAAGGTTTTGCAATCGATGCACATATCGGCGGTTGGGCGCGCTTCCAGCCGTTTGATACCGATTTCAATACCGCAGGTGTCGCAGTAGCCAAAATCGTCGTCTTCGATTTTTTGCAGTGTTTTCTCAATTTTCTTCAGCAGCTTGCGCTCACGATCGCGGGCGCGCAGTTCCAGACTGAACTCTTCTTCCTGAGCAGCACGGTCAACCGGATCCGGAAAGTTGGCGGCTTCGTCGGCCATGTGGGTCTTGGTACGATCCACTTCTTCGCGCAACTGCTGACGCCAGGCATCCAGAATTTTCCGAAAATGCTCCCGTTGCTTGGAGTTCATGTACTCTTCGCCCACAGCCTCCTGATAAGGCTCCACTCCGGCTAAGGCGAGCAGCCCCAACGGTTTGTTTGCTTTGCCCTCTGGCATAGTCATCTCCTGTACAATACAGCCAAGCAAAAATGGCGGATATTCATAACAGAATATCAGGCACATCGCAAATTAAAGACGCAGAAGTATACAGAGTGAACATCCGCCCGTCATCTGTTTTCGTTGCCGAAACTGGACCGATGTTGATGGATCTGACTTTTGGTCGCAGCATGGTACAATCTTGGTTACTTTATCCCTTCCGCTGATACAGGATAGTTTTTATGACGGATATGATTCGTGTTACGTTGCAACCCGATGCCGCTGCTGAGAAGTGGGGCAAAAAAGTCAGCCTGACGCCAACGGCTGAAGGTTTTCAGATTCATCTGGATGCCAAATTCCCGGCCCGAAGCATTCAAAAAGCCGCCCGCCAGCTTGATGGCCTGGGTGTTGAACAGGTAGAGCTAAGCGGTGAAGGCTGGACACTGGAGCTGCAGTGGGCTTTTTATCTGGGCTTTACCTCGGCAAAAAAACTGACCGGCGTGCAATGGCAAGGCGCGGATGCTACCCAATTGCAGCAACTGGCCAGTTGTTTTGGTTGGGCCCGTCAGGTTACCAATCAAACACCGGAGCAATTATCGCCTGAAGCTCTGGCCAATGAAGCCATCGCATTTTTAACGCCGCTGGCCCCGGATGCGATTAGCCATCGCATCATTCGCGGCGATGAGTTGCTGGCTGAAGGCTGGGTTGGTATTCATGGCGTTGGCCGTGGCAGTGAGCGACCGCCGGTGATGCTGGTACTGGATTACAATCCGACCGGCAAGGTCGATGCACCTGTTGATGCTGTGCTGGTTGGCAAAGGCATTACCTTTGACAGTGGTGGTTATTCCATCAAACCCAGCGAGTCGATGTCCTATATGAAATGCGATATGGGTGGGGCGGCAACGGTCGCGGCGGCGCTCGGCCTGGCTATTCAAAAAGGCTTGTCGCGCCGGGTGCAGTTGGTGCTGTGCTGCGCGGAAAATCTGATCAGCGGTCATGCTTACAAACTGGGCGATATTCTGACCTATAAAAATGGCACCACGGTGGAGATTCTGAACACCGATGCGGAAGGTCGTCTGGTGCTGGCCGATGGCCTCTTGTACGCCTCTGAGACCGGTGCTCCTTTAATTATTGATGCCGCTACCTTGACCGGAGCCGCTATGGTGGCGCTGGGTAATGATTACAATGCACTTTTTGCCCTCGATACTGCTCTGCAGCAGCGGGCGCTTGGTTATGCGGAGCAGGTACAGGAGCCAACCTGGCCCTTGCCACTGGCTCCCTGGCATCAGGGACAGTGCCCGTCGCCTTATGCCGATACCGCCAACAGCCGGCCGATGAAAGGCGGTGGCACTGGTGGTGCCAGCAATGCAGCCGGTTTTTTAAGCCGTTTTGTACCCGAAGGTGGCAAAGGCTGGTTGCACTTTGATTTAGCCGCTGCCTTTAACAGCAGCAATACCGGCCTGTGGGCTGCCGGTGCCACCGGTATGGGGATCCGCGCCATTGCAGAAACCCTGCGTCAGGAAGCCGGTAAAGCCTGAGTGCTGTCAGCCAGCGCTTTAAGATGTCCCTGTCACAGCGAGTGGCAGGGACCCTAACCCCGATGAGACCCTAACCCCGATGAGACCCGAACTGCGATGGAACTCCCTGTTGCTGCTATAGCCGGTGAACTTGTGACTGCACTGCGTCAGCAGCAGCGGGTGATCCTGTCGGCGCCGCCGGGTGCCGGCAAGTCTACCTGGCTGCCGCTTTATCTGTTGCAGCAACCTGAGTTTAGCGGTAAAAACATTTTGTTGCTGGAGCCACGGCGGCTGGCTGCGAAAAGTATTGCCAGTTACATGGCATCGCAACTGGGCGAAGCCGTTGGTCAAACGGTTGGTTATCAGGTCCGGTTAGAATGCAAAAGCAGTCCTGCCACCCGCTTATTGATCGTGACCGAAGGTCTGCTGACCCGCTTTATTCAGCAGGATCCTGAGCTAACCGCTTGGGACTTGGTCATTTTTGATGAATTTCACGAACGCTCCTTGCAGGCCGATCTGGCGCTGGCGCTCAGCTTGGAAGCGCAGCAACTGCGTGAGGATCTAAAGCTGTTAATCATGTCAGCCACGCTGGATACCGGGCAGTTGGCCAAAGCACTGAATGCGCCCGTGCTACAAAGTGAAGGCCGCAGTTATCCGGTCAGCATTCGCTACCAGACCCCGGATCGCCAGCCTATCTGGCAGCAACTGGCACGGCTTTGCTTTCAATTGCTGCAGCAGGAAGAAGGAAGCTTGTTGGCGTTTTTGCCAGGCCAAGCCGAGATCCGGTTAGCGCATGACTGGTTGCTGCAGCAAGGCCTGCCGGATTCAGTGCAGGTTCACCCACTGCTTGGCAGTTTAACGCTGCAACAGCAGCAGGCGGCGATTGCCGCTTGCCCGCAAGGTCAGCGCAAAGTGGTGCTGGCCACCAATGTCGCGGAAACCAGTTTAACCATCGATGGCATCCGTCTGGTGGTGGACAGTGGCCTGTACCGCAAGGTGCGTTTTTATCCGAAACATGGGGTGATGAAACTGGAAACCGCAGCCATTAGCAAAGCCTCGGCCATTCAGCGGGCCGGCCGGGCCGGGCGATTATCGCCCGGCCTTTGCGTACGGCTGGATAGCGAGAGCCAGTGGCAGCGCCGCGCCAGTTTTACCCCGCCGGATGTACTGGAAGCCGAGCTGACAGCATTGCGGCTGGAGCTGGCCGGTTGGGGTGTGCAAGCTGATGAGTTATTTTGGCTGGACCCGCCGCCTAAGGCGCATCTGGCAGTGGCGGAGGCCCTATTGCAACAACTGGGTGCTTTATCAGGCGCTCTTAAAATCACGCCACTGGGACAGCGTATGCTTAGCCTCGGCACCGAGCCACGGCTGGCGGCCATGATGTGCCGGGCTGAAGAGCTGGAGCGACAAGGTGAGCAGCGCGCACTCTGGTTGGCGGCGCTATTGGCTGTGCTGCTGGAACAAAGCCGGGACGATAGCCCGCTTTGGGGGCAGTTACAGCGGCTGCAACAGCAAAAAAAATCGGCGGCTTATCTGCAGGCAGAGCAGTGGTGCCGCCAGCTTAAAGGTCAGCCTGGCGGCGCTCTGCCCCAGGACTTACTGGTGCCGTTGTTGTGCTTTGCCTATCCGGATCGGGTGGCGGTCAAGCGCGGTAAAGGCTATTTGCTGGCCAATGGCGCCGGGGCGGTGCTGCCGCCAGAGCATGCTTTAGCCACAGAGCCTTTGCTGCTGGTGGCAAGTATACAGCTTACTAGCCAGGGCCTGCTTATTCGCCAGGCAGAGCGCTTGTCTCTGCAGACCTTGCAACAGTACTTTGCCGATGAGCTCAACTGGCAGTTGCACAGTGCCTTTGATGCACAAAGCGGCCGCTTCATCAGCGAGCAGCAACGCCGTTTTGGTGCCTGCATTATAGAGCGCAAACCTGCGCCGCAGGCATTGAGCAGCGAGCAGCGACGTGAGGCCTGGCTGGATTACATCCAACAGCGTGGTTTAGCGGTATTGCCCTGGAGTGCAGCCAGTGAGCAATGGCTGGCTCGGCTTCGTCTTTGGCAGCAACTGGCCCCCGAGCATGGCGCGCCGGGCTGGCAAGCGGATGAGTTGCTGGCCAATCTGGATGAATGGCTGGGGCCCTGGCTGCAAGATTGTCAGAGCCTGCAGCAACTCAAGCAGCTACCAGTGCTGCAAGCGCTGCAAAGCCGGCTGGATTATACGGCGCAGCAGCAATTGGCCAGCTTTGTGCCAACCCATTGGCAGGCACCGACCGGCAGTCGCCTGGCGATTGATTATCTGGCCGATGGTGGACCTTTGGTTGCCGTGCGCATGCAGGAAGTCTTTGGTCAGTTGCAAACGCCGGTACTGGCCAATGGCAAGCTGCCACTGACACTGGAGTTATTATCCCCAGCGCGTCGGCCTTTGCAGCGTACCGCCGATTTGGCCAGCTTTTGGCAAAATGCGTACCGGGAAGTGCGTAAAGAAATGAAAGGGCGCTATCCAAAACATTACTGGCCGGAGGATCCGGCGCAAGCGATGCCCACCACCAGAACCACCAAAGCGATGAGTTTATGACGCGGCCAAGTCCAAAAAAAACCAGTTCCCAAAAAGCTAGCAGCCAAAAAATGAATGCTCTGAAGCAGAAGTTACCACCGCCAGCAAAGATGCTGCGCTATCTGGGCTGGACCTTGTTAAAGCTGGGCCTGGCCCTGCTTGCCGTAGCAGCTATTTACTTGCTGTATCTGGACAGCAAAGTAACCCAAAGTTTCCAGGGCCAGAAGTGGCAGGTACCGGCCCAGGTATTTGGCCGCAGCCTGCAACTGCAGCAAGGACAGCCACTGACCCTGGGTGCTCTGGTACAGGAGCTGGAGCTACTGCAGTACCGTCGGGTGTCAGAAATCACTGGCCCGGGCCAGTTCCGCCTAGCCAATCAAGCGGTGGATATTTACCGGCGTGAATTTTATTTCGCCGATGGCTATGCGCCAGCCGAGCGCTTTGTGGTGCAGTTCCGCCAGCAGCGGATCGAGCGTATTCAGTGGTCGAGCCCGGCAAATGCAGCAGCGCCTGGCATAGCCCGGTTGGAAGCCCCGTTGATTGAGCACCTGATTTCTGCACAGCAGGAAGATCGTGAGCTACTGCGGCTGGAGCAAGTCTCACCTTTGTTGCGTGATACGCTGCTGCTGGTGGAAGATCGTGATTTTTACCGCCATCGCGGTGTGGCTCCACTGGCTATTCTGCGTGCTTTTTTGGTAAATCTGACGGCTGGGCGTACGGTGCAGGGCGGCTCCACCTTAACCCAGCAGTTGGCGAAGAACATGTACCTGACCCAGGACAGAACCTTATGGCGCAAAATCAATGAAGCCCTGATGGCACTGATTCTGGAGCTGCGTTTCAGTAAAGATGAGATCTTAGAAGCCTACATCAACGAAGTGTACATCGGGCAGAACTTTGCCCATCCGGTGCATGGCTTTGGTCTGGGCAGTCGCTTTTATTTTGCCAAACCGCTGAATGAACTGACAGCGGCCGAAACCGCACTCCTGGTTGGTTTGATCAAAGGGCCGTCTTTTTACGATCCCAGGCGCAATCCGGAGCGGGCACAGCGGAGGCGCGATCTGGTGCTGCGGTTGATGTTCGAACAGCATATGCTGGATCAGCAAGCCTATCGTGAGGCTTTGGAAGAGCCGATAGCTTTAGTAGCCCGCGGTCAGCACCAGTCGGATCGTTATCCTGCTTACTTAGCGAAGGTGCGGCAGGAGCTTCGCAGTCAGTTGCAGGATAAAACCCTGCAACAAAGTGGTTTGCGGATCTTCACGTATTTTGACCCTGTGCTGCAGCAACAGGCAGAACAAGCGGTTGCCAGCAGGATGCAGGGATTGGATCCTGCCATTGAAACGGCGGTGGTGCTGGCAAATTACCAGCAAGGAGGCTTAACAGCCATGGTGGGAGGGCGCGATCCGCGCTACGCCGGTTACAACAGAGCGCTTGATGCCAGACGGCAAATCGGCAGCCTGATTAAGCCGGTGATTGCGATCGAAGCCCTGGCGCAGCCGGAGCGTTTTGATTTACAGACTACTTTGCTGGATGCGCCCATTCAACTGCGCAGCAATCAACAGGATTGGCAGCCACAGAACTTTGATCAGACGTTTCGTGGTGAAGTGACCTTACTGGATACCCTGGTGTACTCCTACAATGTGCCCATGGTACGGTTGGGTCTGCAACTTGGCATGCCGCAAGTCGCGGCTGCCCTTAGCAGGCTGGGCCTGCAGCGCCGTATTACCTTGCACCCGGCGGCTCTGCTAGGCGCCATTGAGCTATCGCCGCTGGAAGTCACACAACTTTATCAAACACTGGCCAATCATGGCGTACATCAAACGTTGGCCAGTATTGCGGTGGTAACCGACCAGCAAGGCACTGTGTTGTATCAACACCAGCCAGCACCGATCAGGCGCTACAGTGAAGAGGCTACCTCGTTACTGTACGATGCGATGCAGCAAAGCGTGCAACGGGGGACCGCCCGCTCGTTGGGGCAACATTTTCCGCATCTGGCCGGGAAAACCGGTACTTCCAGTGATTACCGTGATAGCTGGTTTGTGGCTATGGATGACGCTAATGTGATCACAGTATGGCTGGGGCGGGATGATAATATCTCTACTGGTTTGACAGGAGGTTCCGGGGCTTTGCAGCTCACCCGGCACTTTTATCGCTTGCAGAAGGCTGCGAGCCCCTGATTTACAAGGGGCTGGAGGCCGTGATGATACTGATTGTGTAAGATACTTGTTATTCTTAGAGTTTTCAGCTGATAATGTTGCTTCAACTTTGACGTTAGCAGCAGAGAGTTTGTGAACCGACCATGTCAATAAAACCAGAACATCGAATGAAAGTTGGCGACTGGTGGTACTTACCAGAGCGCGATAAACTGGTGAAACTGGATGCCACTGGTCAGTTACTGGAAACAGCCGAACTGGATAATCTTTGTCAGAATGTGATGAATTATCTGATGGTGCATGCCGGTGAACTGGTCAGCAAGGACGAGCTACTGGAAAAGGTCTGGGGTATTCGGGCAGTATCGGATGGTCGCATTACCCGGGTGATTCGGGTTTTACGCGTGGCATTGGGTGATGATAGCCGCACACCAACCTACATCGAAACTGTGCCTAAGCGTGGTTATCGATTGGTGGCAGCTATTGAACAAGTCTCTGCAGAGCCATTAATAAGCAGCCATGCAGCAGCCAGGCCCGCTGCACAACAGGCATCACCGCCGACAAACACCTACGCAGCCTGGCGGGCGCGCATCTATCTTGCTGGTTTTATCTTATTGCCGTTGTTGCTGGCAGGCTATTTTTGGTGGGCAAGCAATCCAGAGCATGATGAACTGGCGGCAACACCGTTATGGCGCTACGAGCCGGTGACTTTTCTTGATGGCATTGAGTTTTATCACAGCATTTCTCCGGATGAAAAGCTGTTGGCTTTTAGTTATGCCAGTAGTCCAAGCGATAATGTAGTGAAGCTAAAAATACAGAACTTACAAAATCATCAGGTTACCACTTTAACCGATGCACCATACAGTAGCTTTGGCGCTGCCTGGAGCCCGGATGGGATGCAGTTGGCTTATCAAAGAGTGTTATCCGGCCGTTTATGTGAAATTCGCTTACTCACCTTAACTGCCGGACGTGATCAGGTCCTTGCCGATGAGTTGCTCACCCGATGTGGAGCTCAATCTATCTCAGCACGGCTGAGCTGGTCCCCCGATGGCCGCTTTCTGGTGTACCCATCCAGAGAAGAAGGGCAGGGACAGATGGCACTGGTGTTGTACCCGGTGCAGGGGGGGCAGCCCCAGATATTAACAGCACCGCCCGCTTCTGGTTTTGGTGATTACGCGGCACGCTTTTCACGTGATGGTAGCCGGTTGGCGTTTTTGCGCTATGCCTCCGGCTCGGCTGAGCTCTGGGTATTGGATTTATCCAGCCGCTCTACCCGAATGTTGGTTCGCTTGCAGGATTTTTTGCCAGGCAACATAGATTGGAGTTTAAACGATCAGGAGATTATTTATCCAACCGGACGGGCTTCGTTAGGGGCTGTGGATGTTGCGACTGGCCAGACCCGTTTGCTGGCCTATACCGATAATAATGCACGCGAACTTCAAATCAGTGCTTCAGGCAGGCTACTGGCAAGCGTCGGTGCTTTTTCGCAGCTAAATATTGTCAAAGTGCCTAATGAAGTTATTCGCCCCCAAGCGGAGCAAAGTCGTCAAATTGTTTTTAGCTCCAACCGTAGCGAATCCTTTGCCGAGGCCAGCCCTTTACAGGATGGTCCAGTGGCTGTGGTGTCACGTCGCTCTGGTGTATCCCAGGTCTGGTTATTTAAAGCCGATGGTAGTCAGGAGCAACTGACGCACTTTACCGAAAATGAACGTTTCAGTGATTTACGTTTTTCACCCGACGGGCGTAACCTGTTGGCCTTGATTAGCCAGCAGTTATGGATACTTGCTGAAGGAGCTGAACCCCGACGTATACCAACGAAAGGCTTTGATACCATTGCTAACCCCAGTTGGAGCAGGGATGGCCAGCACGTTTTTTTTGCGGTGGCAAGGCAAGGGCAATGGCAAATGATGCAAGCCGATCTGAATGCCTCGCTTCCGGTACAACTCTTTCACCCAGAGCGTGAACTCTATCTGGAAAGCCCAAATGGACGTTATCAGTTCTGGCGTAACAGTGTGGATCATGGTTATTTTCTGGCAGTAGATGCTGAGCCGGCAATAAAGCTGGAGTTAGCCGAACCAGGGCGATTACCGCTGCGCTTTATTATTACCAATCAGGGGCTTTATTTCTCCAGTTATCTGGAGGACAACAAATATCAGTTGTATTACCTGGATTTCTCCAATACTGAAATACAGCCAGCAACAACTGTAGACACACTGTATTTTGATCAATTTAGTTTAAGTGCCGATGGCCGTTACTTTTATGTGCCATCCATGGCGGGAGGAGACACGGATATTGCCGAAATTTCTGTAAAGCAGCAAAATTTATAGGTTTTTTATAAGAATTTCATCGAGTTATTTCATGTTTTTTCTGTCAGCCTGAAGGTGTTGGATCATCAATTACTACTGAGGGCTTACCCATGAAACACCTATTAACTACTATTGCTGCCGCTACTGTCATCCTAGGTACTTCTACTATCGCCAGTCATATTGATCTGGTTAAGTTTGCACAACCTGAAGCAGATACAATGCTTGCATGTTTGTGGTTCCCTGTCTGCAAAGATCCTGATTATAAGCAGCCTGTTCAGTTGGAAGAGCCTGCTGTGAATGAGTTTGATCAAGACTCACTCTATGCTTGCTTGTGGTTCCCAGTGTGCAAAGATCCTGATCAGCCTGCCGGATCTGCCGCTGTTGCATAACTCTGTAACAATTAGGTACCTGAAATTTTGCCGGTTTCCGTTATAATCCGTCCATACCCATGCGTAAGGACGGATAGTTTTGTCAAATCTGGAACCGCTGGTTCAATTTGGACCCTGGCACTACCGCGCCACTCTTGGCAAGCTTTGGCTTGCGGCTGCGGATGAATCAGAAGCCATCACGCTGGAGCCTCGGCTGCAAAAGCTGCTGAATTATTTTTTACTGCATCCTGGCCAGTTGTTATCCAAAAACCAGTTGATCGCTGATGTCTGGCCCGCCGGTGAAGGCACCGATGCTGCAGTGATGCGGGCTGTGGGTGCTTTGCGTAAAGAGTTGGCAGATACCACCCAGTCACCACAGTTTATTTCTACCATTCCCAAAAAAGGCTATTGTTGGTTGGCTGATGTGGAGCCGCTGACCAGCTCGCGGGCGAGGCGCTCTGGTGCGGGGTATCGGCTGGACACTATCTACTCGAACGACGATAGATTTGCAGAAGCAGGCCGGCCGCGCCATCGTAATTTTCTGTTGGTTGCGGTGCTCTCCTTGCTGCTGAGTTGCGGCATAATCGCGTATGGCCTCACTTACTTGACGCTTGGGGCTGGCCAGACAGTGTATACCCGCTTAGAGCCAGTAAGTGCATTGAATGGACGCGAGCAACTGCCAAAATGGCATCCACAGCACAGTTTTTTGTTGTACCAGCATCAGCCTGTTGATCAGAAGAATTGGCGCTGGGTGATTCAGTCTGAGCAGCGCAGCAGTCTGCTTTATTCACCATACAGTTATAATGCCTTAGGAAAAGCAGCTTGGCGCAACGACAGTATTTTTTTCAGTGCAGTGACGGATGCAAAGTGTGTTATTTATCAACAACAGGTCTTTCCTGACTTTGGAGAGCCTGACGGGTTTATGCCCTGTGAACGCTGGATCCGTCATGGTTTAGCTGTGGTGGATAACGTCTTGTACTGGCTGGATCTTCAACCAGGGCATCAGGCGCAATTCCAGCTGTGGCGTAGCCGGGATACTGCACAGGCCCGTTATACGAAAGAGGCCGTATTGTCAGAGCCTATCAAGGCCTTGCAAGTTCATCGGTTGGTGCGGCATCAGCAGTATTTGTATGCTTTGGTACAGGTGAGTTTTTCGCAGACAAAATTAATCCAGATCCAGCCAGATGATGGCAGTTGGGTTGTACTGGCGCATTACCCGCAAGTATTCACTGAACTCTTTAAAGATCAAAGACAGCTTTGGTTAGGCTTGCCGCAGCAGCCTTTGCAGAAAGTCGCAGCCAGTGGCAAACCTGGTGATTCCTTGGGACCTTTGTCTGCCGATTTGACGGATGTTGTTTTTGCGAATGAGCAGGTCCTGGCAGTGGCAGGTGCTGAGCCAGTTAGTGACTTATGGCAACTAGCGGTTGGTGATACAGATTTGTCGCTGCAACGTTGGTTTGCTTCCAATCGAAGTGAGCGCTTGGCTGCAATTTCCGAGCAACAAACTGCTTTTGTGTCGAAACGCTCTGGCCATGAGCAAATCTGGCTGGCCAGACGTCAGCAGCTCCAACAGCTAACCCAACTTACCGAAGCTCAACAAGTTCAGCAGTTACTTTGGTATCGTCAGCAGTTGTTGGCTCTCATCAATAATCAATTGTTCCAGGTTGATGTTACAACTGGCAATTTGCATACCTTATTGCCTCATGGAATTAAGCCGGCTCAGATTGAAGTCTGCAGGCAACAGCTGTACTGGACAGAGTTTGGTGAACAGGGGTGGCAACTGTACCGCATGGCTTCAAACAGTGTAGAGCACCTGTTGGATGATGTCATTGATGTGCGCTGCGCTGAGGATGGGCTGGTGTTACGGCGGGACAGCTCACCTTTGTTGCAGTTATGGCATCAAGAGGGGGGGCTGAGGTCACTTGAACTGCCAGGTTTTCCGGTCGATATCAGCCAGGCAGGCCTTTGGTTAACCAATGACCAGGGCATTGCCTGGCTGGATAGCTCCAGGATGCTTTTGGTTGTTTGGCACTGGCATGGGCAGTTGGAGCAATTCTTATTGCCAGCAGCGCAAAACCCTACCGCCATCTATAGCGATAAGTCTGGACGAAACTGGCTTTTGCAACAAAACCGGCAGCAAGACAGCGATATTGTCCGCTTGCTGCCAGAGCGAGCGCCTTAGCTCGCTGCTAGTTTGGCAAAGCTGCGATCGGCTGCAGCTATGGTCGCGGCCAGATCGGCCTCGCTGTGCGCCAGTGATAAGAAGCCTGCCTCATAGGCTGAAGGTGCCAGGTAAACACCTTCGTTCAGCATCAGATGAAAGAACTGCTTGAACGCTTCGATATTGCACTGGGTGGCCTGAGCGAAATTACTGATGGCTTGCTCTTTGGTAAAAAACAGGCCAAACATGCCGCCAACCTGAGTGGTCGCCAAGGGCACGCCATGTTTGTCGGCGGCGGCCTTGATACCGGCGATCAACTGGCTGGTTTTCTCCGTCAACGCTTCATACACCCCCGGCTGGCGGATGGCGTTAAGGGCAGCCAAACCGGCAGCCATGGCCAGCGGGTTACCCGATAAAGTCCCCGCTTGATACACCGGCCCGGTTGGTGCTATGTGTTGCATAATGGCGCGCTTGCCGCCAAAAGCACCCACGGGCATGCCGCCACCGATGATTTTACCTAAAGTAGTTAAATCCGGTTGCACGCCATACACCGCCTGAGCCCCCCCTAAGGCTACCCGGAAGCCCGTCATGACTTCATCAAAAATCAGCACGCTGCCGTACTGATCGCACAGCGCTCTTAAGCCTTCTAAAAAGCCTGGTGCTGGTGGAATGCAGTTCATATTGCCTGCCACCGGCTCGACGATGATGCAGGCGATGTCTTGTCCACGCTCGGCAAAAATGGCTTCAAGCTGCGGTAAATTATTAAACTCAGCGGTGAGGGTATATTTGGCAAAGTCGGCAGGAACACCGGGTGAGTTGGGTACCCCCAGCGTCAAAGCGCCAGAGCCGGCTTTGACCAGCAAGGAGTCGGCATGGCCGTGGTAGCAGCCTTCAAATTTTAAAATGGTATCGCGGCCGGTATAGCCACGTGCCAGTCGGATGGCGCTCATGGTGGCTTCGGTGCCAGAGCTGACAAAACGGACCATCTCCATGCTGGGCACTAATTGACTGACCAGCTCGGCCATGTCGACTTCTGCCGGACAGGGCGCGCCGAAGCTTAAACCATTTTCAGCCGCCTGCTGCACTGCCTGGCGAATGGCCGGGTGATTGTGGCCTAGTAACATTGGGCCCCAGGAGCCAATGTAATCGATGTAACGTTTGCCATCGACATCAAAAATATAGGGACCATCGGCTTTTTCAATAAAAACCGGGGTGCCGCCCACACTTTTAAAAGCCCGTACCGGTGAGTTAACACCGCCGGGAATGGTGTGTTGGGCGCGTTCAAACAATTGCTTTGAGTTGTTCATGCTGGGTCCTTGGACATTAAAGCGGAGAAAGGGAGGATTTGTTGCTGTACCAGGGTACATCGCACTCGTACTTGCTAACCATGTGTTCAACACCGAGTGTTAAGGCAAAAAGCGCCATCCGGATCACCACGCCATTATCGGCCTGGCGGAAAATGGCCAGATTAGGGTTCAGATTCAGATCGTTATCAAGCTCATTGGCATCCAGCCGCGAGTCGCGTGGCAGCGGATGCATAATGACGGTGTTGGATTTGCAATGCCTGGTGTAAATATCCTGATTCAGCCGGAACTTGCCACGGTACAAATTGGCTTCGTCTTTGCTGGCAAAGCGCTCTTCCTGCACCCGGGTTTGGTAGACAATATCGGCGGCCAGCTTGCCTTCCAGTGCATCGCTGAATTCAATGCTGTGACCAGCATTTTCGATGGCACTAACCACGCTATCAGGCATCGCCAGCTCGGTCGGGGAAATCAAGGTGAAACGAATGTTTTTGTACAGGCACAATAGTTTGGCCAGTGAGTGCACGGTGCGGCCAAATTTGAGATCGCCCACCATCGCAATGTGCATGCCATCAATGCTCTGGCCACTGGCGGCCAGTTCTTTTTCGATGGTAAAGAGGTCGAGCAGGGCCTGGGTTGGGTGCTCATTGGCACCATCGCCACCATTTAACACCGGCACACGGCTGCCTTCGGCAAATTCAGCCACCGAGCCGGACTGCGGGTGACGCATCGCAATCACATCGCTGTAGCTGCTAAGCACCCGGGCGGTATCATACAGTGACTCGCCTTTGGCCAATGCCGAGCTTTCCATGCCGGTGGTTTCCCGCACTTCACCACCCAGCAAATTAAAAGCACAGCCAAAACTAACCCGGGTCCGGGTGCTGGGTTCAAAAAATAAATTGCCCAAAATAGCACCGTCCAGCACCTTGGTACGCTTTTTCCGGCTGGCATAGGGCTCCATGCCACGGGCTACCTGAAACACCTGTTGAATGCGATCGCGGTCAAACTGACTGACGGAAAGAATATGCTGGCCTTTAAAGCTCATATGCTGCTGCCTGTGACTTGACGGGTTGAAGGGTGACTGCGGCAATGCAGGTTTGCCGGACAGTCTGCTGCTGGCTGCAGATTATACGTCATAGCATGGGGGAAAGGCGAATGCAGTTGCAGTCACTTTGGTGTGGGTGGTTTGAATTTTTAAGGGTTTGCCCATAGTATAAATGATGTTTTGTTTTTTATTTCAAACAGTAAAGCTAAAGCAATCGTTTTAAGGACCGTTATGCAGCCAGCATCAGCACAGCCAGCAAGTTCCGCCTTGGCCAGTCGCCTACAGCGTCTGGCGTGCCGTGCTGTGCTCTATGCATTGCTCTGGTTTGTGTTAGGCGGCGGTGAAGGTTGGTGGTTTTTTGCCATGATATTGCCACTGCTGCTTTGGTTATCGGAGCGCTGGCCCGCCCCTTTACTCCGATTACGATGGCGTCATCTGCCAGCTTTTACCGGCTATTTTCTGATAGAAATGTGGCGGGGTGGCTTTGATGTTGCCTGGCGTGCACTACAACCTATATCAGCTATTACACCTAATTGGCAGCGTTATCCCGTTCGCCTGCAACAAACAAGTTCCCAGCGGATGCTGGCATGCCTGATTAGTTTATTGCCCGGAACCACTGTCTGCCGCAGTTGTTTGTCCGGTGAGAGCAGGGTGGAGACTGCCTGGCTGGAGTTGCATCTGTTAACTGACAATAATGACTGGCAGCAGAGCGTTGCCAGGTTGGAGCAGCGGTTAAGCCTGTTGCTGGCTGCGGAGCAACCACTATGTTGATGGCAATGGCTGCTGCGATTTTACTGACGGTGCTATTGGGACTGTGGCGTGTCTGGCGCGGACCTGATCTGGTCAATCGTCTTTTGGCCATTCAGTTGTTGGGCAGCGGAGGGGTGGCCATTTTACTGTTGTTATCTCAAGCGTTGGCACAGCCTGCCTTGCTGGAGGTGGCTTTGATCATTGCGTTACTGGCTGCTGTGGTGCCAGCTGCTTTTGTGCAGCGGTTAAAGCAGGAGCAGCGCAAATGATGGCCTGGCTGGGTGCTGTGTTGTTGATCCTGGGGTTGCTGTTTTTTCTGGCAGGTAGCCTTGGGGTACTGCGTTTTCCGGATGTTTTTTGTCGGCTGCATGCGGTGACGAAAGCCGATACGCTGGGGCTGGGTTTTATCGTGCTTGGTCTTGGTGTGCTGCAGCAAGATTGGCAACGATTTTTATTGATGCTGCTGATCTGGGGGCTGGTGATGCTATCTGGCACCATTTCCTGTCAGTTGCTTGGTCAGTATGGCCGAGAGCAGACAACGGACCAAGAGGAGCCGGCAGAATGAGCGGTGATTTCTGGTTCGATGCTTTGCTTGGTGTCTTGCTGCTGGTGTTGGCGCTGGCGACGATACTGGCCCGGCAGTTGGCTGCGGCGGTCATGCTTTATGTGGTGTTTGGTTTGATGCTGGCTCTGGCCTGGGCCCGATTGGGAGCCGCCGATTTGGCACTGGCAGAGGCGGCCATAGGCGCTGGCCTGACCGGTGCTTTGTTGTTTTCAGCCTTAGCGAGGCAGCCAAAATCAATCACACCACCGGTACGCATCAGCAGGATGGAGCGACTACCTGCTTTGGTGCTGTGTATAGCGATGAGCGCAGTGCTTGGCTGGACCCTGTGGCAACTGCCGCTGCAACCAGCACACAGTCAGTTGCCGGCAGCGCTGGAGCAGTTGGGTAGCAGTGGTACCGAGCATCTGGTTACGGCGGTGCTGCTGAACTTTCGCGCCTGGGATACCTTACTGGAATTGCTGGTGTTGCTGTTGGCATTGCTTGGCAGCCGCTTAGTGGCAGCGCCAGAGCCGGCCGCATTGCAGCACTGGCCTTTAGCCAGACAGTGGAGTATTCGCCTGTTACCGTTGTTGGTGCTGGTGGCTTTTTTTGTGCTCTGGCGTGGCGCCACTGCGCCTGGTGGCGCTTTTCAGGCCGGTGCTTTGCTGGCCGCTGCGCTGGTAGTGCTGCGGCTAAATGGTCAACTGCCGGCGCTTCGTTTCGATATGTGGTGGGTGCGGGCCTTGATTTTAGCTGGTGTACTGGCGTTTTTGCTGGCTGGCTTGCTCAGTGTGTGGCTGAATTGGCAGCCAGAGCAAGCAGTGCAGTGGCTGCGTTGGCCACTGCCACTCGCCAAAGGACTGATTTTGCTGATTGAACTGTGTGCCACCCTGGCTATTGGCCTGACCCTGACCTTGTTGGTGGTCGGTGAGCGGAAGGAGTTGACCGCATGAGTCTGGTGCATTGGTATCTGTTGATAGCGGCAGCGCTCTGGGGCATTGGTTGCTATGGCCTGATTCGTGGTCCTGAATTGCTAAGGCGGATTATTGCGCTGAACCTGATGGGCGCCGCCGTTTTTCTGGTCATGGTGACGCTGTCTGCCCGCACCGAGCCGGCGGATGGCGTCTTGCATGCGCTGGTACTGACCGGACTGGTGGTGGCTGTGAGTGCTACCGCTTTTGCCCTGGCCCTGGTGGCCCGAACGTTGTCGGAGTCAGCATGAGCTTCGCGCTGGCGGCTGTGTTACTGCCATTGCTTGCGGCTGTACTGGCCTTGTGCTGGCGTCGTCAGGCCGCTGGGCTGGTTTGGCTAAGTGGCTTGCTTAGTTTGTTGTTGGCAGCTGCCGCTCTGTGGCAGGTGGTGACTGCAGGACCTGCTACAATGCAGCTGGGTGGCTGGCAGACGGGCCTTGCCATTCGCTGGCAGTTGAATGAACTCTCGGCGCTGCTGTTGTTGATGACGGCGCTGATCCATAGCCTGGTCGCCAGTTACAGCCTAAGTCAGTGGCGCGATGCTGGCTTATCGGCCGATTTCTGGCCGTTGTCTGCCTTGTTGCAGGCGGCGTTATCGTCCTTGTTCTTGTCGGTCGATTTGTTTAACTGGTATGTCACACTGGAGTTGCTTGGGCTGGCGGCCGTGGCTCTGGTGTTACTCAGTGGCAAAAAGGCGTTGCAAGCCGCCATGCGCTATCTGCTGTTGTCGCTGGCTGCCTCACTATGCTATTTACTCGGCGTTGCCCTGCTCTATGGTCACTATGGCTGGTTGGATGTACCGCAACTTGCTGTTGCAATCAGCGAGCAGCCGGTCGATCATCGGCTGGCGCTCTGGTTGATCACGGCAGGCCTGATGCTCAAAGCAGCGCTATGGCCTCTGCATATCTGGCTACCCGACGCCCATGCGGCTGCTCCGGCTCCGGTCAGTGCGTTGTTGTCGGCGCTGGTGGTGAAAGGGCCGCTCTTTATGCTCTATATGATCTGGAGTCAGTTGGCCGGCCCTGAGCTGGCTGTCACTGGCAGCTGGCTGTTCCTGCTCACTGGCAGTATGGCACTGTTGGCCGGTGGTTGGTCGGCGCTTCGGACCCCTTACGCCAAGGTGATGGTGGCTTATTCGACCGTGGCCCAGTTGGGCTATGGTTTGCTGGCACTTGGCTTGATACTGCAGCTTAACGATCCGGCCTTTACCCAGGCACTCTTTCTCTTTGTACTGGCGCATGCCCTGGCCAAAACATCCACCTTCTTGGCTGTGGGGGAAATGCAGCTGCGGTTGGGTGGTAAACGGCTTAGCACCTTCCGCGGTGCGAGCCAGACCATGCCGTTGGCCATGTTTGCCGTGGCGGTGGCGGGCGGTAGTCTGATTGGTCTGCCACCAAGTGGTGGCTTTGTGGCGAAATGGCACATGCTGCTGCCGCTATGGCACCACAGCCAATTGTGGTGGCTGTTGCCGGTTATTCTGGCCGGTACCTTGCTTTCTGCGGCTTATATCTTTCGTTTGGTGGTGCTGGCTTTTAACCGGGCCAGGCCGGTCAGTCCAGATTTTGCCCCTGCCTTGTTGCCGCAGTGGTTGGCACTGTTGCCTGCCTTGCTGGTCTGGATGCTGGCTTTTGCCAGTGGGTCACTGCTGAGCTGGCTGGGAGGCTGAGATGGACTGGAATAGCTGGTTGCCGCTGTTGATTGTGCTGAGCTCGTTGTTGCCAGGCCTATTGATTTTTAGCCTGGCGGAGCATCGTTTTGCCCTGCGCACCGCGCTGAACCTGGGCGGTGTGCTGGTGAAACTGCTGTTGGTGGCCTGGATGTGGCAAGGGGTCAAAGCCGGCGAAGATTATTACTTTGAGTTGCCGTTTTTACCCGGTGGATCTTTTATCCTGCATGGCGATGCATTATCGCTGCAGTTTGTGCTCTTGTCCTCGGTGCTTTGGCTGGTGACGACCTTGTATGCCATTGGTTACCTGGAAGGTTCACCACTGCGTTCGCGTTTCTTTGGTTACTTTAGTTTGTGCGTCAGTGCTACCGTCGGGCTGGCGTTGTCGGGCAATCTGATCAGTTTTGTGCTGTTTTACGAGCTACTGACCTTGGCCACCTTCCCGTTGGTGGTGCATCGCGGCACGGTAGCGTCGCTTCGAGCTGGCAGGCGTTACCTGGCCTACACCATCAGTGGTGGCGTGGTGCTGATGCTGGGGGCTGCATTATTGCATAGCCTGACTGGTAGCCCGGTATTTATGCCTGGGGGGTATTTAAGCCCTTTACTGGCTGAGCACAGTGGCTTGTTGATGCTGGCCTTTGTGTTGCTGATCACTGGGCTTGGGGTAAAAGCAGCCTTGTTGCCCTTGCATGGCTGGCTGCCTGAGGCCATGGTAGCACCTGCGCCGGTCAGTGCCCTGCTGCATGCGGTCGCTGTGGTCAAGGCCGGTGCTTTTGGCATTGTGCGGGTGGTGTACGATGTCTTTGGCGTCGAGGTGATGCAGCAGCTGGATCTAACCTGGCCACTGGTGTTGCTGGCCTCTGCCACTATTTTATATGGCTCCTGGCGCGCTTTGCAGCAGCAGGATCTCAAGCGTCGGTTGGCGTACTCGACCGTCAGTCAGGTGTCTTATGTCACGCTGGGTGTGGCGATGCTCGGGCCGGTAGCGGCTGTGGGCGGCCTGGTGCATCTGGTGCATCAGGGCGTGATGAAAATCACACTGTTTTTCTGTGCCGGTAACTTTGCCGAAACTTTGGGCATTCATAAAATTCGTGAGCTAAATGGCGTAGGGCGGCGCATGCCGCTTAGCAGCATGGCTTTTACGCTGGGGGCCTGCGGTATGATAGGGCTACCGGCAACCGCTGGCATGATCAGCAAGTGGTATCTGGCCAGCGGCGCGTTGGAGGCGGGGTATCCGCTGGTACTGTTGGTGCTGCTGACCTCCAGTGCGCTCAATGCGATGTATTTTCTGCCGCTGATTTATCGCATCTGGTGCCTTCCTACCGGCAACTTTCCAGCTCCGAAGCCGCTGTCAAAGCGTTTTGAAACTCACTGGATGCTGCTGTTGCCACCTGTGGTCACGGCATTGTTGATTGTGCTGATGGGACTGCTCGCAGGTACTGAGATTAGCCCGCTCAGCTGGAGCAAGCTGATTGTGGAGCGGGAGTTTAGTTATGACTGAGCTACAAGCCTTGCTATGGCCTGGAGCCGACTTTTCGATGCCGCAGGGGCCTGTGGCACTCTGGTTTGGCTTTACCTTGCTGCTTTGGCTCTGTGCCGGTCTGTATAGCCTTAGTACCATCAGCAAGCGCAAAACTCTGTACTGGAGCAGCTTTAGTCTTGCCATGGCTGGCAACCTGCTGCTGTTACTTGCGCAGGATGTGCTGGGTTTCTATCTCGGCTTTGCCCTGATGAGTCTGTCGGCTTATGGCCTGGTGATCCACAGTGGTCAAAGTGCAGCCCGGCGCGCCGGACGTTTGTACCTGCAGTTGGCTATCTTAGGTGAGCTGTTGCTGTTTGCGGCTTTGTTGTTGCGGGTGGATGCTGCCGGGGGGGCCTTGGTGATAGCGGACTTAAGCTCCGCTGCATTAACACCGCTCACTCTGGCGCTGCTGTTGCTGGGTTTTGGTTTGAAAGCCGGGTTTTTCCCGCTGCATATCTGGTTACCACAAGCGCACCCGGCGGCACCGGCACCAGCCAGTGCGGTGTTATCCGGCGCCATGATCAAAGCCGGTTTGTTTGGGCTCTGGCAGTTTATTCCGGCTGGTGATGCGCTGTTAATGCACTGGCTGCCCTGGTTGCTGGTGCTGTGCTTTAGTTCGGCTTTGTTCGGTGCCTGGCTGGCATTGCTGCATCGCAAACCCAAGGTGGTACTGGCCTATTCTTCGGTCAGCCAGATGGGCTATTTACTATTAGCACTGGTGTTGTACTGGAGTAGCCCGGCCGATTACCAGGTTCAGGCGGCCTGGTTGCTGGTGTGGTATGGCTGTCATCATGCCTTGCTGAAATCGGCATTATTCCTGGCGTCAGGGGCTGTGAGCAGCTACCGGTTGCAGGGCTGGCACTGGCTGGCGCTGCTATGGCCGTTAGTCAGCCTTACTGCGTTACCACTGAGCTCCGGTGCTGCGGTCAAGTATGGTTTAAAGGAAGGGCTCGGGCAGAGCAGTTTTGTGGATTGGCCGCTGCTGCCTGCTGTACTGATCTTGGGGGCGTTTAGCACGGCCTTGTTGGCCTGGCATTTATTGGTGTTGTTGCGTCAGCAGCATCAGCCAGCAAATCCAAGACTGCCGGTCACTGCCAGCCTTGGCTGGCTGCTACTGGCGCTGGCTTCGCTGAGCATGCCCTGGTGGCTGACAGCGCTGCAGCCGCTCTGGTGGCAGGCGCTACAGCCTGGCGCTTTGTTCGCTGCGCTTTGGCCAGTCGTATTGGCAGCTTTGTTGTACGGGTATTGGCTAAAACAAGGCCGGCCGCTTCCAACAGGCTGGCAGGATCCACTTAGCCCGGCGCTGGGCTGGTCTTTGTGGTTAAAATCCTGCTATCAGACCAAAAGCAATCGTGAGTTTGGGCTGCAACTGCCAAAGTGGCGGCGGCAGGAGCGTCGTGCCAACCGCTGGCTCAACCAACACGCGTTGTTACCGCTTGGCAGCAGCACCTTGCTGGCCGTGGTGCTGCTGCTTTGGTTACTAAGCTGAATCTAAGGCTTTAGCACCGCCAGTAAGATGGTGGCGAACAAAATCAGCACCGGCATTTCATTAAACCAGCGGTAAAAACGACCTGTGCGGTTATTCCGGTCAGCTTTAAAATCGGCCAGCAATTTAAAGCAGTAGCCATGGTAGCCATAGAGGATGGTCACCAGCAGCAACTTGTAATGCAGCCAGCGGCTGGCACGAAACCAGTCCATGCCGTAAGCCTGGATCAGTAAGAGACCAAACACCAGCGTCAGGATGGCAAAGGGCGTCACAAAAAACAGCAAGCGACGCTCCATCACTTTGAATTGCGCCTGAATATCCGGGTTGTTGGTTTCGGCATGGTAGACAAAAAGCCGCGGCAGGTAAAAGATACCGGCAAACCAGGCCACCATAAAAATCAGGTGCAGCGCTTTATAAATCAGTAGTAATGTCATAGTAAGTTATTCTGTTTTACCAATAAGCTTTGGACCTGATCCCAGCGTACCAAACCTACAGGCTCTGGGTGTTGCCGGGTATCGTCGATAACGCAAACGGCCCCTTCACGACTTGCTTCCAGCAAGTGGTGTACTTCAGCCATGGTGGCTTGCTGGCTAACTACCGGCACCGGCAGATAGTGGATAGCATCCTGTCCTGTCAGTGACAAGCTAACATCGTAACTGGCCAATTGATACTGAGGTTCGTCATCCTTCGTGCTTTTAAGCAGCAGCAGTTCATCGGCCGCTAAGCGATCCAGTTGCTGGCGAGTGCTTGCTTCATCGGCCTCAATCATCAAGTGGTAACGATGATCAAGCTGCGCCAGTACGCCAACTTTTTGCAGCAGATCAGCCGCCGGCGATACTTTATAAGGCAATTGCAGGAAATCCAACTGCATCAAAAACAGCGATTTGGTGTGACAGAACTGCACCCCGGTGACATAAGCAGTCGCAATCACCAGCATGGCAGGCAAGATAATATCCGGGTTGGAAGCCAGCTCCATCACAGCCACCAAAGCTGCCAGTGGGGCATGCAGGCAGGCCGCCATCAAACCTGCCATCCCAAGCACGGCATAGGTACCGGCATGATCACTGTGGCCATGCAGTAGGCCGGGAAGCAGCGCCAGCAAAGTGCCAAAGACGATACCGATACCGAAGATAGGACCAACTACACCGCCAGGAACGCCAAGACCAAGGGCAAAAATGGTTAAAATCATTTTGCCGACAAAGAGCGCCAGTAACAGTTGCACATCGGTTGGTGCTTCCACGGCGTATTGAATGGCACCGGTTTCAGCACCCATGGCTTGCGGTATCAACATGCCTACGGCGGCTGTGATAGTTGCTGCCAGTAATAAACGGACTGGTAAGGGCCAGTTTTTAAACCAGCGGATAATACGCATCATATTGGTGTTAAACACAAAAGCGACCATACCAATAAGCACACCACACAAGATGAGGTAGGGGAAATGCCAGCCAGGCAGAGTGCTGATTTGTAAAATGGCCAGCTCGCGCTCCATGCCAAAGACCTGCCGGGTGATCAGTGCACCCACTACAGCGGCCAGCATAACTGGGATAAACACATGGATACGGTATTCCCGGAGCACTACTTCCATTACGAAGATCACAGCGGCCAGCGGGGTATTAAACGAGGCGGCAATACCAGCGGCAATACCACAACCAACCAGGGTGCGAATGCTGTTGTAGGGCAGCTTTAATTTCTTGCCAACAAAGCTGGCACCATAAGCACCAAGGTGTACCGATGGGCCTTCCCGTCCAACGGAAAAACCACTGGCCAGAGCGGCCACACCGCCGAAAAACTGATTAAAGGTGTTACGAAATGGCATCAGGCCGTACATGGTTTTCATACGGTGAATCACAAATGGAATGCCCAGCCGATAATGCTTATAGCCAGTGAGTAACGCAATCAGGCCGATACAAAAAGCACCGATAAAAGGCAATAGCCAGCGAAGTTCCTGGGCTGCAGTTGAGAAATCGTCGAATTTATCCAGATAAAGACTTTGCAGTGCTATGATTGCCAGCCGAAATAACACAATCAGCACTGCAGCCAGTAAGCCCCCTAGTGCTCCTAGCAGGCAGAGTTGCAACGAAGTTTGTGGCAGGGCAAGTTGTTTGCGCAAGCCAGGCAATGTTTGGTGCAGCCATTGCAGGCTCTGGGACCATCGTTTCATTGTAAGGCGGCATTGGACTCAACTTCCTATAGTGTAACAGACTGGTGTAAAAGCAGAAATTTTTTCCTTCATCCTGGTATTTGTACAATACTTGAATAAAACAGTCAGGTATTGGATAATTCGCACCTTAGTTTTGCTCTTGGAGTATGTATGTCAGATTTTCAGGTACCACTGGAATTTACCGATGCTGCCGCCGAAAAAGTACTGGCGCTGGTAACTGAAGAAGAAAATCCGGAACTGAAACTGCGTGTCTATATCACAGGTGGGGGCTGCTCAGGCTTTCAGTATGGTTTTACCTTCGACGAAAAAGTGAATGAAGGGGATTTCGTGCTGGAAAAGCAGGGGGTCAGCATGGTGGTAGATCCAATGAGTCTGCAGTACCTGATGGGAGGAACTGTCGACTACACCGATGGTTTGCAGGGCAGCCGTTTTATTGTCAGTAACCCGAATGCTACGACAACTTGTGGCTGTGGTTCATCTTTCTCTGTTTAATGCTGATAAGCGGTAAAGATGTTATTTACCGCTGTGTTAGCCAGATGATCCCTGCTAGCAAAACGCCAATCGCCAGATTAAAAATGGCAATATAAATAAAACCTTTCTTGCCTTGCTGCATGCTAAGCCCCTGGCTTTGCAAAAACCAAAACCAGGCTGCAAACATCAGTAAGGGCAGCAAAAAAATCAACCGAATCATGATACTCCCAGACTTCATGTGTTCATTGATTGCCAGTATAGAAGAAAACAACCTCGCTGACGAATTCACATATGACTATGTTGCTCATCAGGTGGATGCTTTCCCTATTATAGGTTTTTCCTAACGGTTACTGCTCAAACTGTCAAGGCAAACCCTGTTTTTTAACTCCTGTAACTGTACGCTTGTCGCATCCTATGCTTTAATGGGGGTGTTTTCATGACGCTTGGTTTCTGCCGACGTCATGAATGTGGGCATAAATCCTCAGGACTTCATAATAAAAGCGTCTTAAACGCTGGGAGTACATCATAAAATGAAAGGTGGTAAAAGCGTTATTTCTGAAGAGAATAAGCGGCTTTGTGTTTGGTTAAAGCGTCAGCGCCAGGAAAAAGGGCATACAATGCGCAGTTTGTCTGAATTGCTGGGAACTCCGCATTCCTTTATTGGTAAGGTGGAAAATCAGGAGCGTCGGCTGGATGTGGTTGAATTTATTCGCTACTGCCAGGCATTGGATGTTGATCCTGCAGAAGGGTTGAAACAGGCTTTGAATTAACAAGCTATTCAATTACAAAGGGATACCAGCCGGTATCCCTTTTTTCATGACGCAGGCTTATCCGATGCAGATTGCAAGACAGGCTCCGCAAAGACAGTTTTTTTCTGGATAAGCAAAATAAGTAGCACAGCAGGAGCGCCCAGTAAGGCCGAGAAGATAAAAAATTGACTGTATCCCATCATATCCACCCACACACCTGCAAATCCACCGGTAAACTTTGGTAACAATAACATCAGTGAGCTAAACATGGCGTATTGGGTTGCCGTGAAGGCCAGGTTTACCAGTGACGACAAATAGGCAATAAAAGCACTGGTGGCGATGCCTGCACTGAGGTTGTCTGCTGAGATCACCACCGTAAGCCACACAAGATCATGGCCAATATGGCTGAGTACAGAAAACAATACATTGGTCACCGCACTGAGGATAGCACCAAGTAAAAGAATGCGGAGAATGCCGAAACGGGTGATCAGGTAGCCTCCGAGTGCAGCACCTAACAGGGTCATGATCACGCCATAAACTTTAGAAACAGTGGCAACTTCCTCTTTGCTGAACCCCATATCCACGTAAAATGCATTTGCCATCACACCCATGACGATATCGGATAATCGATAGCAGGCAATCAGCGCCAGGATAAGCAAAGCTTGCCATTTATAACGCTGGAAAAAGTCGATAAAAGGTGCCACAGCAGCTTGTTGTAACCAGAGAGCGAAACGATGCAGCGGGCTGCCTTCACTGCGCTGCGCCTGAATGAGTTGGCTGCTTGGCTCTTTGCTGAAGAAGGTGGCCAGAATACCTAAGAGCATACAAAGAGCCATCACCCCATAAGCTTGTTGCCAGCCATGCAACTGATAATCACGGCTACCACCGGAAAATACAGCAGCTAGCCACAGGGTGCCGGCAGAGGCAAAAATCATGGCGAGCCGGTAGCCGGTCAGATAGGCCGCCGCCAGAGCGGCCTGGACCTCTTTGGGACCACTTTCGATGCGAAAGGCATCCACATTGATATCTTGAGTGGCCGAAGCAAAAGCAAGAAGCACCGCAAAGCCTGCCATCATTGCTAGGTTTTGTTGAGGATCGCTGCTGGCCATGCCAAAAATTGCAAGCATTACCAATGTTTGTGACAGCAGCAACCAGCTTCGTCGTCTACCCAGCCATCGATGCAGTTTGGGCAATGCCAGGTGATCAGCCAGCGGCGACCAAAGCCATTTAATACTATAGGCCAGAGCGACCCAACTGAAGTAACCGATTTCAGCACGCGATACTTCCGCTTCCCGTAGCCAAAAAGACAAGACGCCAAAAACCAGCATCATGGGCAAAGCGGAAGAAAAGCCAAGTAAGAAAATGATGGCAACCCGGCGTTGGCAGTACAGCTGAGCAGCGGATGCGAAAGAGGATATTAGAGACAAAACAGGCTCACTTTTCTGGGTTACTAAGATACTAGCTTACCTTGCTCGTAGAGAGGGTCAAGCTGTTGCCATTATAAAGGTCAGGGACGAATTCCAACACAATCCAAAGGTATATTGCCTTTGCCACGCAGATAGCTAAGGCAGTGTTGAATGTTTTGCTGCAGTACCTGATCGGTTTTTAGTTGTTGCTCTGGCCAAAACTCCAACTGATGCAGCAGATGCCAGAATACCTGCTCCTGATGATTTTGTGGTGTTTTTAATTGAATGCCAAACTGCGCCCACTCTTCCAGTGTGTCCCAGATAAAGAGATGTAGCTCCTGATATGGGATCCTGCCCCGAAAGTAGCGGGCGGTGTAAAATATCAGTTGGCGCGTCTTGAGTTCTATAAATTGTTCCAGCATACACCGACCTCTGTACTTGTGATGCTTGCAAAATAGATTGCTGCTATTGCAAGTATAGCTGGCCGGTATGCTGCTGTCGGGAAAAATAGCCGCTGTTTTATTTAGCCTTCAGGAACCAGGCTGATGCGATGCAGCACAATGGGCTCCACTGGCACATCTGGCCAGCCAGTAACTTTATGTTGTGCTGTTTCCCACGCATTCGCCTGCTGCAACGCATCCATACCAGCCATGACGCGGCCAAAAACGGTATAGCCCCAGCGGGCACCCGGGTTCAGATTATCGTTGTCGGATAAGTTGAAATAAAACTGGCTGGTAGCGCTATGTGGATTGCTGGTGCGGGCCATGGCAATGGTACCCATCTCATTACGCAGGCCATTGCCGGATTCGTTAAAAATAGCATCAAGCGTAGTAATAGGCTCAAAATCTTGATTATAACCACCGCCTTGCAGCACAAAGTCACGAATCAGGCGGTGAAAAACTGTGTTGTTGTAGCGCTGGGTTTTGACATAACTTAAAAAATTATTGACAGCGATTGGTGCTCTGCTGCGATCCAGTTCCACGGTAATATCCCCTAACGAGGTGTGCAGTATCACCTTGGGAAAGAGGTTGTCCGGTTGCAAGCTTTCACCTGCTGTTGCCGCTTGGCTGAGCCAGAACAGTCCTGCAAATAAGCTAATCACAAGAGTTTTCATGCATGTCTCCTTAAATACTGCTGCCAGTGTATATCCGAGAGGATATCCTGCAGCACCCGTTCTGTCAGTTGGCTCAGTTCTCGTTCGACTGAGGCCGGATCTACTTTAAATGGTGCAGTATAACTACTGTTGCCATGAAAGCGCTTGCGGTAATGCCCGGCTTTTGAGCTGATGGCAACCTCAATGACTACCTCGGAATGGACTTCATGATCGAGTGGGTGTTGTTTCGCTTTGGCCTCCAGGGTCAGCACATTAAATTGCAAGGTTGTTTGTGCTGCTGGATCCAGCCGAGCTCCGGCGGCTATAAAATGTTGTCGCAGTTGTTGTTGCAGCGTGTTACGCCAATCGGTTTTGTTTTGTAGGCTGACTGTCTGCTCTGCTTTTTGGATGCTTAGCATCGCCGGTTTAGCGCGCTTATCCTGCAATTGCCAATGGAAGCTGGTTGCATTTAAGTGCAACTGAGGTGTCGTTTCAATACCCGGACTGACAAACAAAGGGCGGAGTGGGCTGGCACAACCAGACAACACCAACCCCAACAGCACGATTAATGGCAACTTCATCTTCTTCGCTCCGATTCAAGAATAACAAACTTGGGGTGACTGGCCAGACAACGTACCCCACCAAACAGCTGTGTTAGCTCTTGTGCATAAGGTAGGTGGCGGTTCGCTACGATCCGCAGTTTACCGCCGGGTTTTAGTGCCCGAAATGCATCCGTGAACATTTGGCGGGCCAGATGGGTTGTCACTGTATCCTGTTGGTGGAACGGTGGATTGCATAGCACCCAATTCATACTCTGATCGGCCAGTTTGCTCAGACCATCATCCTGTAAAAAAGTGCAATTCGGCAGCAGCTTCGGCAGGCTGAGTTGCACGCTTTGCTGTGCTGAAGCTACTGCCATAGCAGACTCATCACAAAAGGTGACAACGAGCTCAGTGTTAGCCGCCAGTGCCGATAAACCCAGCACTCCATTGCCACAACCTAAATCGACCAGTTGTTCGCCGGCCTGGGTCTCTGGCAGGTGTTGTAAAAAGAAGCGGGCACCAACATCAAGCTTTTCTCCGCTGAACACATTAGCATGATTGACCAGTTGCAGGCCTGTGCCTGTCAATGGCCAGATCTTTGGCCATAATGATTGCGGTTTTTGTTGTACTGCTGCGGGTTGGCAGTGCAGGTAGCGGCACTTTCGAATAGCTAGTGAGGCCTTGCTAGGCCCGATATGCTGGCTGAATAATTGCAGCAGGTTTTTATGGATATCACGGGCCCTGGCCGCCACAATCAGTTGTTGGCTGTTGGTGATAAGTGGGGCTAATTGCTGCAGCTGAAAGCCGAGAAAACCGTGATCGCGCGGAACCCTTAACAGGGTGAGTGCTGCAGAGTCTGGCAGTGGTGCCAGGCTATCTATAAAAGTTAACTGCTTGGTAGCTAGCTGGTTTAGTTGGAGATTAGCCAGGCAGGCTTGTTGGCTGATATAGGAGTCGCTGCTGTGTACCAAGGTTAATTCCGGGTACCGAGCAATCAGGGCACAGGTTAAAGCACCAAACTGATCGTTCAGCAGTAGCACCGGCAAAGCGCTTCGCTCAGAAACTGATAGCATTTCCAATTGACGGAATGCTTCAGTCAGTAGCAGCTCATCCACAGCATCCCAGGCTTGCAGATTGATGAAATTAGTCTCGGCTGGCCAGCGCTTTAATTGCAGATGGATTTCTGCCAACGTAAAATGCGTATTCATGCAAATTCAGCTTAAAAAGAGTGACAGCTATTTTGACACGTGTGGATAGGCAGCTCAAGCCAGAGTGCTGGCAACTACCTGATGCTCATTTGCTGCTTTGGCGCGGCTGGTTGGCAGAGCCTGAGGCTTGTGCCGGTTATCAGCAACTGGTGCAGCAGCTGGCATGGCAGCAGCCCTCTATCCGGCTATTTGGCCGTGAACATCCGATCCCGAGACGTCAGGTCTGGATGGGGGACAGCACTGCCCACTATCGTTATTCAGGAACCTCCTTTGCACCAGAACCATGGCACCCCCTGGTTGCCATGTGGCAACAGCAACTATCACAGCAGTTGGAGCGGCCCTTTAACTCGGTGTTGCTAAACTGGTACCGAGCGGGGACTGACCATATGGGATGGCATGCCGATAATGAGCCTGAGCTGGGGCCTGAACCCGGTATTGCTTCGCTAAGCCTGGGGCAGGCCCGGCGTTTTGATTTAAAGCATCGCTATCAACCCTGGCAGTTGCAACTGGAACTGGGGCATGGGGATCTCTTGTTCATGTCCGGCAGCACCCAGCAATACTGGCTACACCGAATTCCTAAACAAAGCCGTCTAACGGCTGGACGACTAAATTTGACGTTTCGTTATATTGTGCCCTTTGTTTAGACCAATTTATTTTTTCATGAGCCACCAGCCGGTTAGCTGTCAACAAAATGCTTGACAGTAAAAAGGCACTGGCAAGTCCGGTGGACTTAACTAGAGTAAAAGAGAAGGACCAATAAAGGATGAAGTCTATGTTAATCCACACGCGTATTGAGCAGAAATTACTGGATGCATTTGATCCTGTGGTGTTGGAAGTAACCAATGAGAGCCACATGCACAATGTACCGCCCGGTTCAGAATCTCATTTCAAAGTGGTGATTGTGACCCCTCAGTTTGATGGTATGCGTTTATTACAGCGCCATCGTTCCGTCAATGCTATTGTTGCTGAAGAATTGGCACAAGATATCCACGCTTTGGCTCTGCATACCTACACTCCAGGTGAATGGTATGAATACTATGCAGAAAAACCTCCGGCATCGCCCAAATGCATGGGAGGAGAGAAAAAAGTCCCAGTCTGACCTCTGCTCGCTGCCACCTGAGTATTCCATGCTTGGGTGGCAGCGATAGTAGTCGGGCTTTTCTCGCTACCTGGCAGCCAGCCTGTTAAAATTGCCTGATCCGACCAGCTTTGTCTGCTAAAGTCTTACACTAGTCGCAATTTCCTCACTGAATAACAGGACTGAATGATGGTAATTCAACCAAAAATCCGTGGTTTTATCTGTACCAATGCCCACCCAACCGGCTGTGCAGCCCATGTAAAACAACAAATCGAGTACGTACAGCAGCAGGGTGCTATCAGCAATGGGCCTAAAAATGTGCTGGTGATTGGCGCTTCTACTGGCTATGGTCTGGCATCTCGTATTGCAGCAGCTTTTGGCTCGGGTGCCAAAACCCTGGGGATTTTCTTTGAAAAGGAACCAACGGCCAGCAAAACAGCCTCGGCTGGCTGGTACAACACCGCTGCTTTCGAGCAGGAAGCCAGCAAAGCGGGCCTGTGGTGCAAGCACATCAATGGGGATGCTTTTACTGATGAACTGAAAGCCACAACCATTGATGTGATCCGGCAGGAAATGGGCAAAATTGATTTGGTGGTGTACAGTTTGGCAGCCCCTCGGCGCAAAGATCCGGTATCCGGTGAAATATACAGCTCGGTACTGAAACCTATCGGTAAAGCCTACACAGAAAAAAACCTCAATACCAGCAAGCGAGTGATAGAAGAAGTCAGTGTTGAGCCAGCCAACGACGATGAAATTTTCAATACGGTCAAAGTGATGGGGGGGGAAGACTGGGAGCGCTGGCTGGATCAATTGAATGCAGCAGGTGTGCTGGCCGAGAACTGCCAGACAGTCGCTTATACCTATATCGGCAAGGAACTGACCTGGCCTATTTATGGCAAGGCCACCATCGGGAAAGCGAAAGAGGATCTGGATCGTGCCGCAGCGGCTTTGACAGCTAAGCTGGCCGATAAGAAAGGCAAAGCCTATGTTGCCTCGCTCAAAGCGGTGGTGACTCAGGCCAGTTCTGCCATTCCGATTATGCCGCTCTATATCTCCTTGCTGTACCGGGTGATGAAGGCAGAGGGTAGCCATGAGGGCTGTATTGAGCAAATTGATGCTTTGTTCCGTCAGGGATTGTATGCAACTTCACCGCAGTTGGATGAAGCTGGCCGCTTGCGTCAGGACGCTAAGGAACTGGCTGAGCATGTGCAAGCGGAAGTAAAAGCTCTGTGGCAGCAGGTAGAGACCGATAACATTGATACCCTGACCGATTATGCCGGCTACCATCAAGACTTCTTACAGCTGTTTGGTTTTGGTGTGGATGGGGTGGATTACGAAGCCGATGTAAACCCGGAAGTACCTTTGCAGCAATTGCTTGATTAATACCTGGTATCAGCCACCTGCGGGTGGCTTTTTTACAGCTGTGTTCGCAGTGTGCAATGTGAGTACGACCAAAGTTGGCATGGCGATGCCATGTCTAACCAAGTAAAATAACAGGATTTTGGTGAAAAATTGCGCAAATTGACTAGACTAGAATGCATTGGATGCGAGCGTGATAAATTTTTAGGATCACATAGATAGCTGTAGCGTTTGATGGTAAAATCCGCGCCTTTACTACGTGTATCCGACTTAGGAGCCACCATTTTCGTGGAAGTTCCCTAACTGCCGGGTGCGCTGCGAGGCCTGCAGCTGAAATAACTAAACCTGTTTCTTCCCAAACTAGTAGTGCAAGTACGTATGATAAAACTCAAAAAAGGCTTGGACATTCCCCTCGCGGGCAGTCCTAAACAAGAGATAACCGACGGGCCTGCTATAAAACGCGTCGCCGTGCTCGGCGAAGAGTTTCATGGTATGCGTCCGACCATGTTGGTCGAAGTTGGTGATACCGTAAAAAAAGGCCAGGGCTTGTTTGAAGACAAGAAAACCCCTGGTGTTATTTTTACGGCTCCGGCTGCGGGCAAAGTGGTTGAAATCAACCGTGGTGCTAAACGGGTATTGCAGTCTGTAGTGATTGAAGTGCAGGGCAGTGATGCTGTGCAATTCGAGAAATACAGTCCAGAGCAACTGGTAAGCCTTAGCTCAGAACAGGTGCGTAAAAACCTGGTTGAGTCCGGTTTATGGGTTGCATTCCGTACCCGGCCATTTAGCCAGACACCAGCCATTGATAGTACCGCAAAAGCGATCTTTGTCACCGCGATGGATACGCATCCGCTGGCTGCCGATCCTGCTGTGGTGATCAAGGCGCAGGCTAGTTCCTTTCAGCATGGCCTGACAGTGTTGCGGCATTTAACCGATGGCAAAGTGTACTTGTGCAAAAAGGCAGGTGCTGATGTGTCGTCAGTGACAGGCGTAGAGGTTGCTGAGTTCGCCGGGCCGCATCCTGCTGGTTTGCCAGGGACTCACATTCACTTTCTGGAAGGTGCTTCCATTCAGAAAGTGGTCTGGCACATTGGTTACCAGGATGTGATTGCGATTGGTAAGTTGTTTACCAGTGGCGATTTGCCTGCTGAACGTGTTATTTCATTAGCCGGTCCTGTAGTGAAATCTCCACGCTTGTTGAAAACAGTGCTGGGTGCTTCTGTCGAGGAATTGACCGCCGGTGAACTTACCGATGGTGAACACCGTATTATTTCAGGATCGGTACTGGCCGGTACTACCGCGCATGGTGTGCACGGTTATCTGGGCCGTTTCCACAGTCAAGTGTCGGTGTTAGCTGATGGCAGCGAGAAACACTTTTTAGGCTGGATTGCTCCGGGCAGCGAGAAGTTTTCCGTTACCCGTGCTTATTTAGGACATCTGAGCTCTAAAAAGCTGTTTAACATGACCACTACCACCAACGGCTCAGCCCGTGCCATGGTACCGATCGGTAATTACGAGCGGGTCATGCCATTGGATATTCTGCCCACTTTGTTGTTGCGTGATCTGTGCTCCGGTGATACCGACAGTGCCCAGGCACTTGGCTGCCTTGAACTGGACGAAGAAGACTTGGCACTGTGTACCTTTGTGTGCCCAGGCAAGTATGACTACGGTTCCATTCTGCGTAGCTGCCTGATGACGATCCAGAAGGAAGGCTAATCATGAGTTTAAAGCATTATTTAGAACGCATTGAACCGCAGTTTGAAAAAGGCGGCAAATACGAGAAGTGGTATGCGCTGTACGAGGCCATTGCTACTGTCCTTTATACGCCGGGCTATGTCACCAAAAATAAGACCCATGTTCGCGATAGCATTGACCTGAAGCGAATTATGATCTTTGTTTGGCTGGCTTTGTTTCCAGCCCTGTTCTTTGGCATGTTCAATGTTGGACACCAGGCTGTTGCAGCATTGGCGGAAGGTTTTGGCACGCCGGATACCTGGCAGGTCGCTATCTTCCATCTACTTGGTGGTAGTCTGACGGAAAGTTCTGGTTGGGGCATGAAGATGCTCTACGGTGCTTGCTGGTTCCTGCCAATTTACGCCACGGTTTTTGTGGTGGGTGGTTTCTGGGAAGTGCTGTTTGCCTCGGTGCGTAAGCACGAGGTGAATGAAGGCTTCTTCGTTACTTCTATCTTGTTTGCGCTGATCCTGCCTGCAACCATTCCGCTGTGGCAAGCGGCCCTGGGTATTACCTTTGGTGTGGTGGTTGCGAAAGAAGTCTTTGGTGGTACTGGCCGTAACTTCCTGAACCCGGCGCTGGCTGGCCGAGCGTTCCTGTTCTTCGCCTATCCGGCGCAGATTTCCGGTGATGCGGTTTGGACTGTGGCCGATGGTTATTCAGGAGCAACTCTGCTCAGCCAGGGACAAAATGCTACCCTTGATTACAGTGATATGCAGCTGTGGTGGGATTCCTTCTATGGCTTTATTCCGGGTTCTGTCGGCGAAACCTCGACGCTGGCGCTATTGATTGGTGGCTTGGCGTTGATCTACTTCCGTATTGCCTCCTGGCGTATTGTGCTGGGTGTTATGGTTGGTATGGTGTTGACTGCCTTGCTATTCAATGCCATTGGCTCAGAGAGTAATCACTTGTTTGCCATGCCTTGGCACTGGCACTTAGTGATTGGCGGCTTTGCAATCGGCATGTTCTTTATGGCAACCGATCCGGTGTCTGCATCATTCACCAATCAGGGCAAATGGGCTTACGGTATTCTGATTGGCTTTATGGTGGTGATGATTCGTGTGGTAAACCCGGCGTATCCGGAAGGCATGATGCTGGCGATCCTGTTTGCGAACCTGTTCGCGCCATTATTTGATTTCTTCGTGGCTCAGGCCAATATCAAACGGAGGCTGGCACGCAATGTCTAGTAAAAACGATACCATCAGCAAAACACTGATCGTCGTCATATCCTTATGCCTGGTGTGTGCTTTTGTGGTTTCCACAGCGGCAGTGCAGCTGCGCCCTTTGCAGCAGGCCAATATGTTGTTGGATGCGCAGACTAATATTTTGCGCAGTGCCAAAGTGTTAAAAGGTGGCGAAACTACCGCTCAAATCCAGCAGCTGTTTAAGGATAGAGTTGAAACGCGGATTGTTAATCTAGAAACTGGTGAGTTCACAACGAAAGATCCGATGCAGTTTGATTACCGCGCTTCGTGGCGAGATCCTGAACTCAGCACACAGCTTAGCAAGCAGCAGGATGTAGCTTCTATCCGCCGCGCGCCGCATTATGCACCGGTTTATCTGGTAAGTGATGATGCAAATGAGCTGAAATCCATTGTGTTGCCAGTTCATGGCTATGGTCTGTGGTCCACCATGCATGCTTTTATCGCACTGGAAACAGACGGCAATACCATTATTGGTATGAACTACTACGAGCAGGGTGAAACACCTGGCCTGGGTGGTGAAATTGAAAATCCACGCTGGATTGGGCAGTTTGAGGGTAAAAAGCTGTTTGATGAGCAAGGCAACTTGGCTTTGACCGTTGTGCGTCCTGGCAATGCTTCAGATCCAAACCATGAAATTGATGGCTTATCTGGCGCAACCCTGACGGCCAATGGTGTGCAAAATACCTTTACCTTCTGGATGGGTGAGAAAGGCTTTGGTCCTTTCCTGAGCAAAGTTCATCAGGGAGCATTGAATAATGGCTAATGCAAAAGAAATTAAAACCGTCCTGTTTGGCCCAGTCTTTGCAAATAACCCTATTGCACTGCAGGTGCTGGGTGTCTGTTCTGCACTGGCGGTTACAACACAGATGGCCACAGCACTGGTGATGTGCTTTGCACTGACCTTTGTACTGACGTTATCGAACTTGTTTATTTCGATTATCCGTAATCACATTCCGTCCAGCGTACGGATCATTGTGCAAATGACCATCATTGCCTCCCTGGTAATTATCGTTGACCAATTGCTAAAAGCCTTTGCTTACGATGTATCCAAAGAGCTGTCGGTATTTGTTGGTCTGATTATTACCAACTGTATTGTGATGGGGCGTGCTGAAGCCTATGCAATGAAAAGCTCGCCTGGCATGAGTTTCCTGGACGGCCTTGGTAATGCCTTGGGTTACAGCCTGGTCTTGCTGGTGGTTGCTTTTATCCGCGAACTTGGTGGTGCCGGCTCAGTGTTTGGTGTGGAAATTCTGCCTCTGGTAAGCGAAGGCGGCTGGTACCAGCCAATGGGTATGTTGTTGTTGGCACCTAGTGCTTTCATCATTATTGCCTTCTTTATTTGGGTGCTGCGGACTTTCCGTCCAGAGCAGGTTGAGCAGGCATAAGGAGCTGACAAGTGGGTTTAGAACATTATTTAGGTTTATTTGTCCGCGCTGTCTTTATTGAAAACCTGGCGTTGGCGTTTTTCCTTGGCATGTGTACTTTCCTGGCAGTGTCCAAGAAAGTCACTACTGCCTTTGGCTTGGGTGTCGCGGTGATCGTGGTACTAGGCTTAGCCGTACCAATCAACAACGTGGTATACCACAATCTGTTGGCACCTGGTGCTTTAGCCTGGGCTGGTTTCCCGGATGCTGATCTTAGCTTCCTGGGTTTCATCACTTACATTGGCGTTATCGCGGCCATGGTGCAAATCCTGGAAATGACACTGGATAAGTTTTTCCCGGCACTTTACAACGCGCTGGGGATCTTCCTGCCTTTAATCACAGTAAACTGCGCCATCTTCGGTGGTGTTGCTTTCATGGTAGAGCGGGATTACAACTTTGCAGAAAGCGTGGTTTTTGGTCTGGGCAGTGGTGTTGGCTGGGCGCTGGCGATTACCTTGCTGGCCGCTGTGCGTGAGAAACTGAAATACGCTGATATGCCTCACGGCATTCGTGGCCTTGGCTCTACGTTCCTGATTGTAGGTCTGATGGGTCTTGGCTTTATGTCGTTCTCCGGCGTTTCATTGTAAGCAGTAGAAGGAAAACACGATGCAAGAGATAATTCTTGGCGTAGTGATGTTTACAGTGGTCGTAGTGGCCCTGGTTTTCATCATTCTAGCCGCCAAATCCAAACTGGTTGCCAGTGGTGAAGTCACTATTCTGATCAATGGTGATCCGGAAAAAGCCATCAAAACCAAGCCTGGCAGTAAACTGCTGGGGGTTCTGGCTGATAAAGGCATTTTCCTGTCATCAGCTTGTGGTGGTGGTGGTTCCTGTGGGCAGTGTACTGTTCATGTCCACTCAGGTGGTGGTGAAATTCTGCCAACGGAACTGGATCACATTACTAAAAAAGAAGCCCGTGAAGGTTGTCGGTTGTCCTGTCAGGTTGCAGTGAAAGGTGACATGGAAATCGAAGTGGAAGATGAAGTTTTCGGCATCCGTAAATGGGATTGCGAAGTCATCTCCAATGACAACAAAGCGACCTTTATCAAAGAGCTGGTACTGCGCATTCCTGATGGTGAATCGGTACCTTTCCGTGCCGGTGGTTACATTCAGATTGAAGCACCACCGCATCATGTGAAGTACAAAGACTTCGATATTCCAGAAGAATATCGTGGCGATTGGGACCGCTTTAACTTCTTTAGCCTGGAATCCAAAGTGGATGATGAAACCATCCGTGCCTATTCCATGGCGAACTACCCGGAAGAAGAAGGCATTATCATGTTGAACGTGCGGATAGCTACACCGCCACCAAACAACCTGTCCCTGCCTTGCGGTAAGATGTCTTCCTTTATCTGGAGTCTGAAAGAAGGCGATAAAGTGACGATTTCTGGTCCGTTTGGTGAGTTCTTTGCCAAAGAAACCGAAGCAGAAATGGTATTCGTCGGTGGTGGTGCAGGTATGGCACCGATGCGTTCGCACATCTTTGACCAGCTGCGTCGCCTGAAATCCAAGCGTAAAATGTCGTTCTGGTATGGCGCTCGTTCCAGCCGTGAAATGTTCTATGTGGAAGATTTCGATATGCTGGCTGCCGAGAACGACAATTTTACCTGGCATGTGGCCTTATCGGATCCACAACCGGAAGACAACTGGGAAGGCTACACCGGCTTTATCCACAATGTCTTGTACGAGAACTACCTGAAGAACCACAAAGCACCAGAAGATTGTGAGTTTTACATGTGTGGTCCGCCAATGATGAACAAAGCCGTGATCAACATGCTGAAAGATTTGGGTGTTGAAGACGACAACATCATGCTTGATGACTTCGGTGGTTAATTCTTTCTTATGTTGAAAGTACACTACAAACTCTGGCTGGCCCTTATCGGGCTGGCCATTTTCGTTTCTTGCAGCCCTGTTCAAACTGACAGCCGGATAACACCTGAGCGTTTGCATGGTCAAACCATGGGTACCTATTATGTGGTGTCAATTTTTGCAGGTGAGCAAGATGTTGATTATGCCGCTTTGCAAGTGGAGATCGATGCCGAGTTGGAGTTAGTCAATCAACTGATGTCGACTTATATTCCAGACTCGGAACTGATGCGCTTTAACCGCTGGCATAGTACGCAGCCATTTTTATTGTCAGAGCCTACAGCCGAGGTCATAGCCGAGTCGATCCGTGTTGGCCTGGAAACCGGGGGCTTGCTGGATGTTACTATCCGCCCTCTGGTTGAGCTCTGGGGCTTTGGTGCTGAAGGCCGTATTACCAGAGCACCTGAGAGTGAGCAGTATCAGGCTATACTGCCTTATGTTGGCATTGATAAGTTGACTCTGGATGGGCTTTGGCTTAGTAAAGCCGACCCCCGTGTTTCGGTGGACCTTTCCACCATAGCGAAAGGGTATGGCGTTGACAGAGTAGCTGATTTACTGGATAGCAAAGGCTTTGCTGCGTATCTGGTTGAGGTTGGTGGTGAGATCCGCGCGCGTGGTCCAAAGCCCGATGGCACGCCTTGGCGCATTGCCATTGAAAAGCCCGATGCTGATGGGCGGGCGGTACAACGCATTATTGAGCCTGGTGATTTGGCATTGGCCACGGCGGGTGATTACCGCAACTACTTCGAGCAGGATGGGGTGCGTTATTCACATATATTGGATCCACGAACCGGCAGACCTACGCAGGGACGGGTGGTATCCAGTACCGTATTGCACGAGTCCTGTATGGTGGCGGATGGTTATTCCACAGCATTGCTGATTATGGATGCTGATGAGGCATTGGCTTTTGCCAACCGCATTGGTCTGGCTGCGATACTGATTGTGAAGACGGATGATGGCTTTGTTGAACGTGTCAGCGATACGTTTGAATCTTTTGTGCAGTCAGGTGGAGCGACGTCACGATGAGTACTTTTTTACTGACTTTTGTTATTTTGTTGCTGGTAGTCGTTGCTATGGCCGTAGGGTATCTGGTTCAACGCAAAACCATCAGCGGCAGCTGTGGTGGGCTGGGTGCTATTGGGGTTGAGAAAGCCTGTGACTGCGACAATCCTTGTGAGAAACGCCAGGCCAGAATGAAGAAAGAACAGTTCTGGCAAGACAATAAAATTATTTGAGCTTGTTATCGTAAAGCAGAACTGCCAGTTGTACTGCCACAAAGGCTGCATTTGGCTTGTTCTGCTTTTTGTTTTCAGAAATAATGACTTTTTATCACGATGGAAGCCATTATGTCTTATCCACACCTCACCGCGGTAGCATCACTGCAATCCGCGCTAACTGAAACAGAGTTCGATGCACTGATAGTGCTTGCCAGCGACTTTAATCACCCAGAGCTTAGTACTTTGGCCGTAGTGCTCCAGACGGCCGCTCAAGTCGATCAACGCATAGGCCAACAGCTGGCAAGCCTCCCCTGTAGCCTGGTGCCTGGCCAGCGATTGATTTTGGCGCCTATTGGGACTTTGGATCGTGACTACGATGATGTCCGCAGTTATGCCGATGCAGCCAAACAAGCAATACAAGTTGCCAAAGACATGGGGGCGAAAGCGCCACTGCTTTGGGTTGAACCACAGCAAAGTCCTTTGTACCAACAAGCCGCGGCTGTCAGCTACCTGGCAATGTGCCAGGCCTTATGGCAACCGTTGGAAGGTCGTGAAGTGGTGGGGGAAGAAAAGCTTGAACCGGTTCAGCGCATTGGTTTGTGTGGCATTGCTGCTGAGCAGGCAGAGGAGTTGATGGCGATTGAAGCAGGCAGAAGGTTGGCCCGTGATCTGGCCGGTACTGAACCAGAGCGGATGAGTGCACTCAACTTTGCCGCCTACTGTCAGGAAGCCTTTGCAGGCAGTGCTGTGCAGGTGGAAGTGGTGACGGATATAGCCACTTTGCAACGGGACTATCCGCTGATGATGGCTGTCGCACGCAGCTCGCTGGCTGTGAAGCGTCATCACCCTGCTGTGATCCGTCTGAGCTACAACCCGGACGGGGCTGTGGCACAAACATTACTGTTGGCAGGTAAAGGCCTGGTGTACGACACCGGTGGCGCTGATCTTAAAGTGGGCGGCAGTATGGCAGGCATGAGCCGGGATAAAGGTGGTGGTGCTGCTGTGGCTGGCTTTATGCTGGCGATTGCCGGTTTAAAGCCACAAGGCATCAAGGTGGTGGCCGAAATTGGTGCCGTGCGTAATAGCATTGGCTCCGATGCTTTTGTGCCGGATGAGGTACTTACCAGTCATGCCGGGGTGCGGGTCCGCATTGGCAATACCGACGCTGAAGGACGTCTGGTGCTGGCCGATTTGCTGTCGCATTTGCGGGAACAGGCACTGAATGAAGTGACACCACAGATCTTTTCGATTGCCACCTTAACCGGTCATGCAGCCCGTGCAGTCGGGCCTTATACCGCCCTGGTTGAGAATGGGCCCGCCCGTTTACTGCAGTTGGCTTCGACCCTGCAACAGCAGGGAGATATCTGGGGTGATCCTTGCGAAATTTCCCGTAGCCGGCGTGAGGACTTTCAGTTTATTCAGGCCAAATCTGCTGCCGAAGATGTTTTGAGCTGTAACAATGCGGCTTCATCGGTCACGGTGCGGGGACACCAGTTCCCGATGGCATTTTTGGTGGAGGCTTCAGGTTTGTCAGCGCACGGCCAGCATCAGGCTAAACCCATACCCTATCTGCATCTGGACATTGCCGGTAGTGGTGTTGATGGGGGGGACTGGATCCACGGTAAACCCTCTGCAGCCCCTATACTGGCTTTGCTTGCCAGTACCCTCAGTAGTTAAAGACACCGCTAGCTTGGCTTTGTGTAGCCTGGTGCTGCACAAAGCTTGTTCTGCCCGGCAATGCTGAGTATGCTATTTACTGACAAGGACACTAGTAGCGGTAGACTACCTGGCAATGAGATTACGACAAACACTTCTGGTTTACCTGATCCCTTTGCTGTTATTGCCAGCTCTTTTTTTTGGTGTGCTTGCGATCAAATACAGCCAATCGTATTATTGGCAGCAGGCAAATTTACAAGCATCTACCTTTCTTCATCAACAGCAGTTGGCGATTAGCAATGATTTGCAAGCGCTGAGTCACCGCATGACTGAGCTTATTCATAGCAAGGCCTTGCAAGAGTATATCGGCCAGTCAGGCAACAGTGATCAACCTTTATTGCAAGAGTGGCAAGAGTTTCTGCAGCGGCAACCGCAGTCTGGGTATTCGATTAAGCTGTTGCGGCTGAATGGCATGACGGAGTTAATGCTGTCGGCGGATGAGCGGATCAAACAGCAGAGCAGCGGGCGGCAAAGGCATCTAACCCGATTGCAAAGCATGATCCGCGATGAAAGCTTTTTTTTTGCTATCGAGCCTGAAACCAACCAACAACGGCTTTATCTGGCCCGTAAGGTCTATTTGAGTCAGCAATCTGCTGTGGATTCGAGGCAGCTATGGGGTTATCTGGTATTGAGCCTGGAGCCATTGGAACTTACCAGGATCTTAGCTCAGCAACTAACACCTGGCAGTATTTCTTTGATAATAAGCCCTGCCGCAATTATTGCTTTTTCTGATCGTACCCAACTGATTGGTAGCACTTTTGCGCCAAGCCACTTTCGTACCATTCAACAGAGCATGCAACAAGCTGAAATGATTCATGGCAATTTACTGGGGCAGCGGATGTTGCTGTCAGGTGCAGAGCTGCCTGGGGGCTTCCAGCTTTTATTAGGGATAAATCAACATGAGTTGATGGCCGATAGAGTTAAATTTCCCTGGGTGATTGCAGGCTTATTGCTGTTTATCATACTGCTGCTGCCTTTTAGCATCTACTGGCTGTTGATCCGTCATGTGTTTGCACCTATCCGGCAGTTAACCTTAGCCAAAACGGCTGTTGGTCGGGGCGATTTATCGACTTTATTACCGGTGCAAAAGCAGGACGAGTTGGGAGATATGTTTGCCGCTTTTAATGTGATGGTGCGGCAACTCCGGGTCTACCGTGAGCGTGAGCGTGCCTACAAGCAGCAATTGGAAGAGAAAGTATTAAAACGCACACAGGACTTGGCGCGTGCCAACGATGATTTAGCTGCCGCTAACCACGAACTCATTATTGCCCGGGAAACTGCTGAACAGGCAAGTCGGTTAAAAAGCGTATTTCTGGCCAATATGAGCCATGAAATACGTACACCTTTGACTGCAATTATCGGCTTCAGTGAGCAGAGTGTGCAGGAAGACAACCTGCAGCGGATCCAGGACTATCAACTGCGGGTATTGAAAAGCAGCCAGCACTTATTAAATCTGATTAATGATATTCTTGATTTGTCAAAGATTGAGGCGGATAAACTGGAACTGATGGCAGAGCGCTTTCATTGCCTCGAAATTATTGATGATGTCTATCAGCTTACGCTGACACAGGCTAACGCCAAGGATCTGGATTGCGAGCTGCAATTGCGCTACCCACTGCCCGAGTTCCTGGTGACCGATGAGGTTCGGTTTCGTCAGGTGCTGCTGAATCTTACCAGCAACGCAGTCAAGTTTACTCAGCAAGGCAAGATCATCATTCGGGTAGACTTTGAGTTAATGACACAGAAGCTCAGGATTGCGGTCAAAGATACCGGTATTGGTATTGCTGCTGGCGAACTATCCAGGCTATTTCAGCCCTTTGTTCAGGCAGACTCCACCGTGACACGCCATTTTGGTGGTACTGGCCTTGGTCTGTGTATTTCGAAGAAGTTGATCCAGCAGATGGGGGGGGATATCCGGGTTGATAGCGTTAAAGGGATCGGCAGTAACTTTGAGATTGAGTTGGATTGCAGCGGTATGGATGTGCAGCTGGTCAATGAATACCAGCCCCCGCTAACTACCAAGCTTGAGCCTTTGGTGCATGATCAGTGTCCATTGCATATTCTGGTGGCAGAAGATAATGCGGACAATCAGTTGTTGCTTGGCTTGCTGCTGCAACAGGTACAAGCCACTTATGTGATGGTAGAAAATGGCTACCAGGCAGTTGAGCAGGTACTGAGCCAGGACTTTGATTTAATTTTTATGGATATGCAAATGCCGGAAATGGGGGGGGAGGAGGCCACAGAGCTTATTCGTCATGCTGGTATTCAAACGCCCATTATTGCTGTCACGGCCAATGTTATGAGCGAGGATATTGAGCGTTATAAGCGGTCGGGTTGCCAGGCGGTATTATCCAAACCCATTAATCAAAAACAGTTTTTGCAGCTAATACAAACGTATCGCTGTGATACAAAAGCAAGTGACTCCTACCAGGAGTTTGAGCGGAGGCTGGCGGAGGATCCGGCGATTCAGGCGTTGCAGGAGAGTTTCCGTAGCAAGCTACCAGAGCTCATCGCGATACTGGAAACTGCATGTCTGGAGTCTGACTGGACAAAATTGGCATTTGAAGCGCACAGCTTAAAAGGCAGTGCCGGCAGCATGGGTTTTGCCAACCTAACCGAGCTGGCATCTGAGTTGGAGCTTATGGCCCAACAGCAAGCGGCGGAGAGCTGTCTTCGCCTTGTGCAGCAGATGCAGGTTATTTTATTGGAGGAGTTAAGCAATGTCTGAGCCACAAGGCTTTCTGTTGGCTAGTCCTTTGCAGCAAGACAGTTGTTTTATCGTTGATTGGCCTTTGTGCCAGTTACGGGTTATAAACGATCAGCAATACCCCTGGTTTTTGCTGGTACCACGACGCAATGGACTTAAAGAGTTGACTGATCTGCCGGAGCACGACTACCTGCAGTACCAGCAGGAAAGCCGGCAGTTGAGCCTGTGGCTGCAAGAGACCTTTCGACCTGATAAATTAAATATTGCTGCCCTGGGAAATCTAGTCCCGCAATTGCATATTCATCATATTGCCCGCTTCCGGACCGATGCCGCCTGGCCTGCGCCAGTGTGGGGAGTAGCAAAGATGCAACCATATACGGATGAACAGTTGCAACAACAGATTACGCTTTGGTTGCTTAGCCTGCCAAGATGGTGCTAACACAATCCATTGCCCAAGTGAGGTCGTTATGTCCACTGAACATGCCCTGGCCAGTATCCTGATTGAAAAGCTGCATACTGACACCTTGTTGTTGCCTACCTTGCCTGAAATAGCACTTCGGGTGCGCAACATTGCTGATTGCCCGGAGGTTAGTTTGGCAGCCATGGCGGAAGTTATCAGCTTGGATCCAGCACTGGCCACCCGTGTGATTCGGGTAGCCAACAGTGCATTTTTGGGGCGCGCGATCAAAGTCGCTACATTGAATCAGGCCGTGACACGTATTGGCCTAAGCCAGATCAAAACCATTGCTACAGCCATGGCCATGGAGCAGTTATTTATTAGCCAAAGTAGCCATATTCAGAGCATGCTCGATAAAGCCTGGCGGGATACTGTCCAGGTTACCAGTATTGCTGTAGCTTGTTTGAGTTATTATCGGATGCAGCAAAAGCAATGCCGTTTAAGCCTGGATGTAATGACATTGGCGGCTTTATTGCACCACATTGGTTTGCTGCCAATTCTGGCGGAAGCTGAAAGACATCAGGATGTATTTGGCCATCCAGGGTTTCTAAAACATTTAATGCTAAAGCTGTCACCGCACATTGGTTTGGCGATCATGAAAGCCTGGGGCTTTGATGACACCTACCAAGGCGTGATCACTGGCTGGCAGCAGGCAACTATCTCAGCTCAGCCGGATTATATCGACTTTGTACGAATCGCGACCATTGCTCAGGGGGGCTATCCGCGACCAGAGTTACAACATAAGCTGCTGGATCACTACATTCAGCAAGGTATATTACCGGATGCCGATTTTATGCAAGAGCCCGCCATTGCCACTGTCTATCAGGATGTACGCTCAATTTTTTCCTGATGCAGTGGCTATGTGGGGCTGGCAGTTTAGCCTTGCTTGCTGCTGACAACCTGGGCAATCTGGTCCAGCATGGCTGTTAAGGTAGACGCCATCAGTAAGGTATCGGCTGCCAATCGTACGTCTGCATCTTCCCAACCGAGCTCGTCATTTTTACCACTAATGCTGTCGTGGTAACGGATACTTTTCAGGCTGCCGTCGTCACAGATTTTTAGGCTGAGCCCTTCTTCCTGCTGCAGTTCGAGGCGGGTAACCTGTTTGTCTTCCAAATGACTTAACACCTCTTCAGTTGTCAGCAGGTGGTTGCTAAAGCGTACTTTGGCTCCTTCTTCATCCGGAGCTTTAAGCTCTACCTCATTACCCAGTTGAAAAGAGTGTGGCAACTGCTCTGCTTGCAGCCATTGCTGCAGGCAACTGCCCAGGTGGTATGGATCCAGCCAGGGCAGTGCTGGTAAGGAGCCGATTGCTTTGCGCAGCAGGGCCAGGACATCTTCGGCCCGGCTACTGCTGCTGGTATTGATCAGAATGCGTTGTTTGCTTTGATCAAAGCAAGCCAGCACGACCTGGCTTTTACTAAAAGCACGAGGCAGCAGCTCAAAAGTAACATCCTCTTTTACACTGTCTTTTTCTTTACGGCTCAGAGCCCGGGCTTTTTCAGCTTCCAATGCTGCCAGTCTGGGTTGCATCTCTTCTTGTACCACGGCTGCAGGCAAGATTTTATCCTGGCGTTTGACCGCAAAAAACAGATAATGCTGATTCTGGTAGCAATAGCTTTGAGCTGATTCAAATGGGAAGGTAAAACCCTGGCTGGATTGTTGCTGGCCGCTGCAAGGTGTAAAGCTGAACTCTGCCAACGCTTGCTCAAGAGCCGGTAACTCCAGGGATAAGGGGGAACTTAATTGATAGACGCGAAGATTTTTAAACCACATAGCATACTCTGAACTACCACAAAGCAGTCAGTATAGCCTGTGTCGCAGCCAGGATGAAACCTGCCGGCTGCGGTTTGGTTAAGTATCGAGCTTTTTAGGAAAGCGGATATGGTAGTGCAGACCTTTCCCTGGCTCGCTGTTGACATCAATACTTCCCTTCAGGGTTTGTCGTACCAGGTTGTAGGTGATATGGGTTCCTAAGCCACTGCCGCCAGCTCCGCGTTTGGTGGTAAAAAATGGATGAAATAGTTTTTCCAGCTGTTCATCGTTCAGGCCTTTGCCATTGTCACTGAATCGAATATCAATATCGTCACCTTCATCCAGAACGGTAATGCGTATCTCCCCTTGCTCCATATCCTCAAAACCATGGATCAGTGAGTTCATCAGTAAATTGGTAAAAATCTGCGAGATGGCGCCTGCCGGACAGGTTAGTTGTAAATCCTTGGGGCAGTTAACTTCGATCTGATGCTTGGTTTTTTTGAAGTGTGGCAATAAAGAACGAATGATTTCCTGTAAGTAAGTGCTTAACTGGATGGTACGGATGGCTTCACTGGTCTGGTCGACGGCGATTTGTTTAAAGCTGGCGATAAGATCAGAAGCGCGGTTCAAATTGGATTCCAGCAGGCAGGCTGTTTCACTGGCTTCGGCAATAAATTGTTCCAGATTTCTAGGCGACAAGGTTTTGTCCTGATACGCTTTTTGCAACGCCTGAATTTTCTCAGATAAAAAGCTGGTTGCAGTCACGCCAATACCCACCGGGGTATTTACTTCGTGGGTGATACCGGCTACCAGACCACCCAGTGCGGCCATTTTTTCCGATTGGACTAACCGATCCTGTGTCTGCTTTAAATCATCCACCAGACTTTCCAGTTCGGATTGTTTATTACGCAGCGCGTCCTCAATATGGCGGCGGCGCTCTATTTCTTCTTTTAAGCTTTGCTGCTTGATTTCTAACTGTTGCTTTTGTTGTTGTAAATCCATCATCGCCTTGCTCAGGCCTGAGGTCTTGCGTGCTACTTCCTGTTCCAGCACTAAATTATGTTGATCCAGTTTCTCATTACTTAGCAGCAGTTCTTTTTGGGTACTCTCAAGCTCTGATTTATAATCTTGTACCCGGCGGATCAGACGGTTAAAGGCTGTGGCCATGACACTTAGTTCCGTGCTCCTTTTGCTTTGGTTGGAAGCAATGCGGATGCCTTCGAGGTGATCCATTTCCAGGGTTTCAATTTGCTGTGTTAGCTCATTCAATGGTTCTGTCAGATAATTTCGAAAGGCTACCAGGAATAACATAATCAGAAAGGTAGTTTTGAGCATGGCATTCCCTATCAGGAAGAAAATACCTATTTTGATGCGATCAATCACGATAGCCCGGCTGGAGAAAAGCGTAACATCGCCTACTTGAGTTGCCCGGCCAGAAAACTCAAAGATGAGTGGAAAGGTGTAACCAAAGAGCCCTGATTGCTGCTCTGTTAATTGAATGCCTTCGCGAACCAACTCCGAACCATGGCGCTGACTGATATCAACGTGCCTGCCCAGCTGTGTAATCACTGTGCCGGTATCATCCCGCACTATAATGCCTTCGACGGCAGGGATAGCGAGCAGACCATCGGCAATGACCAGCGCCTGTTGCGTATTGAGCTCCCAGATGGCCCGGGTCAGGCTGCCGGAGAAAGTTTGTTGTAAGGTTGCAAGTTCACTGTTGATATATCGCTTGGTATTGAAGTATTCCGCGCCGATCTGTGCCAGGGTAACGATAAAAGTCAGAATAAAATAAACCGACAATACTTTGGTCAGCAGAGTTCTGGATAAACTTCGTTGATGCATTATGTCGCCCTTTTATAACAGTGCTGCATAGGTTACTTCCCTGGTGTGGCTTCGTACTCTGATCATTGGCCGATTGTGGCAGGCTTGCTGCCAGAGCGGTGTCTGGTGACAATGCATGTGGCTAGCCATTTGAATATAGCTTATTTTTCAAAATTATTTGCCGCGAACACCTACATTGGTTTCTCGCTGTTTGCGGTTGTTTGGGTATAAATTAGCAGAGTCGCCACTGGCTTGCATTGAATTTAGCTTCTGATATAGTCAATCGCTCCATTTAACACTACAAAGTATAGAAAATAATAGAGATCTTACTGCATGAGCTTAACTGCGTTGATTTGTGATGATTCTGTGCTGGCTCGTAAACAGGTAAAAAAGAGTTTACCGGCAGAGTTTGATGCTGAAATTTTAACCGCAGCCAATGGCCGGGAAGCGCTGGAGGTATTGAGTTCCCAGGAGATTGGCCTGGTTTTTCTGGATCTGACCATGCCGGAGCTGGATGGCATTGGTGTGCTGGAGGAAATCAAGGCTCGACAACTGAAATGTTTTGTTATTGTTATCTCAGCGGATATTCAGCCCGAAATGCAAAGGCGGGTGTTAGAGCTGGGGGCTTTGGCATTTATTCACAAGCCGGTAAGTAGCGATAAGCTGGCAACCATCTTGCAAAATTATGGGTTAATTTGATGGCGATGCTGTCGGCCGAGCAACAAGACGCGTTGCAAGAGTTGATGAATGTTGCGATGGGCCAGGCCAGCAACCAACTGGCGCGTCACTTGAATACGCTGGTGCATTTGCAGGTACCTGCTATCCAGGTGATTCGTGCCAGTGAGGCACCTGTTCAGCTTAGTCAACTCTATGCAGATAAAACCATGCATCTGATCAGCCAAGGGTTTATCGGGGGAGCAGGTATCCAGGGTGAGGCCATGTTGCTCTATAATCTGGACAGTACCCAGCAATTGGCGACTATTTTGGGCTATCAGCATCAGGATGCAAATGAGGCCGAAATGCTCAGTGACATCAGTGCTATTCTGACGACTACGTTTTTAAATGGCCTGGCCCGTCAGCTTGGCAGTAGTTTGTCTTACAGCGCTCCCCTGCAACTGCACTGCCATAACAGCGATTTATCTGAGCAGGTAAATCAACTGGCAAAACGCTGGAAGGTGGCACTTCAAGTCAATATTCACTATCAGGTCACTGACTATGCGTTTCAGTGCGATATGATTTTGCTGATCCCCGGAACAGCCTTGCTGGCTTTGCAGCAGCAACTGGACGCTATTTTGCAAGACTATGGCTGAGCGAGGAGAACGGATGGACACCCATTGGCTGGCAATGCCAATTCTCAACCAGTTAAACAGTGGCGTGCTGGTATTAACGACGGATTATTGCATCAGCTTTTACAACCAGTTTATTGAGCGACGGCTTGGCGTTCCCCTGTCCGAAGTGCGCAATCAGTCTGTGTTCAATGTGTTCACGGATCTGCCGGAAGCCTGGTTGAAACGGAAGCTGGATAGCGTAGTAGCTTTGAATGCGCCAAGTTTTAGCTCCTGGGAGCAGCGTCCCTATGTGCTCAAATTACCCCACATGCGGCCAGTGAGTAGTGGCAGTGATTACATGATACAAAACTGTTCCATGTTGCCACTCAATCACCCAAAAACAGGCGAGACCTATGTCTGTCTGTTGATTGAGGACGCGACTGATGTCAGTATTTATCAGCAAGAGTTGCAACGGAACATGCATATTTTGCAGCAAGCCAATCGCTTTGACGGTTTAACCAAGGTTTACAACCGTAGCTACTGGGAGCAGTTGCTGCAGTCTGAGTTTCTGCGTGCCAAACGCTACCATCAGCCTTTATCACTTATTTTATTTGATCTGGATAAATTCAAGTTACTGAATGATCACTATGGCCATCTCGGGGGAGACTTTGTGCTGATCGAGTTGGCTGCCTACATTCAAAGCTTGCTGCGTGAGTCGGATTTTTTGGGGCGTTATGGTGGCGAAGAGTTTGGTATCATCCTGCCAAATACTGCTTTGCAAGGAGCGGCAGAGGTAGCCGAACGGATATGCCAGCGAGTGGCAGAACATCAGTTGTTGTTTAACCAGAATATCATTCGTGCCACCATCAGCCTGGGGGTGGCCGAGTTGGGGCAGCAAGAGCTGCAGGAGCCTCAGGATTTACTACGTTGTGCCGATGTTGCTTTGTACAGCTCAAAGCGTCAGGGACGTAATCGCAGTACTTGTTATCAGCAAGCGATGCCAGAGTACCGGCAAAAGTAAGCTGTTACCCCTGGTGATTTACTATTGACAGACGTCTGAAAGTCTGGGCATTATGGGCTCTATGAAAAAATTACTGACACTCACCACCACCATTATTATTACCACCACCCTGTCGGGGTAGGAGGTCGGTGGTGCTTTGTCGCCAAAAAACCCGTGACCTCACCCGTCACGGGTTTTTTTGTTTAAGGGCGCTAAGACCCGTTGCTGCAACCAAGTATGAATAGAGACCAACAAGTGGAATGATTCAGGAGTAAAACATGCGAGTGCTTAAATTTGGTGGGTCTTCGCTGGCCTCAGTAGCGCGCTTTCAGGGGGTGGCAGCCATTGTGGCGGAGACTGCTCAGCAGACTGAGCTGTGTCTGGTCTTATCTGCACCTCAGGGCGTGACCAATCTGTTGGTGGAGCTGACCGATCTGGCGTACATGGGGGCAGACTATCAGGACTTGCTGCTTAGTCTGCAACAGCGCTATCAACAATTACTTAATGAAGCTGAAGCTGTGGTTGGACATGCAGTGCTCAGCCCGGTGCATGCTGTAATAGCAGAGCAATTAAGCATGCTCACGCAGCGACTGCAGGGAGTCCAATTGCTGCGCCATTGCCCCGATCACATCAAAGCACAATTACTGGGTTTAGGTGAGCAGTTCAGTGTGGTATTGATGCAGGCTTTATTGCAGGGACAAGGCATTAAAGTGGCTTTGTTATCAGCCGTTGACTGTGTACGCAGTGAAGGTGATTATCTGAATGCCACGGCTGATATTAAAGGCTCTGAGTTGGCTTTAAAAGCTGCCATGGCCGCTCAGCCGGCGCAGGTATATCTGCTGGCTGGCTTCGTATCCAGCAATGCACAAGGGGAAACCTGTTTGCTTGGGCGCAACGGCTCTGACTACTCGGCAGCAATTGTTGCGGCCAGTATTCAGGCCAAAGCCTGTGAAATTTGGACCGATGTCGATGGGGTGTACAGTGCCGATCCCCGTCAGGTGAAACAAACGCAGCTGATTGAGCGTCTCTCATACGATGAAGCCATGGAGTTGTCTTATTTTGGTGCCAAGGTACTGCACCCCAAAACCATTGGCCCATTGGCCCGTTATGGTATCCCTTGCTACATCAAAAACACACTGAATCCAACAGCAGCGGGTACCTGCATCGCCAGTCAGGGCGATGGCGAGTCTCTGGTAAAAGGCATTTCCAGCTTGCAACACTTAGCCCTGATCACTGTGTCAGGCCCCGGGTTGAAAGGGGTGGTGGGGATGGCCAGTCGGGTCTTTGCCACCATGGCCAGAGCGAATATATCCGTGAATCTAATCACGCAGTCCTCATCAGAATTCAGCATCAGCTTCTGTGTGCCGCAACTGCATCTGACGGCAGCGCAAAAAGCGCTGGAAAGTGAATTTGAGCTGGAGCTGCAAAACAGCCTGTTGCGGCCTTTGGATATCGCCGCTGATATGGCCATTGTCAGTCTGGTTGGTGACGGTATGCGCCAGCATAAAGGGGTTGCCGCCAAGTTCTTTGCCTCGCTGGCACAAGCCAGAGTCAACGTGGTCGCTATCGCGCAGGACAGCAGTGAGCGTTCTATTTCGGCGGTAGTGGCGCAATCATCCTGTCAGGATGCGGTGAAAGTGTGTCATGAAAACTTTTTCAGTCATATTCCCAGCATTGACGTGTTTATTGTTGGCTGTGGTGTGGTGGGCGCTGAACTGTTGGCACAAATCAAGCGGCAACAGGCTTTTCTTCAGCAACGCCATGTCAAGCTAAAAGTCTATGGGATCGCCAACAGCCAGCAGTTGTTGCTGCAGCCGGATGGGGTCGACTTAAGCGGCTGGCAAACACAGCTTGCTGGCAGCAAGCAGAAATTTTCATTGCAGGCACTTTGTCAGTTTGTGCAGGAGCAGCACTTGATCAATCCTGTATTGGTAGATTGCACCAGTGCAGAAGCCATCTCCGGGCAATATGCAGATTTTCTGGCAGCCGGCTTTCATGTGGTTACCCCCAATAAAAAAGCCAATACTGCCAGCATGGGCTACTACCGTCAGTTACGCCAGACGGCACAACAACACCGGCGACGTTTTTTATATGAAACCACCGTTGGAGCTGGTCTGCCGGTGATAGATACCTTGCAGGGATTACTGAATGCCGGTGATGAGTTACTGGCCTTTGAAGGTATTTTGTCCGGCTCTTTGTCGTATATTTTTGGCATGCTGGAGCAGGGACTGAGCTTGTCAGAAGTGACCATGAAAGCGAAGGCGATGGGCTTTACGGAGCCTGATCCGCGTGATGACTTATCCGGCATGGATGTAGCGCGTAAGTTACTGATCATGGCGCGTGAATCGGGGCTAGAGCTGGAATTGGATCAGGTAGCGGTGGAGTCCGTGTTGCCGGCTGATTTTGATGCCTCTGGTTCCATTGATGACTTTCTGGCCCGGCTGCCGCAGGCGGATGCCAGCTTTGCCAAACGGGTTGCGGTGGCTCAGGCTGAAGGCAAGGTACTGCGTTATGTCGGTGAAATCCGGGATGGCAAGTGCCAGGTCGCTATCAAAGCCCTGACTGATGATCATCCTCTGGCTAAAGTGAAAGATGGCGAGAATGCCCTGGCAATTCATAGCCGCTACTACCAACCGATCCCCTTTGTGCTGCGTGGTTATGGGGCTGGTGCAGCGGTGACTTCGGCTGGGGTGTTCAGCGACATTTTACGTACGTTGTCCTGGCAGCAAGAAGTTTAAGACGGAGCTACATCGCATGACACAGTATTATTATGCACCGGCTTCGACCGGCAATTTCAGCGTGGGCTTTGATTTATTAGGGGCTGCTTTTGAGCCTGTCAATGGGCAATTGCTGGGGGATGTGCTGGAAATTCGTGCCGAGTGTGCTCAGAGCCACCTTAGCCTCAGTGGCCGTTATCACCATCAACTGCCAACAGATACCGACCACAACCTTATTTTGCGTTGTTATCAGTTGTTTCAACAGCGATTAGGTAAAGAGCTGCCGGGGCTGGAGCTGCACTTACATAAAGAGTTGCCGGTTGGCAGTGGACTTGGTTCCAGTGCCTGCTCTATAGTAGTGGCCTGCTACGCTTTTAATCATTATTTTGGCGAACCATTGTCTAAGCCTGATTTATTACAGCTCATGGCCGAGGCCGAAGGTGGTGTCAGTGGTTCGGTGCATTATGACAATGTAGCGCCATCATACCTTGGCGGGCTGCAACTGATGCTACCGGGCAGTAGCCGCCTGAGTCGAGCTTTACCCTGGTTTGACCATTGGCGGGTAGTGCTTTGTTATCCTGGTACCACCTTGTCGACCAAAGCAGCGAGAGAGGCCATTCCACCGCAGTTGCCACTTGCCACCTGCATCGACTTTGCAGCTGGGCTCAGCCGTTTTATTTCGGCAATGTACGTTCAGGATGAAGCCGAGGCACTGGCAGCCTTGCAGGATGTGGTGGCCGAGCCTGCCCGCGCTTTATTGATGCCGGAGTTGCCAGCATTACGACAGGCATTAACCGGGCTTGGTGTAGCACATCTGGGGATATCCGGCGCTGGTCCAACGGTATTTGCCCTTTGTTCGTCAGAGCAGATAGCAGAGCAGGCTGCCGCTTATCTGGCGGCTCATTATGAAAAGAATCAGGATGCAATGACGCATATTTGTCGACTTGCGCCGCAAGGCGCCCGCACACTGAAGGATCCAACGCAATGCAGTTAGTTAATTTGAAAGTTGCCAGCGAGCAAGTGAGCTTTTTACAGGCCGTGCGAACTGGCCTTGGTCAGCAACAAGGACTGTTTTTCCCAACCGAGTGGCCAACACTGGATTGTGAGGCTTTGTTGGAGCTCCCTCTGGTCGAGCGCAGCAGTCACATCATGCAAGCTTTGTTCGGTGATGAGCTTTCACCGGACGAAATCCAGCACATGGTGCAACAGGCATTCACTTTCCCGGCGCCTTTGCAGTTGGTGAAAGAGGAACTCTATTGTCTCGAGCTGTTTCATGGTCCGACCCTGGCATTTAAAGACTTTGGTGGCCGTTTTATGGCGCAGGCATTGGCAAAAGCGCAGCAACAGCAAAAAGTAACCATAGTGACGGCAACATCCGGTGATACCGGTGCTGCGGTAGCGCAGGCTTTTTATCGTCAGCCAGGTGTGCAGGTGGTGATTTTGTACCCGAAGGGAAAAATCAGCAGTTTGCAGGAAAAGCTGTTCTCTACTCTGGGGGAGAATATCACCAGTGTTGCGATTGAAGGGGACTTTGATCAGTGTCAGGCGCTGGTAAAACAGGTATTCGATCACAAGGAACTGGTACAGCGGCTGAATATCAACTCTGCCAACTCGATCAACATCAGTCGCTTGTTAGCGCAGGTCTGTTACTACTTCGAAGCCCTGGCACAGGTGCCGGCAGAGCGGCGTCAGGATGTGGTCTTCGCGGTCCCCAGTGGTAATTTTGGCAATGTGACGGCAGGCCTGATTGCGAAAGCCATGGGGCTGCCATTTAAGCGTATGGTGGCTGCTACCAACATCAACGATACGGTCCCCCGGTACTGGCGGGACGGTCAGTGGTTGCCAAAAACCACTCAGGCAACCTTGTCTAATGCCATGGATATCAGCGCGCCAAACAATTGGCCCCGGGTTGAAGCCTTGCTGGAGCAAGGTATGATCCGGCGTGAGGAGCTCGAAGCCGTAGCCGTGGATGAAGACGATACTCAATTAGGAATGCGCCAGCTGGCTGCTGATGGTTACATCAGTGAGCCGCATGCTGCGGTGGCTTACAAAGCACTGAAGCGTTCGTTGCAGCCTGGTGAAATCGGTATTTTTCTGGGAACAGCGCATCCGGCCAAGTTTAAAGAGCAGGTGGAAAATATTCTGGGCTGCCCCATAGCCTTACCGCCTGTGCTGGCAAAGTGTCAGGCGGAGCCAAGTCTGAGCCTGGAGCTGTCGGCAGATTTTGCAGCTTTGGAGCGATTACTAAACGAGGTGACAGCCAATGCCTGAGTGGGCTGATGTGATAGGGGCTGAGAAAAATCAGCCCTATTTTCAACAGATCATACAGCAAGTGCAGCAGGCACGTGCTGCCGGTCAGGTGATTTATCCACCGGAAAAAGACGTATTCAGTGCTTTTAAGCTGACGCCCTTTCGTGATTTGAAAGTTGTGATCCTGGGGCAAGATCCTTACCATGGTCCGAATCAGGCGCATGGGTTGGCATTTTCAGTTCGTCCCGGGGTGGCCGTGCCGCCATCGTTACGGAATATGTACAAAGAGCTGGCGCTGGAGTATCCGGACTATCAAATCCCAACACATGGCTACCTGAAAGCATGGGCAGAGCAAGGCGTTTTGTTGCTGAACACGGCGCTGACTGTGGTGGCGAATCAGGCCAATTCACATCGGGACCTGGGCTGGGAGCAGTTTACTGATCAGGTGATTGCAACCATCAGTGCTCGGGCCCGGCATGTGGTGTTTTTGCTGTGGGGATCTCATGCTATTCGCAAATCGGCATTGATACAGCGTCAGCAGCATACCGTGTTAACGGCACCGCATCCGTCACCGTTATCGGCTTACCGTGGCTTTTTTGGCTGCAATCACTTTGTACAAACCAACCAAGCGTTGCAGGCACATGGACAGCAGCCAATAGATTGGCAGTTGCCCATGCAGGTAGAGTGGTAACAGCAGGCTATAAATAAAAACGCCCACATCGTGCGATGTGGGCGTTTTTATTAAAATAACTCGATGTCATCCAGCTCAGGTTCAATGGTCCAGTCCATGTCGGCTAGTTCGCGCTTCAATCGCTGCCGCTCTTTCATGGCTTCAATTTCCCGCCATTTGCGCTTCCCGGCACCGCGCGCTTTTTGCGCGGGTCGTTCCAACATATTCAGTAAGTCTTCGAAGCTTTCCATTCAGCTGCCTCTCTGATGTTGTTGTTATTTTCAACAAAGGTGTACCATAGACAGCGTTAAAAATAAAGCACCAGAGTGACAGTATGATGACATTTTCTGCATTTTATTAGCTGGTCAGATGTCTCTGCAGGCTGGCGAGTAAGCCAGCGGTCGAGCTATCGAACTGGGCTGCTTTGCCATTGAGCGCCTGATAAATCGGGCCTGAGAGCTGTTTACCTAACTCTACCCCCCACTGATCAAAGGAGTTCAGTTGCCAGATGGCGCCCTGACAAAACACTTTATGCTCATACAAGGCCAGCAAAGCGCCCAGGTAATATGGCGAAAGTTCAGGTAACAGTAAGGTATTACTCGGTTTGTTGCCCGGTGAAGCCTTGTGTGGTGCCAGCTTGCTGGCCTGCTGTTCTGTCATGCCTTGGGCCAGGCACTCATCCTTGGCTTCTTCAATGGTTTTCCCTTGCATTAAGGCCTGAGTTTGCGCAAAACAGTGGGCAGCCAGGCGCAGATGGTGATCAGCCAGCGCATGCTTCGGTTTGGCAGCAAGAATAAAATCGGCAGGTATGGTTAACTGGCTTTGATGCAGCAATTGGTGGTAAGCATGTTGACCGTTGGTTCCGGCATCCCCCCAAATGACAGGTGCTGTGGCATATGGCAGAGTATGCCCCTGATGATCCACCTGCTTGCCATTGCTCTCCATATCCAATTGTTGCACATAGGAAGGCAGCAGGCGCAGGTAATGGTTGTACGGTAGCAACGCCTGGCTTTGGCAGCCCATGCCATTGATGTACCAGATCCCGAGCAACGCCAGGGTTACGGGCATATTGCTGGCAAAATCGGCCTGCAAAAAGTGCTGGTCCATGGCATGAGCACCGGCCAGGAAGTCTTCAAATTGCTCATTACCGAGCAACAGTGCTAAAGGCAGGCCAATGGCCGACCAAATGGAGTAACGGCCACCCACCCAGTCCCACATCGGAAGAATGTGTTCAGGCACTATGCCAAAATCAGCGGCAGCCTGGATATTGGAGCTGGTTGCCCAAAAGTGGCGGGCAATGGCTGCCTGATCGGCGCCCTTGTCGAGGAACCATTGCCGCAAGCTCAACGCATTCTCACGGGTCTCCTCGGTACCAAACGACTTGGAGGCGACCACCACCAGGCAAGTGTCCGGCTCTAGCTGACGGCAAATATCATGGACGACAGCGCCATCAATGTTACCGGCAAAGTGTAGTTTTACCGGGCTTTGATGATAGGGGCTAAGGGCTTCACAAGCCATTTGCGGGCCTAATAATGAGCCACCAATACCAACCCAGATCACATCACGGATGGGTTTGCCGGTATAGCCCAGGTACCGTTGTTGGTGCAATTGACTGACCAGCGCTGTCATCTGCTGACGGCACTGGCGGATCTCAGCTGCCAGTGTCGGGTCTTTTAGCTCCGATAAGGCTGCATCAGGCAAGCGTAAGCGCATATGGCCAACGCTACGCTGCTCGGTATGATTGATGGACTCGCCGGAAACCATGCGATCGCGCAAGGCAGCAATATCACTTGTCTGCGCTAAAGCCAGCAGGCTTTGCCAGCGCTTGGCATCGATCAGGTTTTTTGAATAATCCAGCTCAATACCACAGGCAGATAAGCGATAACGGCTGGCTCGTTCAGGATCGTGCTGAAATGCCTGCCGCAAAGAAAAAGGCTCGGATGCTAATTGCTGCAGGGCAGACCAGGGGGCGCTCATAATTCAATCCTTCTGATATAGTTACTGAGTTAATTGGTGCTGCACCAGTTGTTCCAGTTTACGCTGGTCGGCAGCAAACTTCCGGATCCCTTCGGCTAATTTTTCAGTAGCCATGGCATCTTCATTCAAGGCCCAGCGGAAGGCTGCTTCAGACAAAGGCGTCGGTGGTTGTTGACGCTTACCATCATCTTTTAAGTGAATCTTAAGCTCGCCTTGTTGTTGCTCCAGCTCTTTTAATAGTGCCGGGCTGATGGTCAAACGATCGCAGCCTGCCAAAGCCAGTACTTCCCCAGTGTTGCGGAAGCTCGCGCCCATGACGATGGTGTTATAGCCATGCAACTTGTAATAGTGGTAAATGTCGCGAACCGATAGCACGCCAGGATCTGTTTCTGCGGTGTAATCCATGCCGGTTGCTGCTTTGTACCAGTCCAGAATACGGCCAACAAAAGGTGAGATCAGAAACACACCTGCTTCAGCGCAAGCGATGGCCTGGGCTTGATGAAATAACAGGGTCAGGTTGCATTGGATACCTTCTTGCTCCAGTACCCGTGCGGCCTGAATACCTTCCCAGGTTGATGCTATTTTAATGAGCACCCGCTCAGGCCCGATGCCATTTTCACGGTAAAGCGCTAAGCATTGCCTGGCTTTATCTATGGTGGCTTGGCTGTCAAACGACAGCCGGGCGTCTACTTCGGTGGAGACCCGGCCAGGGACCAGTTTACTGATTGCTGTGCCGACCTCAACGGCAAACTTGTCGCAGGCCAGTTGCACCTGACCCGCTGTATCCGTACACTTGGCTTTGGCATAGCGGATGGCGCTGGCAAGTAGCTCCTGGCTGGCAGCTTGCTGGCTGGCATTGAGCAATAAGGATGGGTTGGTGGTGGCATCGACCGGTGTAAACTGCGCGATGGACTCTAAATCGCCAGTGTCTGCCACAACGGTGGTTACGGCTTTTAGCTGTTCAAGTAGCGTACTCATATTGTTTTATTACCATCATTTTGGCCGAAAAATTCTTTTTTCAGCGTTTATCATAAATTAATGTAGGAAAATTACAACACGCTGTTGCGTTCCCTGCGTTGTTAGCCGTACTTCAGCGGCAAAAGCGATTGCGCAGACCAGCTGTTATTACTATAGTGCCGTGACAGGGTAACAATCCTTACCCGTGCCTGGAAACTTACCACAGGATGTCCATGATTTTCCAAAGCAGTTTTTATCAAACAAAGCGTATTTTGCTGGTCGATGATTGCGAGCCAATCCGCGCATCCATTCGGGGTATGCTACAGCAGATTGGTTTCGAACACATTACCGCCGTTCCGGATGCTCAGGCAGCGCTGGAAAAAGCGGAGCTATACAGCTTTGACTTTATTCTAGCCGACTTTCAGTTAGGAGATGGCTTGAATGGGTATCAATTGTTTGAAGCGTTAAAAAAGCGGGAGCAACTCAAACCAGGATGTTGCGTGGTGCTGACCAGTGCCGAGTCAATGCGACAACCATTGTTTGGTCTTATTGAGCGGCAACCCGATTGTTACATTCAGAAGCCTTTTACCTACCTGACGCTGGAAAAACGACTGGCGCGGGCCATTCAACAGCGCATGGCTGTGCGTAAGGTGTTTCAGGCACTCAATGCATCGGTCCCGCAAGCACTGTTAGAGTGCGATCGGGTGGTGAAGGATGCTCCACAGCATGCCCTCTATGCGCTGCGATTAAAAGCGGAACTGTTGTTGCTCAACGGGCAGGCAGAATTGGCTGCCACCTTGTATCAGCAGTTGTTGCAAACCCGGGCATTTAGTTGGGCTGCCTTAGGGCAGGCGATCGCCTGGTTGCAACATGGACAAATCGCTGCAGCACAGGCGCAACTGTTAGAGTTAAGCAAAACAGAAGAAACCAGGCCTGAAGCATTGGACTGGCTGATCCGGCTGACTCTGAAACAACAGCCAGAGCAGGCATTGAGCCTGAGTCAAGAGTTGACACGGGTATTGCCACAAAGCGTTGATGCGGCAAGGGTGTTCGCAACGATTACGGCTATCTCGTTGCAGTGGGATGACGCTATTCGGTTGTGGCAAAAAGTTGCTCAGCAGTTTCGCTACAGTGCGCTGGACTCACCACAGCATTACCTGAATCCAGCCCGGTTGTTGTTGTGGAAGCTGCAGCACAGCAAACCCGCGCAACCAGCTTTATTACTCAGTAAGGCAGAAGAGTGCCTGCAAGCTATTCCAAAACGTTTTCAGAGCGACAATTTACAGCCTGAACTGCAGCTGTTGCAAGCCCGTATAGCGATACTGCAGGGTGATGTGCTCATAGCAAGAGCATTGTATACTGAGCTGGCGTCATTGAACTGGCAACAGTTGCCGGTGGCAGCAGTGGTTGACTTTGCTTTACTGGCCCTGGCGCTGGGAGATAGCAAAGCTGCCGATATTCTGGCTGCGCAACTACCGCAGCGCCGTTATGGCTCAGATCTGGTGGCTGCTGTTGAGGCGGCCAGCAGCGAGTTCTGGCAGCAGCAACTTGCACAGTTGTGCCAGGACGTACGTGGCTGGATGCAGCAAGGCCAGCAATACTACCGCCAGCAATCATTTCAGCATGCAGTAAGCCGGCTGTGGCAAGCTTTTTTGTTTATGCCAGGCAACAGCAATCTGGCCTTGAGTTTATGGCAAAGTCTGGCCAGCTTGCCGCCGGCGGCCAAAGTACAGCCTATGCTGCAGTTGGTGTGCCGGACTTTACAACAAAGTGAGCTGGAGGCTGCCGGTCAACGCCGATTCGATGCGTTGTACCAGAAACTCTCCGTTCATTATACCCTGCCGGTTCAGGACGATTCGTCAGAACGATCAGCCTGAAACTGGCACTGAATCACTAGTGGAAGCTTAAATGATGTTAATGGTAATTTCTCCAGCCAAAGACCTGGCCATGCAGCGCAAAGCGCCTGTAGATACGCTAACACAACCTGCGATGTTAGCCGATGCTGAGCAATTGATTGATGTATGCCGGCAATTAACGCCGGTAGATATTGCCAGGCTGATGAAATTGAGCGATAAGCTGGCCGGGCTCAACGCCGCCCGTTTTGCTGATTGGCAGTTGCCATTTACCGCAGACAATGCCAGCCCGGCTGTGTTTGCTTTTAATGGCGATGTTTACCAGGGGCTGGATGCCAGCAGCTTGTCGCCTGATGATTTACGCTATGCTCAGCAGCATTTACGTATCTTAAGTGGCCTTTATGGGGTATTACGCCCCCTTGATCTGATGCAGGCCTACCGGCTGGAGATGGGCACCCGATTAAAAACAGCTGCTGGAGAAACACTCTATGCCTTCTGGCAAGAGCGAATTACCGCACAGTTGAACCAGCAGTTGGCTGAGTTAGGCTCGGATCTGCTGCTGAATCTGGCTTCACAGGAGTACTTTAAGGCAGTGCGGCCAAAAGCCTTGCAGGCCAGGGTGCTGAATGTGCAATTTAAAGATTGGAAAAATGGCCAGTATAAAGTAATCAGTTTTTATGCCAAAAAAGCCAGAGGTTTGATGGCGCGTTATGTTATTGAGCAGCGTATTCGCTCGGCTGAGCAATTAAAAGCCTTTAACAGTGCTGGTTATTACTACAGTGCTGAAGGATCCAGCAACAATGAGCTGGTTTTCCTGCGCGACGAAGTAGCCTGAAGCTGAACAATCAAGTACACTGTCGCCCCTTTTTTCGCGGCAAAGGCTGGTACACATATGAAGTTCCCTGGTCATCGTAAGATAAAACACTATTTTCCGGTGTCGGCACCTAAACCAGAGTTACCTCGTTTCGAGGTTGTGCCGGGGCGGGATACCTATGTGATTGGTCTGGATCAGGTCATTGTCGATGTCGTCGCCAAAGTGGAAGATGCTTTCCTGCAGCAGCATGGTATTGGCAAAGGATTGTCCAATCTGGTAGAGCATGCCAAAGCCAATACGATCTACCAGCAATTACTTAGCTCTGGCGCAATATCCGATCATTTTGCCGGCGGCACCATTGGCAATACCGTGCACAACTACTCGGTACTGGCGGATGATAAATCCGTGTTGCTTGGTGTGATGTCTGCCAATATTACTCTGGGGTCACCCGCCTACCATTATCTGTGTCATACCAGCAGTAAGGTGGATTTAAATCATTTGCAGGGGGTGCAGGGCGACATTGGCCGGGGCATTACTTTGATCACGCCGGATGGTGAGCGCACCTTTGTGATTGATCCGGGGGATATGGATCAGCTTACGGCGGCAGGCATACCAGCCCAACTGGTAAGCAATGCCTCTGCGCTGGTGCTCAGTGCATACCCTCTGCGCGCTAGCGGCCAGCCGATTATTGATGCAATGCAGCATACCCTGCAACTGGCGAATGACAAGCAGGTTCCTGTGGTAATGAGCCTGGGAACGCGGCATCTGGTTGAAGAGCTGCGGACAACGATTCAGCATACTGCAGAGCAGCATGTACAGATCCTGGCCATGAATGAGCAGGAGGCTGAAGCGCTGACTGGCCTGGCGGATCCGTTATTGGCGGCAGAGGCCATACTGGAGTGGGTCGATATGGTGCTGATTACGGCAGGAGCAGATGGCCTGTATCTCTGTGGCTATACCGATGAGACGTTCAAGCGGGAAACCAGCCATCCGATTAAATCAGGCAGCCTGGCCGATTTTAACCGTTACGAATTCAGCCGGCCGATGTTACGGCGGGACTGCCGCCAACCCCTGAAAGTGTATTCGCATATCGATCCTTACCTTGGCGGACCGGAGCGCATCGCCAACACCAATGGCGCCGGTGATGGTGCTTTAGCGGCGGTATTGCATGATATGGCGGCCAATCATCATCACCGTCAGCTGCAGCCAATGTCGAGCAAACATGAGCAACCTTATCTGGCCTATTCGTCCTTTGCGCAAATCTGCAAGTACGCCAACCGCGTTAGTTATGAAATTCTGGTGCAGTATGCCTCCAGGCTAAGTAAAGGTTTACCGGAGCGGGAAGATAGCCTGGAAGAAGCTTACTGGGAGCGTTAACTTTTTTTTAGTGCTGTACTTTTGGATTTTCATTCGTTTATAGTAAGTTGCGAATCTTAATGGGGGAAGCAACATGGATTTGGACAAACTGGAAAAACTCAATGAGCTAAAAGCTCAGGGAGTGATTACTGAAGAAGAGTTCCAACAGCAAAAAGAAAAAATACTGAACCAGCCAGCTGCTGCCGCCTCGGCTGGCCTGGATTTCAATGATGTTCGCAGTTACAGCATGTTGATGCACCTGGCTCAGCTTTGTGCTTTTATTCTGCCATTGCTGGGCTGGGTTGTGCCTTTGGTGATGTGGTTAACGCGCAAGGAAGATCAGTACATTGACCAGCAGGGCAAGGTGGTATTTAACTGGATCATCAGCGCGGTCATATATGGTTTTGTTTCCTTGTTGTTGATGGTGGTATTAATAGGTATTCCATTGATGATTGCTTTGGTGGTGTGCAATATCGTCTTTGCGATTATGGGGGCACTGCGGGCAAAGGACGGCATTGTCAAAAATTACCCTTTAGCGATTCGCTTTTTCCGGGTAGAAGAAGGTCAGTCGTAAGCCGCAGAAAAAATTTTATGCAATACAGCCAGAATCCAAAGCTGCTTGATTCTGGCTTTCTCCTTTAGCTGCTGCATCATCATTCACCTCTGTTGCATCCATCGTTATAGCTTGACTGGCACTTTTACGTTGCTGCTTGGCGTGACTAAAAAAACTTGCTATAAATCATTCCAGACGGCTTTACTTCCAGAGTAAATGCACTAATCTTTGGTAGGCATGGCAACTGGTACGAGGTGCGGAACAAGGATTCTTTTCCAAGCGCTCAACAGATAAAATAACAATGCAGTGTCAAGCAAGAAGCCCGTCACGAATGGTCATGCTCCGTGACCAAACTGCACCCTACAAATCTATTCAGGAAAACATCATGTCCGATTTTAAAGCACAAGCACTGAAGTATCACGCCGAGCCGACACCTGGCAAAATCAGTATCGAAATCAGCAAACCGGCCGAAACCGTGCGCGACCTGGCGCTCGCTTACAGTCCGGGAGTAGCTGAACCAGTGCGCTGCATTGCCGAGACCCCGGACGATGTTTACAAGTACACCGCCAAGGGTAATCTGGTTGCGGTAATTTCCAATGGCTCGGCCATCCTGGGGCTGGGTAATCTTGGCCCGATGGCATCCAAGCCAGTGATGGAAGGGAAGGCCCTGTTATTCAAACGTTTTGCTAACCTTGATTCCATTGATATTGAAGTGAGCCACCGCACCACCGAAGAGTTTATCAATACCGTGGCCAACATAGCTGACACCTTTGGTGGCATCAACCTGGAAGATATCAAGGCTCCGGAGTGCTTTGAAATTGAAAAAGAGCTGATTAAGCGCTGCAATATTCCGGTGTTTCACGACGATCAACACGGTACCGCCATTGTCACCGCTGCTGGCATGCTGAATGCGTTGGAAATTCAGGGGAAAGATATCGGTGATGCTACCATCGTTTGCATGGGCGCTGGTGCTGCCGCCATTGCCTGCATGGAGCTGCTGATCAAATGTGGGGCAAAGCGTGAATACATCTACATGCTGGATACCAAAGGGGTGATCCATACCCGCCGGGATGATCTGAACGAGTACAAAAAGCTGTTTGCCAATAATACCGACAAGCGCACACTGGAAGATGCACTCGAAGGCGCCGATGTGTTTGTCGGGGTATCCGGCCCGGATGTACTGCCAGCTGAAGCCTTGAAACTGATGGCAGATAAGCCGGTGATTTTTGCCTGCTCTAACCCGGATCCGGAGATTAAGCCTGAACTGGCTCATGCCAGCCGCAGCGATATCATCATGGCGACAGGGCGCTCAGATTACCCGAACCAGGTGAACAATGTACTTTGCTTTCCGTTTATTTTCCGTGGCGCTTTGGATGTCCGGGCCAGTGTCATCAATGATGAGATGAAGATTGCAGCGGTGCATGCTATTCGCAACATAGCAAAAGAGCCCGTACCAGAGGCGGTACTAAAAGCTGCCGAGGTTACAGCCCTGGAGTTTGGCCCTGAGTACATCATCCCAAAACCGATGGACCCACGCCTGCTGGATCGGGTTTCCAAAGCCGTATCCGAGGCAGCTGTCGCCTCCGGTGTCGCAAGACTGGTGCCTTAACTGTTTTATTGTAGGTAGATTTTCATAAAAAAACCGCAGCTTGGGCTGCGGTTTTTTATGGCTGGTAAGCGGCATTAATCTTCAGCGTCTTCAGCTTCGATGATTTCCGGGATTGGCTTGCCCATGCTGGTTAGAATATCACGCACTTCTTGTGGGATCTGATGCGGGCTGTCTTTACGCAGGTCGTCATCGCCTGGCAGTGGCTGGCCAGTGAAGGCATGTAAAAAAGCTTCGCACAGCAATTCGCTATTGGTGGCATGGCGCAGGTTATTGACCTGGCGGCGGGTGCGCTCATCGGTTAAAACTTTTAATACATTCAGCGGAATGGACACCGTAATCTTTTTGACTTGTTCGGATTTTTTACCGTGTTCCGCATAGGGGTGAATGTATTCACCATTCCATTTAGCCATAACAATACCTTGTAGTTGTCGTAATCGGGGGCTTGATCACCAGTGCAATGGATCCATCTTGATGGCTGGTGTCAGCAAGTGCCGAAATTTTAACTCTTTTGCTGTTCCAGTCAAATAGCCAGCTGGCAATTTGCTTTATCTTAGCAGAGAAAAGTTTTGACATCGCCATTTATCTGGTTATACTTTTAGACGTCTAAACATCTAAATAGTTGCGGGAGCCATGTTATGAGCCACGGTCACTTTGCTACCATTGCCGCACGAGCTGGTATTGCTCAGGATCCTGCCCACGAAGCAGTGACGCCACCACTCTATCTGACCACAACCTATCGGTTAAAGGCTTTGGGCCAGGCCGGGCCATACGACTATAGCCGCTCCAACAACCCAACCCGTGACGTGCTGGCAGAGGCGTTGGCAGCGTTAGAAGGGGGAGCCAAAGCCATTGTCACCAACACTGGGATGTCGGCTTGCCTGTTGGCTCTGCAGCTGTTAACACCGGCTGATACCCTGGTGATCCCACACGATTGCTATGGTGGTAGTTATCGTCTCTTTACTAATCTGGCTGAGCGTAAGCAGAGCTTTAAGCTGGTGATTGTGAATTTTCAGCAAGCGGATTGGGCAGAACAGATCCGTGCGGCCAGGCCGGCGATGATCTGGCTGGAAACGCCCAGCAATCCTTTGCTGCAAATTACAGATATTTCTGCGGTGTGTCACCTGGCCAAAGCGCTTGGTGCCAAAGTGGTGGTAGATAACACCTTCTTATCACCGGTCTTGCAGCAACCTTTGGCGCTGGGAGCTGATCTGGTGGTGCACTCCACCACCAAATACATCAATGGTCATAGCGATGTGGTGGCCGGTGCTTTGATTTGCGCCGATCAGGCCACTGGCGATGAACTTAAGTGGTGGGCCAATTGTCTTGGCATTACCGGAGCAGCTTTTGACGCCTATATGACGCTGCGTGGCTTACGAACCCTGGCACCACGGATGCAACAGCATCAAATCAATGCCGAATGTATCGTGGCTTTTTTACAGCAGCAGCCGTTAGTCAGCAAAGTCTATTATCCAGGCCTGGAGGATCATCCGGGCCATGCCATAGCGAAAGCACAACAGCAAGGCTTTGGAGCCATGCTTAGCTTTGATTTGGCGGTTGAGCCAGGCTTGTTGCAGCATTTTCTGGATGCACTGCATTGTTTTACCCTGGCCCAATCTTTGGGGGGTATTGAAAGCCTGATTTGCCATCCGGGAAGCATGACGCATGCATCGATGAGTGCGGAAGCCCAAAAAACAGCGGGCATAGGCCCAACCCTGTTGCGCTTGTCTGTTGGCATAGAAGCGATCGAAGACTTGCTGGCGGATTTGGCTCAGGGTTTTAGCGCCCTGGCACGAGCCAGTCAGGCTACAGCAAGCGATGACAAAGCGGCTGACAGCTCGGCAGTGGGGGACAACACAGCGTTATCGCAGTCATGCCGGCTGAGTCCGGCACTGAACGCATTATGGTGAGATTATGACGAATCAAGCTTTATCAGCCCAGAGCTGGCCACAGGGTAGCCAGGTACATAAGTTCGGTGGCACCAGTTTGGCCGATGCCAACCGTTTTCATGCTGTAGCCAGCATTATACGGCAGCAACAGACACAGCAACACCCGATAAGTGGGTGCTGGGTAGTGGTTTCTGCACCCGGCAAAACCACCGATCAATTGTATCAGTTGCTGGAGCTTGCTCAGCAGCCGGAGTTACTTGAACAGGCTGTGGCTGCACTGGCAGAACATTTAACGGCCTTGGTTCGTCAGGTTCTGACTGAGCAGCGCCAGAGTGATGTCTTGCAGCAACTGCAGCAGTGGTTGCAACTGTTGCCTGCGTTGGTGATTGCCGGTCAGGACGCGGATGTGCTGGCTCTGGGGGAGTCTCTGTCTGCTTTGTTGCTTAGCCGCTTACTGCGGCAGTATGGTCTTACAGCCGACTGGTTGGACAGCCGGGACTTTTTAACCGTCGATCGGCACCAAATTCGTTGGGATGAATCGGAGCAACGATTGCAAGCGGTGCGTTGTGAGGGGATTCAGGTAGTAACAGGCTTTATTGCGCGTGATCCTGCCGGGAAAAGCCTGACGCTCGGCCGCAATGGCAGTGACTACTCAGCCACCATTCTAGGCCGTTTGGTGCAGGCAGCACAGGTGCATATCTGGACCGATGTGGATGCAATTTACAGCGGCGACCCCCGCCGGCTATCGGCCGCGGTTCCTTATCATCGGGTCAGCTGGCGCCAGGCCTGTCTGCTGGCCCAGTTGGGCAACCCGGTACTGCATGCCCGTACTCTGGCACCATTGCAAAACAGCGACACCCAGTTGCAGGTGCGCTCCAGCTTTGAGCCCCATCGTTCAGGTTGTCAGATTGTGCCTGCTGAAAGCTGCCAGGCTAGTTTTGTCACCGATCTGAGCAGCATGGTGTTACTTAGCATGCATGAGCTCAATGGGTACGATGCCAACTGGTTGGCCAATGAGTTACAACAGCCCGTGATTGCCTTGCCGCAGTTGCCGGATGCTCATCTGTGGCTGTTGCCAGCTAAGGTCGCGGAGCAAGCTGTGCAATTGCTGGCTGAGCGTCAGGTGCATGCTGTGCATGACACCACGCCTTACTATGCTGTCGCCTGGCTGAAACCGGCCCCTGTTCAGCAGGAGGTCTTGCCAGCCGATGTAGCGGCTTGCCTTCAGCGGTTGCAGCCGGTCCACAGTTACCAAAGTAAAGAACTGGCCGTTTGGCTGTTTGAACAGGAGTTATCTGCCGTGAGTTTTGCCGATCTTCATCAATGCTGTACCCAGCCGCGGACAGATATTCAGTTGATTGTCGCGGGTACCGGCAATGTGGGTTCTGAGTTTCTGCGCTTACTGCCCGGGCATCAGGCCCGCTGCCAGCACCAGCATGGTTTGCAGTTAGCTGCGGTGTTTAATTCACGTCAAATGGTATTGCAGCCGGTTGCCGCCACGGAGCTGCCAGCGTTGTTGCAACAGGCCGAGCCCTTGCATCAGCAGCGTTTGCTGGCGCAAATTGCACAGTTACCTGCTCCCAAGGTATTGATTGACTTAACGCCAAGCATGACTTTGGCTGAGCAATACCCGGACTTTATTGCTGCGGGTTGTCATATTATCAGTGCCAATAAGCAAGGCGTTACTTTGCCTCAAACCCAGTATCAGGCCATTTTAGCCCAACTGACTGCAGAGAAGCTCAGCTGGCTTAGCAACACCACCGTAGGTGCGGGCTTGCCGGTGCAGCGTGCCCTGCATGATTTGCAGGCGGCAGGCGATACGGTATGGCGCATTAGTGGCATTTTCTCTGGCACCTTGTCCTGGTTGTTGTGTCAGTATGATGGCAGCACTGCATTTTCTGAGTTGTTGCTGCAAGCCAAAGAGCTGGGGTATACCGAGCCGGATCCACGTGAAGATTTGTCCGGCCGTGATGTACAACGCAAATTATTGGTACTGGCGCGTGAGCTGGGTTGTTCGTTGGATCTGGCTGATATCGAACTGGAGCCCTTGCTGCCCGTCGCGCTGGCAGGGGATAGCTGGGACGCGTTTTGGCAGCAACGCGCGGATTTTGATGCCTTAATGGCCCAGCATCTGCAGCAAGCCAGGGCGGATCAGTTGCAGCTGCGCTTTATTGGTGAGCTGAGCATCCGTGATTCTGGCGTGCAGGCCAGGGTTCGGCTGGTGAGCGTAGCGGCCAGTGACCCTCTGGCGGCTATTCAGCCATGTGATAATGTTTTTGTTATTGAATCCGACTGGTATCAGGAATTGCCTCTGGTGATCAAAGGCCCTGGTGCAGGTCGCACTGTTACCGCGGGTGGCGTCCATGCTGATCTTGCTCAGCTGGCACATCAGTTGCTTACTCAATCTGCCGCCAATTTGCAGAGGTCGTCGTAAATGTCATTTGCTAATGCTCAATTTCTAGAAGCCATTAACCGCAACCTGCACGATGTGCAAGGCAAAGCAAAAGTCAGTTTTGAGTTTTTTCCGCCGAAAACTGAACAGATGGAGCAAACGCTCTGGCAGTCGATTGAGCGTTTAGCGCCATTGGCACCCAGCTTTGTGTCCGTAACCTATGGTGCCAATTCGGGGGAGCGTGATCGCACCCACGACATCATAAAATCCATCAAGCAACGCACAGGCCTCATTGCTGCGCCGCATCTTACCTGCGTAGATGCCAGTGTCGATGAATTAAAGCAAATTGCCCGTGATTACTGGGACAACGGCATCCGCCATATCGTTGCACTTCGGGGCGACTTACCGCCAGGAACGGTTGAAAAGCCGGCTCTTTATGCTGCCGATTTGGTGGAGATCCTGCGTTCAGTGGCTGATTTCGATATTTCGGTGGCGGCTTATCCAGAAGTACATCCTGAAGCCCCCAATACCCAGTTTGATCTACTGAATTTAAAGCGCAAAGTGGATGCCGGTGCTTCCCGAGCCATCACGCAGTTCTTTTTTGATGTAGAAAAATTTCTGCGTTACCGTGACCGTTGTGCTGCCATTGGCATTGATGTCGACATCATCCCTGGTATTTTGCCGGTGACCAATTTTCAGCAGCTGATCAAATTTGCAGCACTAACCAATGTGGCGGTTCCTGGCTGGATGCACAAAGCCTATGAAGGGTTAGAGCAGGATGCGACGACCCGTAACCTGGTGGCGGCCAATATTGCGATGGAAATGGTCAAGGTACTGAGCCGGGAAGGGGTGGATCATTTTCACTTTTATACCCTAAACCGCAGTGAACTCAGCTATGCTATTTGTCATCTGCTGGGCGTGCGTCCGCTGGTCAAAGAAGGTGTCTGAAGCGAGCTGTATTTTTGTCATCTGCCGGTAAAATGCTACCGGCAGACTAACCGTTTATCCTGGCCTTTTTTGGATATAAATTCATAAAATCAGCATAATAATTCTTGTTTTTTGCGGTTCCTCTGCGTAGACTAGCGACTTATCCGTCTGAGGAAAGTCGTCGATGTCGCAATCTCAATCTGTTGTCCTGTCGAAAAAGCGTGCTATTGTGCTGGGTGCTGCTGGTTACAGTGGTGCGGAGCTGGTGCAGTTACTCAGTCAGCATCCCGCTATCGAGTTGGTGGCTGCTTATGCATCAGCAAACCGTGAACCGGAATCTTTTGCTTCGCTGTACCCGCGTTATAGCGGACTGTTGGAGCTTACGGTATTGCCCTGGCAACCGGAAGAGCTGACCGATCTTGCCACACGAGCCGATATTGCTTTTTTAGCGCTGCCGCACGAGGCCAGTGAAGCGCTGGCGCCGCAATTGCTGGCTGCCGGTCTGGTAGTGTTCGATCTATCCGGTGCTTTTCGCTTAAAAGACGCGGCCTTGTACCCGGAGTTTTATGGCTACAGCCATCAGCATCCGCTGTTATTAGCGCAAGCACCTTATGGTCTGGCAGAGTGGATCAGCGCATCTGAGCTGGAACAATCTTTATTCGCTGTTGCCGGCTGTTATCCTACGGCTTCCAGCCTGGCTTTATTGCCATTGGTACAAGCAGGGTTACTGGCAGAGGGCGCTGTGCCGGTGATTAATGCAATCAGTGGTGTGTCTGGCGCAGGTCGAAAGGCAGCGCTGGGGACTTCTTTTTGCGAAGTAGGCTTGGCTCCTTACGGCTTTTTTAAGCACAGGCACCGGCCGGAGATCGAGCAGACGCTGGGCTGCCCAGTGGTGTTTACGCCGCACCTGGGCAATTTTAAGCGTGGTATTTTGACGACCATCAGTGTCCGTTTAAAAGCTGGCATCCACAAAGCAGAGGTTGATGCAGTCTATCAGCAGTATTACCAGCACAAACCAATGGTACGCTTATTGTCTCGGCCGCCGAATGTAGCCGATGTAGCGGGGACTTGTTTTTGCGATCTGCACTGGCAGCAAGATGGGGAGCAACTGTTGGTGGTTTCTGCTATCGATAATTTGCTTAAAGGGGCTGCTGCCCAGGCAGTGCAATTGGCCAACCTAAAGTATGGCTATCCGGAGCAAGCCGGTTTGCAGGGAGGAGGTTATCGTGACTAAGTCTCGGCCACTTGTTGTTAAGCTGGGCGGTCGCTTGTTGCAGGAGCCTGCCGCTATCTCTGCCTTGTTAACGGTTTGCCAGCACATCAAGCAGCAGCGGCCATTGCTGCTGGTGCATGGTGGCGGAGCCCAGGTTGAAAGCTGGTTGCAAACGTTTGGCTTTGTGACCGAAAAAATCGATGGTCAGCGGCTGTCGCCAAAAGAGCAGATGCCGGTGATCGCTGGCGCTCTGGCAGGCGCTGTGAATGCGGAGCTGGTGGCCCTGGCTGATGGTGCTGCCTTAAAGCCGGTGGGTCTTACTCTGGGAGCCGGTGGCAGCTGTTGTTTTGAGCGTATCGCTCGGCTGGGAGCAGTTGCTAAGGCCTTGCCAGGCAAACCAGAGTTATTGCAAGTGCTGCTGGCGCAAGACTTCACCCCGGTGCTTAGTTCCATTGGCCATCTTGATGGTGAACTGCTGAATATCAATGCCGACTTGGCTGCGGCTGCACTTTGCCAGTTGCTGCAGGGAGATCTATTGTTATTAACGGATGTTCCGGGCATTTTACAGGCCGATGGCAGCCTGATTGCAGATTTGCATGCGACAGAGGCAGCCAGTCTGGTTGCTGCCGGTGTGATTCAGGGGGGCATGAAAGTGAAGCTGGATGCCGCGCTGGAAACCGCCCAGGCGCTTCAGCGCAGTATCGTGGTGGCTGGTTGGCAGCAACCGGATTTATTGCTGGCCCTGTTGGCAGGCCAGGCAGTAGGCACCTGCATTCACCCTTCAGTTTAATACGACATGACGCGAGTAAAGCTATGAAATCATTCCACCAATTACTGTCGTTGCATGAACTGCAGCCAGAGCAATTGCACCAGTTGTTGCAATTAGCACTGCAAATCAAGCATCAACCCGCAATGTATCAGCAGGCTCTGGCCGGCAAGAGTATCGCCTTGCTGTTTGAGAAGCCATCGCTGCGCACCCGGGTGAGCTTTGATGTTGGCATTCAGAAACTCGGAGGTCATAGCATCTATCTGGATCAACAAAACGGTGCTTTAGGCCAACGTGAAACCGTGGAAGATTTTGGCCGTAATCTGGCGTGCTGGACCGACGCTATCGTTGCTCGGGTGTTTACGCAAAGTACACTGGAGAAGCTGGCCGCCAGCAGCGGCTTGCCCGTGATTAATGCACTCAGTGATTTGTATCATCCGTGTCAGGCGCTGGCAGATTTGCTGACGCTGCATGAAACCTTTGGTGATTTACAACAGGTGAAATTGGCTTATGTCGGGGATGGGAACAATGTTTGTCATTCGCTGATGCTGGGAGCCGCGCTCTCTGGTATGAGCTTGGTGGTGATCACCCCACCTAATCATGGTCCGGATGGCCATGTGTTGCAACAGGCCCAGGCGATAGCGGCAAAAACTGGCGCTTCGCTGCACTTGAGCCATCATGTATCCGAGGCGCACGGCTGTCAGGCTATTTATACCGACACCTGGGTGTCGATGGGCGATTCAATGGATGCAGCAGAGCAATTGCGTCGCTTTGGTGATTACCAATTAAGCAGTGCGGTCTTGGAGCGTTTAGGTAGTAAGTATTTGATGCACTGCCTGCCAGCCCATCGCGGGCAGGAGGTGACCAGTGAACTGCTGGACAGCAAAGCAGCTCTGGTATTACAGCAAGCAGAAAACAGAATGCACGCGCAAAATGCGGTGCTGGTTCAACTTTTAGCATGAGGTGCGAGATGAGTGTAAAAAAAGTCGTGTTGGCCTACTCAGGTGGTTTGGATACTTCGGCCATCGTGCCTTGGTTAAAAGACAATTATGGCTGCGAAGTGGTGGCTTTTGTTGCTAATGTTGGTCAGGGCGATGAAGAGCTGGCCGGGGTGGAAGAAAAAGCCATTGCCTCCGGTGCTTCCAGTTGTTATGTGGTGGACTTACGTGAGCAACTGATGCATGAGGTGGTCTATCCAACACTAAAAACCGGTGCTGTGTATGAAGGCCAGTACCTGCTTGGTACCTCGATGGCACGGCCGGTAATTGCCAGGGCTCAGGTTGAATTGGCATTAAAAGTGGGTGCCGATGCCCTTAGCCATGGCTGTACCGGCAAAGGCAATGATCAGGTTCGTTTTGAAAGTGCTTTTGCGGCGCTGGCGCCACAACTCAAAGTGATTGCTCCCTGGCGTGAGTGGGAGTTCAGTTCGCGCCAGTCGTTATTGGATTATCTGGCTGAAAAGAAGATCCCAACCACCTCGTCTGCCACCAAAATCTACAGCCGGGATGCCAATCTCTGGCATATTTCGCATGAGGGTGGCGAGCTGGAAGACCCCTGGTGTGAGCCAAGTGAGCAAGTGTGGACCTGGACCAAATCGCCAGAGCAGGCACCCGATCAGCCCGCCTATGTAGAATTGTCTTTTGTGGCCGGTGAACTGCGCAGTGTAAATGGCCAGGTACTGGCACCGGTAGAAGCATTAACCTTACTAAATGCCATTGGTGCCGAGCACGGTGTCGGGCGGATTGATATCGTCGAAAACCGTTTGGTTGGCATGAAGTCCCGCGGTTGCTATGAAACTCCAGGGGGCACCATTTTACTGGCAGCTTTACAGGGACTTGAGGCGCTGGTGTATGATCGTACGGCGTTGAACTACCGCGAAGAGATTGGCCTGAAGTTTGCTCAGTTGGTGTACGATGGCCGCTGGTTCACCCCGCTCAAAGATGCTTTATTGGCGGCTGCAACCAGTCTGGCGCAGGATCTGACCGGAGATGTGGTAGTCAAACTCTATAAAGGCCGTGCCACCGTTGCCAAGCGCCGCTCTGTTAACAGCCTCTACTCGGAAGCTTTCGCCACCTTTGAAGATGATGAAGTGTATAACCAGCAGGACGCGGCCGGTTTTATTCGTCTGTACAGTCTGGCCAGCCGTATTCGCGCCATGCATGCGGCTGATAAAACAACACAGGAGTCCTGATTATGGCGATGTGGGGCGGGCGTTTTACCGAGGCAACCCTGGATGAATTCAAAGCCTTTAATGACTCTATCAGCTTTGACTACCAGTTGGCACAACAGGATATCGCAGCATCCAAAGTCTGGGCGGCCGGTCTGGCTGAAGCCGGCCTGATTGCGGCGGAGGAAGCTCAGCAGTTGCAACAGGCGTTGCAACAACTGGCAGAGGAGCTGCTGCAGGATCCCCGTTTGCCAGTTGAAAGCGGTGAGGAAGACATTCATAGCTGGGTAGAAAGCCAACTGACCGAACGCCTTGGCGCCGTTGCCCGTAAATTGCATACCGGCCGCAGCCGCAATGATTTGGTTGCAACTGATCTGCGGTTATGGACCAGGGCCGCTGCAGCAGCGGTACGCAGCAGTTTGCTTGGCAGTATTCAGGCACTGCTGAACTTTGCCGATGCAGCTGGTACTGCTGTCATGCCAGGCTATACCCATTTGCAGCGCGCCCAGCCAGTGATGGTTGCGCATTGGGCGCTGGCCTATGTGGAGATGTTGAAACGTGATCTCGGTCGTTTGGACGATGCCAGTAAGCGCCTGAATGTCTGCCCGCTTGGTGCCGGTGCTTTGGCAGGCACTGGAGTACCGGTGGATCGCAGCTGGCTGGCACAGCAATTGGGCTTTGATGCAGCCGCAGCCAACAGCCTGGATGCAGTGTCTGATCGCGACTTTGTGGTGGAGCTGTCTGCTGCGGCCAGTTTGTGCATGACCCATGTTTCGCGTTTGTCGGAAGATGTGATCTTCTTTTGCTCGGGTGAAGCTGGCTTTTTCAAGTTGGGCGATGCCATCAGCAGTGGTTCATCGCTGATGCCGCAGAAAAAGAATCCGGATGTATTCGAACTGCTACGCGGCAAAAGTGGCCGCATTCTGGGCCAGCTGGTGGCTATTTTGCATGTGCTGAAGGGCTTGCCGCTGGCCTACAACAAAGACATGCAGGAAGACAAACAGGGCTTCTTTGACTTGATGCAGCAGTGGCAACAATCCTTGCAGGTGTTGGCGACTGTGCTGCCGCATTTAAGCGTGAAAGTGGATGTTTGCCGTCAGGCAGCTGAGCTTGGCTACAGCAACGCCACCGATCTGGCCGACTATCTGGTAAGCAAAGGGATCCCGTTTCGTGATGCACATCACTTATCAGGTCAGTTGGTGCTGATTGCCTCCAAGCAGCAACTGCCGCTGGAGCAACTGTCACTGGCTGAGATGCAAAAGGTAAGCGCCGTCATTAGCGAGGATGTCTATCCGGCGCTCACTTTAGAAGCCGGTATGGCGCGTCGCAATGCGCTTGGGGGCACCAGCCCGGAGCAGGTACTGCCAGCTTTGGCACAGGCCAAAGCCTGGTTGGCAGCTCAGTAATAAAGTTCTCTCCCCGCTTAAATAAAAAGGCCAGCATCTTGCTGGCCGTTTTATTTAAGCGGGGAAAGTTCAAGCAAAGGGTTAATCAAACAGCTCCAGCAGCTCAGTGGCCGGCTCATCGTCATCAAAGGAGAAGGCCGGAGCGCCGGGCTGGGCGTATTGGCTTGGCTCGGTGCCACGCAGGAAAAACTCAAAGCTGCTGGTGTGATCATTGGCCCTGCTTAACAAACCGCTTTCCAAGTCGATGCGCACCGATGAGATGCCAGATGGTGTTTCAGGCTGATCTACCGGTATATCCTGCATGGCAACCCGCATAAACTCCAGCCAGGCCGGCAGGGCCGTGCGGGCACCAGCTTCAACACCACTGCTCTGATCACGCCCCAGGTTTGCATTCCAGGTCGCCCGGCCCAGACTGCGATTGGCATCGTCGAAACCAACCCAGGCAACGCCCACCAGTTGGCTGTTAAAGCCGGCAAACCAGGTATCTTTGGAATCATTGGTGGTACCGGTTTTGCCGGAAATATCACGCCGCTGCAAGCTCTGAACCCGCCAGGCGGTGCCATTCCAACCAGTGCCACGATTCCAGTTACCCCCACCCCAAACGCTGGATTTGAGGGCTTCGCGAATTAAAAAGGCATTCTGTTCAGACAGCACTCGTGGTGCCTGCTTTAGCCCAGCCGGTTGTTTTTCTGTCGGGTTTGGCTCCAGGTTGGCAAAGAGTTGGGCTAATTGAGCTTCTGCATCCAGCTCTGATTGGGGTTCCGTTGAGTTTTCCTGGCACTCTTTGCAAGCCACTTTAGGTTGATGCTGATAAATCAGCTCCCCTTGCTCGTTATAAATCCGATCAATAACGTAGGGATCAACTAAAAAGCCACCATTGGCAAAAACAGCATAACCGGCCGTTAATTCCAGGGGCGTCAGTGAGGCAGAGCCCAGCGACAAGGTTTCATTGCGTGGTAAATCCGTTTCAGCAAAGCCAAAATTGCGCAGGTGTTGAATAGAGGCATCTATGCCCACGCCCCGGAGTAACCGCACAGACACCACGTTTTTGGATTTTGCCAGGGCTTCCCGCACCCGTATCGGACCATCGTACACTGCCGGAGAATTTCGCGGCCGCCAGGCAATACCAGCGCCCTGATCCCAGTGGTGAATAGGAGCATCATTGACAATGGATGCCAAAGTATAGCCATGCTCCAGGGCAGCAGAATAAATAAATGGTTTGATGGTGGAACCAACCTGACGTTTGGCTTGAGTGGCGCGGTTGAACTGGCTTTGAGCAAAGCTAAAGCCGCCAACCAAGGCTTGAATAGCGCCAGTGGCTGGGTCCAGCGATACCAGAGCACTGCTGGCCTCAGGGAGTTGGCTGAGCTGCCAGTAGTCACCATTGTGGCGTACCCGGATGTGCATGCCTGGTTGCAATATATCTGCTGCCAGTTTGGGAGCATGGCCCTGGCGCTGATCATTAATAAAGCGTCGGGCCCATTTCAAAGCGTCCCAGCTTAGTGTTTGCTGCTGACCATCGGCCAAAATTACGGTAGCATCTTGCTCCTCAACCGCTAGTACCACCGCATGATGTAAATCTTCCAGGCTCTGCTGGCTGGCCAGGTAGCTAAGGATCTCATCCGTTGACCAGGCAGGATCCGAGTCGCCGGCCTCGGCAGACCAAAGTTCAGCTTCGGGGCCACGATAGCCATGTCGTTCATCGTAATCGTACAGGTTCTGCTGCAACGAGCGACGGGCCGCATCCTGAATAGGTTTATGAATGGTGGTGTAGACTTGCAGGCCTGCACTGTAAGCAAAATCTTCGCCGTACATATCGACCACTTGCTGTCGAACCATTTCGGCAATGTAAGGGGCTGAAGCGGTAATTTGCGCACCATGGCGGCGGCTGGTTACCGGAGCTTGCACTGCAGCCTGGTATTCCTGCTCGCTAATGTAGTTCATGGTCAGCATCCGACCAAGTACGATATTGCGGCGGTTACGGGCATTGGCAGGTGAGCGCACCGGGTTTAATACCGAAGGGGCCTGTGGCAGGCCGGCAATAATAGCGATTTCGTCCAGGCTTAGTTCATCCACACTTTTACCAAAATACACCTGAGCGGCAGCGCCGACCCCAAAGGCACGGTGACCCAGCTCGATTTTGTTGAGGTAGAGCTCCAAAATTTCGTCTTTGCTAAGTACCTGCTCAATTTTAACGGCAAGGAAAATTTCTTTAATTTTGCGGATAATTTTCTTTTCCCGCGTCAGGAAAAAGTTTCTTGCTAACTGCTGAGTAATGGTACTGGCACCCTGAGAGGCGTCCCGGGTACTGGCAACCACCAGAGCAGCACGCATCATACCAATCACATCAAAACCTGGGTGTTCGTAAAAGCGGCTGTCTTCGGTGGCAAGAAAAGCCTGAATCAATTGCGGTGGCATCTGTTCAAGCGTCAATGGGATACGACGTTGTTCGCCAAATTGCGACATCAATTCGCCGTCGGCAGTGAACACCCGCATCGGAGTCTGCAGCCGAACGTCTTGGAGCAGACGAACATCCGGCAGATCATCTTTGACATACCAGTACGCCGCTGCAATGCTAAATATTGCCAGCAAAAGCCCAATCAGGCACAAAACCAGAATTTTTTTTAGCCAGGACACCCATCCGCCTCTACATACAACTGCCAAAAACTACAAAAGAGTACTAGTATATAGTTGTTTCTTTTTGAATAAACTCTTTTTATTCCTTAAAAAAAGATCTAAGCTACAAAGTATAACAATAACAATTGTAATAACTACGGTTGCCTTTTGCTATGATAAAACCACTCTTCACAAAGCAATCTCCCATGATGGTCGGTATTGATATCGGCTCTCATTCGGTGAAAGCCGTGTTACTTAGTAAACAGCAAGAGCAGTTTCATCTTGAGGCCTTTGCTATTGAGCCAATGGCCAAAGGTGCTATTTCTGAGCGTGAAATTCAGGATATTGAGGCTGTTGGCAATGTCCTGAATAAAATTCGTAAAAAAATTCCCCGTGCTGTTAAATTTGCCGCCGCAGCCGTTTCCGGTTCCACCGTTATCAGCAAAGTCATTTTTATGGATGTCGCCTTAACGGATGCTGAACTTGAAAGCCAGATTGAAGTAGAGGCGGATAGTCTGATCCCATACCCCCTGAATGAAGTCAGTCTGGATTTTGAAAAGCTGGATATTAACGAGTCAGACCCATCCAAAGTCAATGTGTTGCTGAGTGCTGCCCGTACCGAAAGTGTTGAAAGTCGGGTAGCGGCCTTGGAGCTAGGTGGTTTTACCGGTAAAGTGATTGATGTAGAAAGTTACGCGCTTAGCCGTTCAGCTGAGCTCTGTATGGCCCAGTTGCCTGATGATGCCAAACAGAAAGTGGTTGCTATGGTCGACATTGGTGCCACCATGACATTGCTTTCCATTATTGAAAAAGGAAAAACCCTTTATACCCGCGATCAGGTGTTTGGTGGTGAGCAGTATACCCGCAGCATTCTCTCTTACTACAACAAAAGTTACGAGGAAGCAGAGCTGGCAAAAGTCAGCGGTGATTTACCACCCAATTACACCTTCGAAGTGCTGGCACCTTTTCAGACTATGCTGCTTCAGCAAGTGCGGCGCGGGGTGCAAATGTACCTAACCACCAGCGGCAAAGAAAGTGTGGATTACCTGATTATCTCCGGTGGTACGGCCTTGTTGGAGGGTATTGATAAGTTACTGACCGATGAGTTAGGCATTCATACGGTGATTGCAAAACCTTTTGCTGGCATGACGATTTCAAGCGCATTGGACCCAGAATTAATGGCGTCGCAGGGCGCTCAGATGATGGTGGCCACCGGTTTAGCATTAAGGAGCTTTTCGCCATGGCACATATAAATCTTCTGCCTTGGCGTGAAGCGGCACGCAAAGAGCAACAAAAGCAGTATCTTACGCTGATCACTGCTGTTGCGCTATTCAGTTTTATATTGGTATTTGCTATCAGCTCTATCTACAGTGCGCGTTTAGATAGCCAGCATCAGCGCAATCAATATTTGCAGGCAGAAATCACCAAGCTGAATCGACAAATTACTGAAATCAGAGATTTGAATGAAACCAAGACCAGCCTGCAGCAACGGATGGCGCTGATTGCTCAGTTACAGGGCAGTCGTAATTTGGGTACCCAGATTATGGATGAAATTGTCCGTGTGGTTCCCTCTGGTGTGTATCTGGTTAGCCTGGAGAAAAAAGGCAGCTCATTGCTTATTAATGGCAGAAGCGAGTCCAATAACCGGCTGGCCAATATGATCCGGCAAGTCGAAGACTCGGAGCTTTTATCTGAGCCTTTACTGGAGTTCATCGAAACAGGTCGCAGCAACCAACTGCTCAGTGATTTCAGAATGCATATGCAGGTGAAGGGCTTTGACATGATGCAAGGAGAAACTCCATGAAAATGAACTGGAATTTTGATTTCTCCGAAGTGGATGTGAATGAACTTACATTAGATAATATGGGCACTTGGCCGCCAGTAGTGAAATTGATTTTTGCTGTGGTCGTTGCGTTAGCCATTGCTGCTTTAAGTTATTATCTGATGGTAAGTAATAAAATCGAAGCGCTCAATGCAGCTCAGCGCCAGGAGCTTCAGCTACGCCAGGAGTACCGTACCAAGTATGCTTCAGCCGTCAATCTTGAGCCCTACAAGCAGCAAATGGCCGAAATGGAGCGAAGCTTTTCGTTTTTATTAAAGCAGTTGCCGGCGACTCATGAAACTCCGGGCCTGCTGGATGATATTACTTACGTTGGTACCACGAGTGGCTTAAGCTTTGTGCGGATAAACTGGATGCCTGAGATTGAAAAAGAGTTTTATACTGAGCTGCCTATTCGTATTGATGTGATTGGGGACTACCACCAGTTTGGTAACTTTGTCAGTGAAGTTGCCCGTTTGCCCCGTATTGTCAGTTTGCATGACTTTACCATTGCAGCAGAGCAAAATGGCAAGCTGCGCTTTAACGTGGTTGCGAAAACCTATCGTTACAAGGAGGCAGACCAATGAGGTGGATTGGGCTGGTTCCTTTGATGTTGCTGTTGACAGCTTGCTTTAACGACATGGCCGATATCCATGAATTTGAGGCGGAAGTAAAAGCCAATACCCGCACCCGGGTTGAGCCTTTACCTGAGATGAAAGAGTTTCGCCATATTGCTTACCAGGGCAGTCAGGCAAGAAGCCCTTTTGCTATGCCAAGACGGGAAGCGTTGCAGGAACGTTTTGTCCAAGTACAGGATTGCCCGCACCCGGATCCTAATCGCTCGCGAGAGCCTTTGGAAAGCTTTGCGCTGGATAACTTGGTGATGCGCGGCACATTAGGAGATAGCAGCCAGCTTTGGGCATTGATTCAGGCGGGCGATCAGACCTTGCACCGGATTACGGTCAATCATTATCTTGGTTTGCATCATGGACGTGTACTCTCTGTGACGCCTGCCCAGATAGAATTGCTGGAGCTTATCCCTGATGGCACCGGCTGCTGGCAAGAAAGAACAACCATATTGCAGATGGCAGGGTCTGCTCATTAACAGGTGTGTAATGCATGATGGATAAGATGACGAAAACAATGAAAAACCATGTCAAATACGCCATGTACCAAGCTGCGGTGCTGTTGCTGTTAGTTAGTCTGCCAGCCAGTGCCAGGCCATTATTGCATGATGTGCGTTACAGCCCTCTGATGAGTGGTGAGACTGAGCTGGAGTTTGTGTTTGATGATCGGCTCAGGAGCGAACCTGAGATCCAGGTATTGAGCCAACCGGCACGAATTGAATTGAGCTTTGCCGGCATTGAGGTTGATCGCAGCCTGTCACAGATTGAAGTGAACCGTGCCGGAATTCGAAATATCAATGCTTATACCGATGAGCAGGGCAGCCGGGTTGTGGTGTATCTGGAGCAGTTAAACCCATATAAAACACGACAGGATGGCAGCAGTTTTTACCTGCATTTGAGTACTCACAATGCGGTCAGAGCTCCTGGCTATCGGAATGAAATTCAGGTGCAATCGCTTAACGCGGTACAGGCCATTGATTTTCGTCGTGGTGAGCGTGGGGAAGGCCGGGTGCTGGTCTTTTTGCGCAATAATGCTGCGGCTGTCAATGTACAGGAAAAAGCGGGCAAGTTGCATGTGGATTTTCATAACACCAGCATTCCGGAAGACATGCTGTACATTTTGGATGTGATGGACTTTGGCACCATAGTGCGCCAAATTGAAACCTTTTACGAAGATGGCATCAGTCGTCTGGTGATTGAGCCTACGCACGCTTTTACCCACAGCTATCAACAAATCGATAATATTTTTACCCTGGATGTGCAGCGCGATGAGACGCAGCGCAGTATTTTGGGTAGCCGTGACTATCAGGGGCAGCCTATTTCACTGAACTTTCAGGATATTCCGGTTAGAACAGTGCTGCAGATAATAGCCGATTACAATGGGTTTAACCTGGTCACCAGCGACTCAGTGACTGGCAATGTGACTTTACGACTGGATGGCGTGCCCTGGGATCAGGCACTGGATATTGTGTTACGAGTGCGGGGGCTGGATAAACGGATGGATGGCAATATCCTGATGGTAGCGCCGACTGATGAGTTGGCAAGCCGTGAAGCCAGAGAGATGCAAGCGCGGATTGATGTTGAAAATCTGGAACCTTTGTACTCCGACTTCTTAGTCATTAACTATGCTAAAGCCACTGATATTGCCTCACTATTGCGCAATCAGGATACCAGCTTGCTGACTGAGCGGGGCGCTGTGACGGTGGACGATCGTACCAACACTATTTTAATCCGGGATACCAGTCGCTCCATCGAGAATGCACGTCGCTTGGTTGAGCGACTCGATATCCCTGTTCGGCAGGTATTGATTGAATCGCGGATGGTAACAGTCAAAGACAATGTAAAAGAAGATTTGGGGATCCGCTGGGGATTCTCTGATCAGCAACGCACCAAAGGCACTTCTGGAACCGCAGCTGGTGCCAATGCCATTGCAGGAGGGGTGATCCCTGCTTTGGATCAACGCTGGAATGTCAATTTACCAGTCACCAATCCAGCGGGTAATATTGCTTTTCATGTTGCAAAACTATCGGATGGCACCATTCTTGATCTGGAGCTATCTGCGTTGGAGCAAGAAAATAAAGCCGAGATTATTGCCAGCCCGCGGGTAACAACTTCCAACCAGAAAATGGCGCGTATTGAGCAAGGCACGGAGATTCCGTATGTGCAGGCTTCTTCCAGTGGTGCTACTACCGTGACCTTCAAAAAAGCGGTACTAAGCCTGGAGGTTACTCCGCAGATTACTCCGGACAATCGCATTATTCTTGATTTGATTATTACTCAGGATACACGTGGCGATACCGTGCAGACGCCCATTGGCCCTGCGACCGCCATCGATACTCAGCGCATTCAAACTCAGGTGCTGGTTGATAACGGTGAGACCATAGTGCTAGGTGGGATTTATCAGCAACAAGCTATTTCTGCTATCTCTAAAGTCCCTCTGTTTGGTGATATCCCCTATATTGGACGTTTATTCAAGAATACCAGTGAGTTTAATGAAAAAACTGAGCTGTTGATTTTTGTTACGCCCAGGATCTTAACGGATGGATTGTAATGTCTAAGTCTTAGCCATTGCGAAGTAAGCACAGGCCGGCAATTGCCGGCCTGTTTGTTTATGGTCGTGAGAGCTGTCTCTTGCATTAAATACAGCATGTGTCACCTATGTGTTGTTGGGCACATATGCCCCAATAAACCATTTGTTTATGGCAATGACAGGGGGTCATGGTTCAGCTCAGCTGCGCCATACTGCGCTTTTATTACAGTAAAAGGGCTGCTCTTCGATCAGTACTTCCACAATCACTCACAAAATAATAACTGCTTCGTTGTTTACAACTTTGAACGGCAGCCTAATTTTAATTTTTCAATCGTCACCCTTCAGTAAATTAAAGATTGTGTGATTGATGTTTTTTGTGGTAGCTTTGTGTTTGCTTTTTGTTGAGGTGATTAATATGAAACATTGTGCATGGTATTTATCCGCTTTGCTCTTGATAGCTCCAATGTATGAGTTACAAGCAACAGAAAAACTCCCAGCAGGACTTATCGAAGCGCAACAGACATGTTTTGGTCAAACTGTCAGTGTTGCAAAGTATTCTCCTGTTCCCGCTGGCTGGGTAATTACAAATGAATTTCATAACAGCTGGACTTTAATGTGTGTAGCTGGAGCTACTTTTAATCAGACCGTATCAGTCATAGTAAGCTCTCCAATTCCTACAGGCTGGATTATAACTCGAGAAAACCCTAGGGTTTTGACTTATGCAGTTGGAGCTCCGACTTTTCATACCTTCAGAGTCAGTACAAATTCACCAATACCAGAGGGATGGGTTCTCACCCAAGGGGGGCCCAGTGAGCGGATCATTTCGAATGCTAATGGAGCTAGCTATGGGAACTCACTTCGGGTGATCATTGGTTCACCTATTCCTGATGGCTGGGTCATTCTTAATAACTCAGGCAGCTTCAATAATATTGAATTTCTTACCGGTGCGCCAACAGGTGCAACAAGGCGTGTGTTAAATGGTTCCCCGATGCCAGCTGGTTGGGTTATCACATCACTAGCCGGCTCTTTTAGGAATATTCAAAACACGAATGGATATGGATATCGGCATACGATGAACGTCACTATTGGGTCACCAATCCCAAATGACTGGGTTCTTACAAATGTGATTGGTAGTACAAGGACTATTATGAATCTAGCGGGGGCACGTCGAGGTGATGAACAAACTATATATTTAGGTTCGCCTATTCCTAATGGATGGGTTGTAGTCCAGACCAATGGCAATTTCAGGCGGATTCGCTATCTTTAACTGCTGTGTTGGTGTTTGAGTTATTGGCATAATATGATTTATTTTTATGTGCCTTGTTCTGAATCTCCCAGTTTATCGACGTTTAAATTTAAAACCGGGAGTTTTAGAGTTGATGCTAAGCTTGAGTTTGCTCAAGTTGCGGTGAGGTTAACTCCACCAGCCTATGACAAGGAACCGTTATGTTATACACAGGCCGGCAATTGCCGGCCTGTTTCCGTTAGCTGTAAGCCAGAGTACTAATATTTTTTAAATAAGCTTGCCAAGCCAACGCCATTGCTGACATAATTCAGCGCTTCAATTCTCCGTGGGAGCCTTTGTTCCTGACTTTTAATTCACCAAGATAACGAATTAGCACGACGACATATGGCAGAAAAACGTAATATTTTCCTTGTAGGTCCTATGGGTGCTGGTAAAAGCACAATTGGCCGTCATCTGGCAGACATGCTGCATCTGGATTTCTATGACTCTGATCAGGAAATCGAACGCAGAACTGGTGCCGATATCGCCTGGGTATTTGACCTGGAAGGCGAAGCGGGCTTCCGGGTACGTGAGGAAAACGTTATCCAGGATCTGACCGAAATGCAGGGTATCGTTTTGGCTACCGGTGGTGGTTCTGTTTCCAGCAAAGAAACCCGCAATCGCCTTTCTGCACGTGGTATTGTGGTCTATCTGGAAACTCCGATCGAGAAGCAGGTCGCTCGTACTCAACGTGATAAGCGTCGTCCTTTGCTGCAAACGGAAGAGGATTCTGAAGAGGTATTGACCCGTTTAGCGGCAGAGCGCAACCCGTTGTATGAGGAGATTGCTGATCTGACGGTTCGTACGGATGAGCAAAGCGCACGTGCTGTTGCCAGCCAAATAGTTGAGCAACTGGGTTTCTGATTTCGTATTGTAAGGGGAGCTGCTTATGCATCGTGTTCAGGTCGAACTGGGTGAACGCAGCTACCCGATAGATATTGGCCCGGGTTTATTGCAACAGCCGCAACGGCTGTTAAACCACTACTCACATGTCGTGATTATTAGCAATGATACCGTGGCTCCGTTGTACCTGGATCAGGCCAGCCAGCTGTTTGCGCATAGTCAGTTGCAGCATTTTTTGTTGCCGGACGGCGAAGCTTATAAAACACTGGAACAATACGAGCGCATTCTCAGCTTCCTGCTGCAGCAAAAATTCCCGCGTGATGGTTTATTGGTGGCTCTGGGCGGTGGTGTCGTTGGCGATATCACCGGCTTTGTTGCTGCCAGTTACCAGCGAGGGGTGGACTTTCTGCAGATCCCAACGACTTTGCTGGCGCAAGTTGACTCATCTGTTGGCGGAAAAACGGCCGTCAATCACCCGCTTGGTAAGAACATGATTGGCGCCTTTAAGCAGCCACAGCAGGTGTTGATTGATACCTTAGTGCTCACTACCTTGCCTGCCAGAGAGTTTGCAGCAGGTATGGCTGAAGTGATCAAGTACGCACTGATTGCGGATGCCGCTTTTTTTGCTTATCTGGAGCAGCACAGTGCAGCGCTGCAACAACTGGAGCCAGATGCTTTGGCTGCCGTGATCCGTCATTGTTGTCAGATGAAAGCATCAATTGTTGCTGCCGATGAAACAGAGCAGGGCAACAGGGCTCTGCTTAATCTTGGTCATACCTTTGGGCATGCTATTGAGGCATGGCTTGGCTATGGCAACTGGCTGCATGGTGAAGCTGTTGCAGCCGGTATGGTAATGGCTGCACAGCTGTCGCAGCATCGCGGCTGGCTGACTGAGGCCGAGGTTTTACGCATTAAACAGTTGTTACAACGCTGTTCGTTACCGGTGGCTCCGCCGGAAGGTATGATGATTGAGCACTTTTTGCCTTACATGAAAACCGATAAAAAAGTACGGGCGGGTAAGATGCGATTTGTACTGCCGACATCCTTTGGCTATAGTGAAGTCATTGATGATGTGGATGATACTGAATTAGTGAGTGTTTTCGCCTGAATGCTACCATCTACTCTGGCAACCAAGTTGCAAGCTCATGCCACCATCTTGCCCTCGCAGCGAGAACTGTTAGAGCGGGTATTATTCCAAATCGAGTTTAATGGGTTTCAGCATATTCATCTGGTGGGTGCTGCCGGTACCGGCAAGACTACCTTAGGATTGGTTCTGGCTGAGCTGTTCTCTGATTCGATGAACCTGGCCTACTTTTCGGCTCAACCCGATATGTCTACCAGCCAGTGTCAGCAGCTTTTACTGCAGCAATGGTTTGGTTTGAGTGATCATGAGGGGACGCTGATGCAGCAGCTCGAGCAACCTCAACCTCAACCATTGTTGTGGATCCTGGATGGTCAGGGTCCTTTGCCGGCAGCCTGCCTGTCGTTGCTGCGTGCCCATCCAGTGCACATTATTACCACAGGCCCTGAGGTGCTGCCTGAGGCCGATTTAAATTTGGCCATTCCGGCAATCACTGTCGCGGAAGCCGAGTCCTTGCTTCCCGCAGATATGCTACGCAGTATACCGGCTGCACAGCGCTTACAGGCTGCGGCTGGTAATTTGCACCTGTTGCTGGAACCTGATCGCATAGCTGCAAACCAGCAGAGCTCCGTGCTCCCCCGAAGCCCGGCACAAATCTATAGTACCCTTGCATTGGTGCTGGCATTGCTGCTTTGTACCGGAGGGCTGGTTTTTTGGTGGCTGTACCAAGCCGATGAACATCAGGTTGTCGAGGCGGATAATCAGCTGCGGTCACCGGTTTCAGCGTGGAGCCCGGTACAGCAGGCACAATCTACCTCATCGCCTGACCCGACAGCGCAAACTCAGCCTGGTTTATCTTCCGGCCCTGAACACTCAGAACAGTCCGGGGCGGTTTCTATGCTTGAGATGCCGGCGGCAGAGTTAGGGCTTGATGCGGTTGAGGCTGAAGTGGATGTTTCTCTGGAGATAAACCTGCCCATCGTTACTCCCGAGTTGGATGCGCCAGTTGATGTGGCCTTGACGGACGCTGAAACCCGGCGGTCATCCTTTTTACATGATGAAGCAGAGCTGCTTTCGATGGACAAAGCCCATTATGCGCTGCAGTTGGGTGTCTTTGCCAGCGTTGCGGCGGCAGAGCGTATGCAGCTAAGCTATCCTGAATTGCCGGTCATGATTTATCAGCGTCAGTCGACCAATCAGCTACCGCAGTGGGTTTTGGTGCTTGCTTCCTATGCCGCAGCCAGCGAAGCGCGGGCCATACGTGCGACCCTTCCTGCGGCCATCCAGGCTGAAACTCCGTTTATTAAGACGATAGCGCAGATCTGGCAAGAAATTGAAGACTTTCAGCAAATGCAAGGTAACCGCTTCGAATGAAAACCAAGCAACGGGCATTTCTGAAATGGGCAGGTGGTAAGTACAACCTGGTGGAGTCGCTGAGCCGCTTTTTACCTGAAGGCGACACGTTGGTCGAACCATTTGTCGGTGCAGGCTCCGTATTCCTGAATACCAATTACGCGCGCTATCAGCTAAATGACATCAATCAGGATTTGATCAGCCTGTATGGTATTGTACGGGACCAAACCGAGCAATACATTGCCGATGCACGGGCTTGCTTTGTGGAGTCAAGCAACCAGAAAGAGAGCTATCTGAGTATCCGGCAACGTTTTAATCAAAGTACCGATAGCTATGAGCGAGCTGTGCTTTTTTTGTACCTCAATCGCCATGGTTACAATGGTTTATGCCGCTACAATATGAAAGGCATGTTTAATGTGCCTTTCGGCAGTTATAAGAAACCCTACTTTCCGGAAGCTGAGCTGAATTTCTTTGCAGAAAAAGCCCAACTGGCAACTTTCAGTTGCAGCAGTTACCAGCAAGTCTTTGCAGACTTGTCGCCTGGTTCAGTGGTTTATTGCGACCCACCTTATGTGCCCCTTAGTAAAACCGCCAGCTTCACCAGCTATGCGCGGGAAGGGTTTAACCTGGACGATCAAGCTCAGCTGGCGAATTTGGCTGAAGTTGCTTGCTTGCAGGGGGTCACCGTGTTGATTAGTAACCATGACACCACCCTGACTCGCAAAATATATCAGCAGGCGCAGTTGCATCCTATTCAGGTGGGTCGCTCTATTAGCCAAAAAGGGCATAGCAGGAAAAAAGTTGCGGAAATATTTGCTTTGTATCAGGCTGCCGCTATAGCAGATCCCAAGGTAGTCAGCGTAGTACCCAGGATACGACAAGCAGCACGGTAATAACGAATAACACCGCCATGACGACACCTACCAGAATATAAGGCAAAGGACTGCGGGCGGCAAAATCCTGTTGACGTTGTTGCTCAGATTGAACACCGATAAAAGCGCCTGCAACGGCCTTCAGAACTTGCCTCCAGGAAGCTGGACTATTTGCTGTCATGGCTGGCTGGGAGCATACGGTCCAGTAGCTCCAGCAAATCGACAAAGTGGAACTGTGCGGAACGGCTCTGGCCTTGTAACCAGCTAAGCCAGTTGAATTGCTGTTGGCACTCCGCAGTATTCTGGCAAGTCAAGGCTGGATGATGAGAGTGCAATAAGCTAAAACCAGCCGCTGCCAACAGCGCAGCTGCCAGCACTAAAGTGCGTGTTTTATGCTGTAAAAGTCCTTTCATCAGTGAAAATCCCGGAGCATCCTAACTATGGGGCATACCATAGCAAAAATTCGTCCGGGATACAAGTTATTTACTTTTGTGTTGATCTGTTGCTCAGAATGAGGCTGTCAGACCAAAGAACACAGCCCGATCACCACTTTCTTTTTTGGTAGCAAAGGCCGAGGCAGTTAAGGTATCAGTAATGGCGTAATTCAGGCTGATGCCGATATCGTACAGGGACTCGTCCGAGTCTTCCCAGCCGGCATGCAAACCAATACTCCATTGGTCGTTCAAGGCAAACTCGGTACTGGCTTCAATGTAGATATTATCAAATTCGTCGTAGTAGAAAACCAGCCCTGCAAAACCAAAGTCGAGGCCGATATGGTATTCCAGGTAATCTTCATCAATGCCATCGAAGCGGTATTGCAGTACCCCAAAATCCAGTGCCAGACTCTCGCTGACATCAAAACCGTACCCAAGATACAGATTGGTTTCCGAACCAACCTCCTGGTCGGTCGTACCCCAAAAACCAGCGTAAAAACCTTTGTAGTCCGCTTCGATGGAACCTTGAATATGAAAGTGATTGGTGAGTTTGTAACCCCGGAATACGTATTTGGTCATACCGCTGACTTCAGCGCTAATACCAACTTCATCCGCCTGAGCCGCCGGCAGGCTGCCCAGAGCCAAGACCAGTGCGCTGGCTAACATTGTTTTCTTCATGGTAGTTGTCCTTATGTTTTGGTTATCACACCCAGATTCCAAAATACGTGCCACTAAGTTTTAATTTTTAAAATCAATGTTTTGAGATTAGTTTGCGGTTTTGAACTTAGGCTAAATGGGCTGTGCTGGTGCAGTGCTGCCTGCTTTTTGTGCAATGAAGGCGAGTGCTTTTCAGATGTAAATTCAGTAAAGTAGCCACTCTTAACTGGTGGGAGAACTCAGTCATGCAACCTTATTTAATTGCGCCCTCTATTTTATCTGCCGATTTCGCCCGTTTAGGTGAGGATGTGGATCTGGTGTTGGCCGCTGGTGCTGATGTGGTGCATTTTGATGTGATGGACAATCACTATGTGCCTAATCTGACTTTTGGTCCTATGCTATGCCAGGCATTGCGGGATTATGGCATCAAAGCACCGATTGATGTGCATTTAATGGTAGAGCCGGTGGATGCACTGGTACCGCAATTTGCGGAGGCCGGAGCCAGTATCATCAGCTTCCACCCGGAAGCCAGCCGTCATGTTGACCGCACTGTGCAGTTGATTAAACAACATGGCTGTGAGGCTGGGGTGGTGCTCAACCCGGCTACACCACTTTCGGTGCTGGATTATCTGCTGGATAAAGTTGATTTGATCTTACTGATGTCGGTGAATCCCGGTTTTGGTGGACAAAGCTTTATTCCTTCTACCTTGCACAAGCTAAAACAGGTTAGGCAGTTGATCGAACAATCAGGTCGGCCCATCCGGCTGGAAGTCGATGGGGGCGTCAAAACCGACAACATTGCTGAGATTGCGGCGGCTGGTGCTGATATGTTTGTCGCCGGTTCAGCCATTTTTAACAGCAGCAGCTACCGCGATACCATTGATGCGATGCGGGCAGAGTTGGCTAAAGTCAGCTAAAACGTTGTTTCCTGCTGCGTCGCACTATGCGAAGCGGTTATACTCCAGCAATATTTTTACTCTCTTAAGACGGAAAGATTTATGACAAGCAAGCCGATTGTGCTAAGTGGAGCGCAACCCTCAGGACAACTGACCATAGGCAATTACCTGGGCGCACTGCGGCAATGGGATCAGATGCAGGACGATTACAACTGCTTGTATTGCATCGTCGATTTGCATGCCATTACCGTGCGGCAAGACCCTACAGCACTTAGAAATGCTTCCCTGGATAGTCTGGCGTTGTATTTGGCCTGTGGTATTGATCCTGAGCGCTCCAGTATCTTTATGCAGTCCCATGTTGCTGAGCACAGCCAACTGGCCTGGGTGCTCAATTGCTACACCCAGTTTGGTGAATTGGGGCGGATGACACAATTTAAAGATAAATCCGAGCGCCACAACAACAACATCAATGCCGGCCTCTTTACCTATCCGGTACTAATGGCAGCCGATATTTTACTGTACCAGGCCAATCAAATTCCGGTTGGTCAGGACCAAAAGCAACACCTGGAGTTGGCTCGTGATGTGGCAATGCGCTTTAATGCGGTGCATGGGGATGTGTTTACGGTGCCTGAGCCTTTCATTCCTAAAGTCGCAGCCCGGGTAATGAGTTTGCAGGATCCGACGAAAAAAATGTCAAAATCCGACGACAACCCGCAAAACTTTATTGGTTTATTGGAAGATCCCAAAGTCATTGCCAAAAAAATCAAGCGGGCCGTGACTGACTCGGACGATCCACCACGGGTGACTTTTGATCTGGAGGCTAAGCCCGGGGTTGCCAATTTGCTGAGTATTTTAAGTGGCGTCACCGGCAAAACGGTGGCTGAGCTGGAAGCCGACTACGAAGGCAAGATGTATGGCCACTTAAAAACCGATGTGGCTGATGCCGTGGTCGCCTTGCTTGAACCCTTGCAGCAGCGTTTTAAAGAAATCCGGGCCGATCAAAATCTGATGCATCAAGTACTGCATCAGGGGGCTGAGCAAGCGCGGCATCGTGCTGCCGATACCTTACGCAAAGTGTACGACGCCGTCGGCTTTGTCTTACCTTAATGAGTGCTTGAGTGAATACGCCACTGTCGCTGACTGCTTTAGAGGGCTTATTGTTTTTCCTGGCAGCGGCCGGTGGCGGCATGTTGCGTTTTTGGCTCAGCAATCAGCTGAGTCGCTGGCTTGGTATGGCTTTGCCCTGGGGCACCCTGGCGGTGAATGTCAGCGGGGCCTTTGCTATTGGCTACCTGGTAGCACTGTTGCTGGCCGGGGCCAACTCCTCCCTCTGGCTGATTGTTGGTATTGGCTTCTTAGGCGCTTACACCACTGTTTCAAGTTTTAGCTGGCAAAGCTTCAGCTTCTGGCATTCGGGTAGAACAGCCCGAGCCATGGCCAATGTTATGCTGACCCTGCTGCTAGGCATTATCGCGGTCGCCTTTGGTTTTTACTGGGGGCAAGGGTGAGCATTCGTCCACACATCTACTTGCTGGTTGGGCTGGGCTCGGGGCTTGGGGCCAGCCTGCGCTTGCTGCTGTCTGTGGGACTGTACCAGCCGGAAACACTCTGGCCCTGGGCGACCTTGTTGGCCAATTGCGTCGGCTCCATGGCCATGGGTTTTTATGCCACCATGGTAAGTGAGCAGGGCACCTGGCAAGTCAGTGAAGCGCAAAAGCAGTTTGTGCTGGCCGGCTTGTGCGGTGGCTTTACCACCTTTTCGGTGTTTAGTTTGGAATGCCTGTGGTTGCAGCAAGCAGGTTACCCCGGGTTGGCAGTCAGTTATGGGGGGCTGTCGTTGCTCACTTGGATGATTGCAGTGTTTGCTGGCTACAAGTTGGCTAAGCGCTGCTCAATGGTCTAAACTGCTAAAAAAGCGCTTCTTTTCAGGGAACTTACAGTTGATGCTTAGCACCCGCCATACCAATTTCTGGTTGTTCAGTATCGCCCTGTTGCTCATCATCATTATGCTTTCTGCCGCCTGGTTGGCGCAGCAGCAGCGTGACGCTGTGTTGATGGCCGATCTGGATAGGGTGCATCAATTGCAGGTGCAGTCGATGCAGCAACTGCAATTTCAGTTGCAGCAAGATGCCCTGATTGCCGCCGATCTGGTGTACGCCAACAGCACGGTGCGTACATTGGTGGCTGAAGCGGCTGAGCGCTACCAGCAGCAACAGGACCCGGCCAGCTTTGATGATATCCGTAGTCAGCTGATGGCTGAACTCGCGCCCAGCTGGCAGGCCCTGCAGCCCTTTGCCATTCGGCAATTGCAGTTTCATCTGGTACCTGATGTTGTCTCGTTATTGCGGGTGCACCAACCTCAGCACCACAGCGACAGCCTGGCGGATATCCGGCCGATGGTGCTTGAGGTTCAGCAGCAAGGGCAGGCCATGGCAGGGCTGGAGGTAGGTCGTTTTGGCCTGGGCGTACGTGCTGTACTCCCCATTAAATCCAGTGATGGTAGTGTGATTGCCAGCATGGAAACCGGCTTTGCATTAAATGATTTGATTGGTCAACGTCAGCACCAGTTGGGCTTGACGGGTGGGCATGAGGTCGGTATTTCGGTGCTGGTCAGTGCCCGTTTAGGTGAGCAGTTTGTTTTTCCGATGTTCGGTGAGCATTCGGATTGGTTGATTGATGTTGAAAGTGGCAACCGTATGTCCGGCTGGTTGCAGCAGCAGCTTTTTCCTTCTCGGGTAGCGAGTCCGCAGTCGCTGCATTTAATGCACAATAAACACCACTATGCACTGAGCCTGGTGCCCTGGCACAGTTATGGCCAGCAGATGGAGGAGTCTGCCGCTGTGGTGTTGGTGAGCTGGCAGGATATCAGCGCCATGATTGCAGCGCACCAAGCGCAAAACAGACAAATTTGGGGTCTTTGGCTTGGAGCCATTGTCATCAGTGTACTGGCGCTGTTTTTTCTGGTCAAACGATTACAAAAAGCCACCGCGCACTCGTTGCAAAAACAACAGCAGGCACTGCGCTGGTCTGAGCAGCGTTTAAAAGCATTGTTTAGCCTGTCCCCCCTGCCTATTTTACTTAATCGCATGGCGGATGGTGCTTTTATCGAGGCCAACCACGCGATGGAGCAACTGGTTGGCTACAATCAGCAAGAGTTGGCCGCGTTAAGTTATTGGGATCTAACGCCTGAAATTTACGCGAATGCTGAGAAAAAGCAACTGGAATCTTTGCAAAGTAAAGGCCGCTATGGGCCTTATCGCAAACAGTACCGTCACAAGGATGGGCATTTAATTGATATTGAGCTCAACGGCGTGCGCTTTGAAAACCCGGCAGGCGAGTCGATGATTTGGACCATAGTGATGGATCTGACTGAGCGCAACAAGCTCGATAAAATGAAAGATGAGTTTATTGCTACGGTGAGTCACGAGCTTCGCACGCCACTCACCTCCATTGCAGGCTCTTTATCACTGGTGCTGGCCGGAGCAGCCGGTGAGCTGACCGAGAAAAGCCGTAAGATGCTCAGCATTGCCGAGCGCAACAGCAAGCGACTGACCTTGCTGGTGAACGACTTGCTGGATATGGAAAAGCTGGCGGCCGGTAAAGTTGCCTTTTTTCCGGAAATTATCCCGCTGCAGACTTTGTTGCAGGATGCGATGGAGCAAAACAAGCCCTATGCCGATAAGCATCAAATTCAGTTGTTGCTGGTCAATGCAACGACTGCAACTATTCATGCCGATCCATCCCGGATCCAGCAAGTGCTGGCTAATCTTATTTCTAATGCAGTGAAGTTTTCGCCAGCCGGTAGTCAGGTTCTTATTCAGGCAGAGACTGCCAAGGATAAAGTGCGGATTGGCATTCAGGACGAAGGACCAGGACTGAGTCAGGAGGAAATCAGCTCGTTATTTCAGCGCTTCTCGCAACTGAACAACGGCACGACCAAACAACAAGGTGGCACAGGCCTGGGGCTTGCTATTTGCCGGGAAATCATTCATCAGTCGGGTGGTAGCATTGGTGTGGAAAGTGTGCCCGGGCAAGGGGCTTGTTTCTGGTTTGAGTTGCCACTTGCAAAAATTGATAGTGAGCACAGCGGTCTGGAAAAAGTGCTGGTAGTCGAAGACGATGCCGATATTGCTACAATGCTCTCTGCCATGTTGCAGCAAGAAGGCTTTGAAGCCGACTGGGCGCCGGATACTGCCACTGCCTGGCAGTTGCTAGCAAAACACCATTATCGTTTACTGACTTTGGATCTTAGGCTGCAAAACGAACATGGCAGTGATTTCTTTTTGCGCTTGCGTGATAACCTGGCAACCCGCGACCTGCCGGTACTGATTATTTCTGCTTATCTGCAAGAGGGGAAGTTACAGCTGGCTAGTATGGCACAGGCTATAGACTGGCTGGAGAAACCGGTGCAGCAAGAGGTGCTAATGGTAAAGCTAACCCAGTTGCTCGAAAGTACCCCCTGGCAACAGGATGCCAGAGTCTTGCATGTCGAAGATGACGATGATATTACCACCATAGTGCAAGCTCACCTGGAAACCAATTGCCGCTACTACCGAGCCTCAAGCCTGAATAAAGCACGAATACTGCTGCGCCAGCACCGGTTTGATCTGCTATTGCTGGATATTGGCTTACCAGATGGGCTAGGCTGGGATCTATTGCCTGAGGTGCAGACATTGCAAGGCGATATTCCTGTGGTGGTTTTCTCGGCACAAGACTTATCGGTACATCAGCATGGCAAGGTGGAGGCGACCTTCGCTAAATCCAAAGTAGAGCCAGCCGAGTTGGTAAAGCGTATCAAAGCTATACTCAGTAATGAATAAGCGGTGCACCCAGTGGCTAGTGCAGATAAGAAGGAGAGTGCAATGACCTTAACCCGTATCATGCATGTTGAAGACGATGAGTCCATTCGCATGGTAGCAGAAATGGCGCTGGTGGATGTGGCAGGCTTCGAGCTACTCAGTTGTGATGGCGGTCAGTCAGCGCTGGAGCAAGCCGAAGCCTTTGGGCCAGAGTTGGTTTTGCTGGATGTGATGATGCCCAAAATGGATGGTCTGCAAACATTGGCAGAGCTACGTAAGCTGCCATCGTTGGTCTCTACCCCTGTGGTATTTATGACAGCCAAAATACAGCAAGCGGAAAAACAGCAGTACCTGGAGGCAGGGGCGATTGCGGTGGTGGAAAAACCCTTTGAACCGATGGAGCTTGGCGATACCTTGCGCGCGCTCTATCATCAAGCCAGCCAGGCTTAGGAGCATTGACTGCATGCAGCCACCAATGATACCTGAATGCGAAGCCGAGCGCTTGCAGTCCTTGCAGCACACCGGGCTGCTGGATACCCCAGGCGAGCCCCGCTTTGATCGTTTGACCCGGCTGGTGCAGCAGTGTTTGCAAACAGAGATTGTGTTGATTTCGTTGGTGGATGCAGACCGGCAATGGTTTAAGTCGAAACAGGGGTTGGACGCCTGCGAAACCGGCCGGGACATCTCTTTTTGTGGTCACTCTATTTTGGGGACGGATATTTTCCAGGTAACAGATGCCAGCCTGGATCCCCGCTTTGCCGATAACCCTCTGGTGACAGGCGCGCCTCACATTCGTTTTTATGCCGGGGCACCGCTGCAGGTCGACGGGCAGGCTATTGGCACTTTGTGTCTGATTGACGCCAAACCCCGCACCCTGGATGCAGGCGAGCAAGCCATTTTGCGTGAGTTTGCCAATGCCGTGCAGCAGGAGATCCAGGATCGCTTGCAAGACCAGGCCGAGGTGGAGCTGTCTGAGCAGCGAAGCCTGTATGAGCATATTCTTGAACAAACCATGGCTGGATATTGGGATTGGCACATCCAGGACAACACCGAGTATCTTAGCCCATCCTTCAAAATGATGTTTGGGTATCATGATGATGAAATGGAAAACTCACCAGAAGCATGGCAGAAAATTATTTTTCCGGATGACCTGACCAAAGTTCTGATTTCTTTTGAGCAGCATATAGCGAGCCAAGGGGAGAAACCCTTTGATAATGTGGTGCGCTATCGGCATAAAAATGGCTCTACCGTTTGGGTTCGTTGTCTTGGTAAAGTGATTGAGTGGTCAGAGGACAACAAGCCGATCCGAATGGTAGGTAGTCATGTAGATTTGACCCAAGAGATGCAAGTCAGAGAAGCCTTGCAACAAAGCCGCGATCAATTCCAGACCCTGGTCGCCAATATTCCGGGTATCACCTACCGCTGTCTGGCCGATGAACACTGGACCATGGTGTACATGAGCGGCAGCATCGATCCGCTATCCGGCTACCCGGCCAGTGACTTTATCCAAAACAAGGTGCGTAGCTATGCCAGTGTCATCCACCCGGATGACAACGATTACCTGGAGCAGGCCATAGCCAAAGCCGTTGCCGAAAAAACCAGTTGGTTGCTGCATTACCGGGTTATCCACAAAGATGGCAGCATTCGCTATGTTGAAGAACGCGGCATGGGCGAGTACCTTGATGACGGCAGCCTGCGTTACCTGGATGGGTTTATTCTGGATGTGACCAGCGAAAAAGCATTGAAACGTCAGTTGCTGAAGTTAACTGAGCAACTGCCGGGTGTGGTGTATCAGTTCCAGCAATGGCCGGATGGGCGAATGGCATTTCCCTATGCCAGCAGCCATTTAAAGCTGATTTATGGGGTGATGCCGGATGAGGTGAAAGAGGATGCCAGCAAGGTGTTTGCTGTTATCGAACCAGACGACTTGCCTGCATTGGCTGCTAGCATTGAACGCTCTGCCCGGGAGTTGTCGCTGTGGCAGCACGAATACCGCATTCAAAGAGAAAATGGCCGGATGGCCTGGGTATCTGGTCGGGCGATGCCAGAACCCATGCCGGATGGCAGTGTGCTCTGGCATGGGTACATTTACGATATTACCGAAACCAAGCAGCATTATCTGGCACTGGAGCAGGCCAACGAGCAGCTGCACCTAGCGCAGCAACGGCTGGAGCTATCCAGCCAGCAGGCACAAATTGGCTATTGGCAGGCATCTCTTAAAACCGGTTATTTGTGGTGGTCGCCAATGATTTATGATGTCTTTGGTTTTGATGCTAGCTGCACCGATCCCAGTGTGGCTTTGTTTAAAAGCACTGTGCATCCGGACGATTTGCCTTTGGTCGAGGCCAGTGAGGAAAAAGCCAAGTTTACCGGTTTGCACGATGTGGTGCACCGCATTATCCGCCCGGATGGTGAAATCCGTTGGGTGCATGAATTGGCGCAAATGCTGCCAGGTACTGATAATCTAGAGTTGATGATGATTGGCTCGGTGCAGGATGTCACCGAGCGCATGCGCTTGCAACAGATGAAAGATGAGTTTATTTCCACCGTCAGCCATGAGCTGCGAACGCCGCTGACCTCCATCAATGGTGCTTTAAAGCTGTTGTTGGCAACCCAAAGCAGTTCCATGACTGAAAAAGGACAAAAGCTGCTGCAGGTCGCTAGCAGCAACAGCAGCCGCTTGCAGCACCTCATTAACGATTTACTGGACATTGAAAAACTGATTGCCGGTAAAATGAATTTTGAGCTGAAAACACAGCCGATCTTGCCCTTATTGCAGCAAGCCATCTCGGATCACTCGACCTTTCTCGAAAAAGCTGGATTGCAGCTGAAGCTGGATATAACGCCGCCGGCAGATCAGGCTAAAGTGGTGCTGGATGAGCACCGCTTGCAGCAAATTCTGGCCAATCTGCTGTCCAATGCGATGAAGTATTCGCCACAGCAAGGGGTGGTGACCGTTCAAGCCAGACTTGCTGGCTCTGGGCTTGAGATTGCTATTCAGGATCAGGGGCCGGGCATTCCGCTGGCATTTCATGACCATTTGTTTGAGCGCTTTTCTCAGGCCGATGCCAGCAGCGCCAGAGAAAAAGGCGGCACAGGTTTAGGTTTAGCCTTGTGCAAAGAGTTGGTCGAGGGCATGGGAGGGCGTATTTCGCTCGATACCGGTTACCAGCAAGGGGCTCGTTTTTGTATCTGGTTTTCACTTGTGTCTTGAGCTTGGTTGTAGGGAGTAGCTGTGAGTTCCGTGGATAAAAACGATAAACACCAACAGCGTTTTGCTGCCTTGCAGCAGCGCTTTTTTGAGACGTTACCGTCAAAGACAGCGTTGATGCTGGAGCAATATCAGAAGCTGGCTGCAGGTGAGCATACTGCTTTCACAGAGCTGATTGCTATCAGCCACCAGCTCAGTGGATCTTGCGGAACCTTTCACCTGCCGGAGCTGGGCCAGCTGGCACGAGAGGTTGAGCAGCTGGCGCTGAGTATTCAGCAAGAACAAAGGCTTGAGGCAGCTCGGTTATCCGGGCTTGAGAAGGCTGTGGCTGCCTTTCATCATCAAATGCAACATGTGCTGGCGGCAGGGGGCGGTGTCTCAGAAAGTCAGGCCATCGCCAGGCCGGCGCCTGAGCAGATATGGTTGCTACTTGATGATCACAACCTCGCCGCTGAATTGACGAGCCAACTGAGCGCCTTTGACTATCCGCTGCAGGTGTTTACTTCCTATCAGGATTGTTTGCAAAGCTTGACCAACCAGACTCCAGCCTTGTTGTACTGCTCTGCCAGCCTGAATGATGGGGTAAGCCAGCTGTTCGAGCAACAGCAACTGTTAAAGGTGTTGCAAGATAGGCAGATCCCCTGGATGCTGTTCAGCGACCAAGATAACTTTTCGCTGCGGGCGCAGGCGGCGCGGTATCAGGCGCAGGCATTTTATGTCTCACCGCTGGATGTGCCTGCCATGTTGGGGCGAATTTCGGACTTAGCGGAGCAGCAGGCTGAGTCAGGCGGTCGTGTCTGTGTTATGGACGATGATGTCCTTTTGGCGGAGCACTTTGTGCTGACCCTGCAAACGGCCGGTATTGATTGTCAAATTTTGACGAACCCTGAAAACATCATTGCCGATATTCTGCAGTATCAGCCTGATCTGGTGTTGTTGGATTTGCATATGCCAACCTACAGCGGGCCTGAGCTCGCCGGCGTGATCCGCCAATACGATACATTGAAAAGCTTGCCCATCGTTTACTTGTCGGCCGAGCAGGATAAAGCGCAGCAACTGAAAGCCATGGCCTTTGGTGCCGATGACTTTTTAACCAAACCCATAAGTGATGCACAGCTGGTCAAGGCGGTACAGGTGCGCCTGCGACGCAGTCGGGAGCTGAAAAACCTGATTGTTAAAGACAGCCTCACCGGTTTAATGAAACACAGTGCCATCAAAGAAGCGGCGGTGCTGGAGTACCAGCGCGCCAAACGCAGTGGCAACACCTTTTGTCTGGTAATGGTGGATATTGATCATTTTAAAAGCGTGAACGATCGCTTTGGTCATGCCATGGGCGACCTGGTGATTACCACCCTGGCTACCTTGCTGCAAAAGCGTATTCGGCGCACGGATAAGGCTGGGCGATACGGCGGTGAAGAATTTCTGCTGGTGTTGCCGGAGTGTGCATCTGAGGATGCTTTGCAGCTGATGCAGAGCATCTTAGACAGCTTTAATACCATCGTTTTTCACAGCAGTGCACAAGACTTTGCATGCAGCTTTTCAGCCGGTATTGCTTGCAGTAGCGAAGGGTTTGACGATGCGGAGTCCATGCTGGCCCAAGCGGATGGAAAACTTTATCAGGCAAAATCGCTTGGCCGAAACCGGGTGCTTGCATAGAATAGCGGCCATTCTTTAGTATGCTTGTGCCACTTGACCTGGAGCGAAAGGCAGCAAGCCACTTAACGCGGATGTGTTATGCTGCTAATGATCGACAACTACGATTCCTTTACCTGGAATCTGGTGCAGTATTTCCAGCAACTGGGCCAGCAGGTGGTAGTGCGGCGGAACGACGCCATTGATTTGGCTGGTATTGCACAGCTGGCGCCGGATTATCTGGTGATTTCACCCGGGCCCGGTACACCGGAGCAGGCGGGGATTTCGTTGGCTGCGGTGCAGCACTTTGCCGGTAACATACCGATACTGGGGGTGTGCCTGGGGCATCAGACGATAGCTCAGGCGTTTGGGGCTAACGTGGTGCGGGCGCGTCAGGTGATGCATGGAAAAAACTCCTGGATCCGGCATAACAATCAGTCGATTTTCCGGGGCTTACCAAATCCGCTTAGCATTACCCGGTATCATTCCCTGTTGGTGGATAGTGCCAGTATACCCAGCAGCCTGATGCCGTTGGCCTGGACGGAAGCGACAGAAGTACAGGCTGGTGAATTGATGGCGTTACAGCATCGTGATTTGCCGTTATATGGTGTGCAGTTTCATCCTGAAGCCATCTTATCGGATGCAGGTTTGGCATTGCTGCAGCAGTTTTTGCTGCAAAATAAACAGCTTGATAATCAAGCTTGACAGCTGCAGTCAGCCTAAGCAGTATGCAAATAATGTTTTCCTAAATTAAAGTACAAGGCCTGAATTCAGTGATGAATGCTCCAACGGTAGGACCCGACGTTACATTACGCTTTTTTGATGTCCTGATAGGCGTTGATCCTGAAAAACGTCAACAACACCTCCATCGGCAGCAACTGCCGGTTCAGGAGCGCACCTTACTTGCAGTAGAAGCTGCAGCACGCCAGGCGCGATTAGCCGATGCCAAAGCCAAAGCTCAATTTGGTGAGTTTGCTCAGGCGCACCTGCATGATCAGGTGGCTGACTTGCTGGCTGAGCGTCTTACCTCGCTGGATGACGTGAAAGCAAGCTTGTTTGAATTAACGCCAGCATATTACGCGCTGCTGGATTTATTAAGTGCCAAGGCGGTGACATTGAATCAGCTGGATCCGGCGATTAAAAAAGTCCCCTGGTTGGTAGAAGACTTGCTGAAGCTTATTAATCAGCCGAAGTATCGTAACCGGACGGCGTCAGGTGCGTTGATCAAAGATGTGAAGACAGGATTGCGCTTTCTTGGTCTGGAGGCACTGCAGTTGCTCATCCCGCTGTATGGCATGAAACGCTGCATGCCGCATTCGACGGAGCCATTCCATGGTTTGAAAACGGTCCTCTGGGAATACAGCCTGGCCACTGCCAATGCCGCCAGGGCGCTGGCAGATTTGTACCGTGAGCACAGATACACTGCTTTTTGTAGCGGCTTGTTCCATACGCTGGGTCATGTTGCGGTGGTCCGGAGCTACTTAAAAACCTACCAGCAGGTAAAGCGCGAGGAACTGCTTAAAGCCAGAGAAGCACGTGATATAGGGCTGATTGATGCACTGGATGTACTGGAGCCAGAGGCAGAGTTTCTTAGTGAACAGTTTACCGCCCATGCGGCAGTGTTAAGTGCAGATTTAACCTCACTATGGGGCTTACAGCGGTTGCCGCTGTGCCAAACCCTGGATCAGCTGGCAGAAGGAGTTGGTTATAGTGGCGCTTCGCCAATGGCCAGGGTGGTGCAACAAGCGCAAACCTTTGTGCAATGGCAACAATTAAAAAAGCGCAATCGACTCAGTGCAGACGAAATGCAAAGCATGCTTAAATCGGTAGGGATGAGCAAAGATGCTTTACAGCTGTTGTTGCAAACCAATTTACTGAAACTCGATATGGATGGATAATTTTTTTTCCGATAAACATGCAACCTTGATGGACTGGTTGCTTTGTCAGCAGCTTTGCAGCCAGCAAGGACGCCTGCTTGGCTGTTCCGGTTGCTGGCTGAATTTTCGCTGAATAGCCGCTGCGTACTTATTCATTCCCCGTGCAAATCTATCTGCAGCCCTTGTTTTTATTGGCTTTGCTGACTTTTGAAGTGCAGACAGCGCTGAAATATTCTGCAATAATGCTGCAATCCGACAAGGGATGCAGGCGCCGCAGACGCCTGCTCCAAGCCGACAGCATAAAGAGGTAATCGAGAAATGGCAGAACAAATTCAGGTCACACGCAGTCTGTTTGATGAAGTTATGGTGCCAAACTACGCGCCTGCCGCTATGATCCCGGTCAAAGGCCAGGGCTCCCGCGTATGGGATCAGGACGGCCGTGAGTACGTCGATTTTGCCGGAGGCATTGCGGTGAGCAGCTTAGGCCATTGCCACCCTGCTTTAGTCTCGGCGTTAAAAGATCAGGCCGACAAGCTATGGCACCTGAGCAATGTGCTGACCAACGAGCCTGCACTGCGGTTGGCGGCTAAGCTGGTACAGCATACCTTTGCTGAAAAAGTGTATTTTGCCAACTCCGGTGCCGAAGCCAATGAGGCTGCCTTCAAGCTGGCGCGTCGCTGGGCACTGGATGTGCATGGCGAACACAAACAAGACATCATCTCCTTTAGTAAAAGTTTTCATGGCCGTACTTTCTTTACTGTCACTGTTGGCGGTCAGGCCAGTTACTCCGATGGTTTTGGCCCCAAGCCTGGTGCTGTGCTGCATGCCGAGTTTAATAACCTCGACAGCGTTAAAGCTTTGATCAGTGAGCGCACCTGCGCCGTGGTGCTGGAACCCATTCAGGGGGAGGGAGGAATTATTCCTGCCACTCAGGAGTTCTTGCAAGGCCTGCGGGCTTTGTGTGATCAGCACCAGGCCTTACTGGTGATGGATGAAGTACAAACCGGTGTAGGTCGTACCGGCCAGTTGTATGCCTATATGAACTATCAAGTACAACCGGATATTCTGACCACTGCTAAATCCCTGGGGGGTGGCTTCCCGATAGGTGCCATGCTAACCACCAGCGAAATTGCTCAGCATTTGAAAGTAGGAACGCACGGCAGCACCTATGGTGGTAACCCTTTGGCGTGTGCCGTAGCTGAAGCGGTGCTGGATACCGTCAATACACCAGCCGTACTGGCAGGGGTCTTGGCCAAAGAGCAGCTGTTCCGGCAGCGACTGGCTGCTATTAACGAGCAGTATCAGGTATTCAGTGAGGTACGCGGGCAGGGCATGTTGCTTGGCGCTGTGCTGAATGAGCGCTACCAGGGGCGGGCACGTGACTTCTTGCTGGCAGCAGCCGAGCATGGCCTGATGGTGTTGGTTGCTGGTGTGAATGTGGTGCGCTTTGCACCATCGCTGGTGATTACCGAGCAGGATATTCTGGCTGGCATGGAATGTTTTGAAAAAGCCGTCGCTCAAGTGGTAAGTGCGGCTTAACCTATAAAAGCAATAAGGCGCTACAGCGTCGTAAATGAAGCACTGAGGCGGCCTGGCTGCCTCTTTTATCTCAATCCCGCTGGCTTGCAAACGGCACTGTTGCTAGTTGCTGCAAAGCCTGGGGGATGCAACTGGAGAAAGCGACAATGATTGTGATTCGCCCAATCCGTGCCGATGACTACGCAGCACTGTACGACATTGCCGTGGAGTCTGGCCATGGCTTTACCTCCTTACCGGTGAATGATGAGCTGCTGATGCGTAAAATCAGCCGCTCAGAACGATCGTTTCAAAAAGCCGTGACATCGCCTGGCGATGAAGGCTATCTGTTTGTACTGGAAGATACCCAAACTGGTCAGGTGATGGGCACCAGCGCGCTGGAAGCTGCGGTAGGGCTGGATGATGCTTTCTACCACTATCATCTGGGCAAGGTGGTGCACAGCTCACGCTCACTGAATGTCTACAAAACGGTGGATATTCTCACTTTGTGCAACGACTACACGGGTGCCAGTGAACTTTGTACCTTGTTTTTACGGGAAAATTGCCGTCAGAAAAACAACGGCAAGTTGCTGTCCAAGTTCCGCTTTTTATTTTTAAAAGAATTCAGTGAGCGTTTCTCGGATCGGATTATTGCCGAAATGCGCGGGGTTTCTGATGAAAATGGCAACTCACCATTCTGGCAGTGGTTACAGGAACACTTTTTTTCAGTAGACTTCCCGACAGCAGATTATCTGACCGGCATTGGACAGAAAGTCTTTATTGCTGAATTGATGCCAAAGTATCCAATTTATGTCAGCTTGCTGAGTAAAGAAGCGCAAGCGGTGATTGGGCAGGTACATGGAAAAACCCGGCCGGCTATTTCATTGCTGCAGTCGGAGGGGTTCTCACATCGCGGCTATGTTGATATTTTCGATGCAGGCCCAACCGTCGAGGCCAATCTGGAGCATATCCGTTCGGCGCGTGATAGTGAAAAGCGGCAGGTGCGTATTGGTGACGTGAGCAAAGGTCAGCCCTATATGGTATGCAACACCAAGCTGCAGAGTTTCCGCGCCACCTGGCTGGAGTTATCCGTGCCAGAAGACAGCGATGAAGTGGTGCTGCCTGCATCCTGTGCCGAAGGGTTGCTGGTGCAAGCTGGCGACTGGGTTCGTTTAACCAGGATTTAAGTCCTGTCATCCTGCAACATCAGTTTGGGGATGGAACTAATTAAGGGGAGTAGTATGACAAGTCCTGTACAATTTATTCAGGGGGAGTGGCTGGAGGGCGAAGGCCATTCGTTTGTATCCATTGATCCAGCTAAGAACCAACAACTATGGCAGGGAAAGGCGGCGTCCGTTGCTCAGGTTAACGCTGCAGTCGCTTCAGCCCGTGCAGCCCAGTACAGCTGGGGTCAGCTCAGCTTTGACGAGCGTTTAGGCTTTGTGAAAGCTTTTGGTGAGCAACTGACCGCAAAAAAGGAAGTGCTGGCAGCTTGTATCGCGGAAGAAACGGGTAAACCCTTGTGGGAAACCCGCACTGAAGTGGCGGCCATGATCGGCAAAATTGACATCTCAGTGCGTGCTTACCAGGAGCGTACCGGCAGCAAAGAAAACCCCATGCCACAAGGCAAAGCTTTCCTGCGGCACAAGCCGCATGGCGTAGTGGCGGTGTTTGGCCCTTACAACTTCCCAGGCCACTTACCCAATGGTCATATCGTACCGGCCTTGCTGGCTGGTAATACCGTGCTGTTCAAACCAAGTGAGCTGACACCCAAGGTAGCCGAGTTAACAGTGAAGTTGTGGCAACAGGCTGGCTTGCCGGCTGGTGTGCTGAGTTTGCTGCAAGGTGAAGTGGAAACCGGCAAAGCGTTAGCCAGCCATGACGATATCGATGGCTTGTTCTTTACCGGTAGCTCCCGTACCGGCCATATTTTGCATCAGCAATTTGCAGGTCGGCCGGAAAAAATTCTGGCACTGGAGATGGGCGGCAACAACCCATTGTTGGTGCAGGATGTGGCGGATATTGATGCTGCTGTACACGATATCGTCCAGTCGGCGTTTATCTCCTCTGGCCAGCGTTGTACCTGCGCCCGCAAACTGTTTTTGCCGGCGACCGAGCAGGGCGATCGTATTTTGGCCCGTTTGCTGGATGTCACCGCCAACATCAAGGTCGGTTTGTACGACGATGACGAGCAGCCATTTATGGGGTCGATGATTTCGGTGGCAGCCGCCAAAGGCATGTTGGATGTACAAAGCCAGCTGCAAAAAATGGGCGGGCGCTCGCTGCTGGAGATGAAGCATCTGCAAGCAGATACTGGCCTGGTGTCTCCGGGCATCATCGATTGCAGCAACATTCAGGATTTTCCGGATGATGAGCATTTTGGCCCATTATTGAAAGTGTTCCGCTTTACTGATTTTGATGCGGCTATTGATGCGGCTAACCGGACCAGTTTTGGCCTATCGGCCGGTTTGCTTAGTGACAGTGCAGAATTGTATGAGCACTTTTTCCGTCGTATTCGTGCTGGTATCGTCAACTGGAACCGTCCTATTACCGGCGCCAGTTCAGCAGCACCTTTTGGTGGCATTGGTAAAAGTGGCAACCATCGTGCCAGTGCTTATTATGCGGCTGATTATTGCGCTTACCCGGTTGCTTCGGTCGAGCTGGATAAAGTGCAGCTGCCTGAGCAGTTGTCGCCAGGCCTGAAGTTCTAAGCCAAAAGAATAAAGACAACGATAAATTTGATCGGGGCTTAAGCCCCGATTTGTTTTCTGGGCCAAATTTTGCTTAACTGTTAGGCAACTACAGCACTCTTTAAGGCAGTATCACGACCATGGTGATCGATAAACCCGGCTACGAACACTTGATCCAGTTTCTGGCAGAAAACCTGTCGTTGTTTGAGCAATCAGGCACGCCGGCCGCAGGCAACAAAAGTGTGGGGGAGTTTTTAGAAGAGTGCATCGCGGAGCAAATTATTCAGCTTTGTACTCAACACACTGAGCTGGAAGTGAACCACCGCAGTGTCATTATCCGGGAGGTCGATGGCATTATGTACGACTTTCAGGAAGTGCTGTCCAGCGTACTGGAGAAGCCCGTGACTGAGGAACAAGCTGAAATTATTAGCGAAGTTGCTTTGTTGATTAAGAACCTGTTCGATAATGCGGTCGTTGATCTGCTTGATTAGCGCAATTCCCTTTAGTCATACTCTGGCGGCTTGGCAAAGTTTTCGCTAGAATATGCCCCCTTTGTGATCATACCGAGGTTTTTTGCGATGGAAGCATCCGTAAAATGGCTGGACTCGATGACTTTTGTCGGTCAGTCCGGCAGCGGTCACCAGGTGGTGTTTGATGCCAATAAAGAGCAAAGTACGGCACCAAGCCCTATGGAGATGTTGCTGATGTCAGCCGGAGCCTGTTCTTCGGTAGATGTAGTCAGTATTTTACAAAAAGCCCGGCAGCAGGTGCTGCATTGTGAAGTAAAGCTAACCGCAGAGCGGGCTGACAGCATTCCACGGGTTTTTACCAAAATGCATCTGCATTTTGAGGTCACCGGTGTGTCCCTCAATGAAAAGCAGGTGGCCAGGGCGGTAGAGCTATCCGCCGATAAGTACTGTTCGGTGTCGCTGATGCTGGCTAAAAGTGTCCAGGTCTCGCATTCCTACAGTGTAAAAGCCGCGGAAGGGTTGGCCAGCGCCGACTAACTTCCTGTCATCAAACAACTGGTGCCGCAGAGCAACAGGAGTGGAGAGCACACTAAGTGATCAATCCGTTTGAGAAAATAAAGCTGCATGGCTTTAATAATTTGACCAAAAGCTTAAGCTTTAGCATCTACGATATCTGTTACGCCAAAACGGAACAGCACCGCCAAGAGTACATTGAGTACATCGACGAGCAGTACAATGCCGACCGTTTAACCGATATTCTGTGTGAAGTAGTAGATATCATCGGCGCCAATGTACTGAACATTGCCCGCCAGGATTACGATCCGCAAGGTGCCAGTGTGACTATACTGGTAAGTGAAGAGCCAGTGCTGGAAAACCCGGATAACTCGGAGAACCCGGGCCCCTTGCCGGAGACCGTGGTGGCGCACCTGGATAAAAGCCATATTTGTGTGCATACCTACCCGGAAGTGCATCCACACGATGGTATTTGCACCTTTCGTGCCGATATCGAGGTATCGACCTGTGGCATTATTTCGCCATTAAAAGCGCTGAACTTCCTGATCCACAGCTTTGAATCCGATGTGGTCACCATAGACTACCGGGTGCGTGGTTTTACCCGTGATGTCAGTGGTACCAAGCACTACATCGATCACCCGATCAGCTCCATCCAGAACTTTATGGATGAAGAAACCAAGAATGCGTTTCAAATGATTGATGTGAATGTGTACCAGGAAAACCTGTTTCATACTAAGATGATGCTCAAAGAAGGCGATCTGGACAACTACCTGTTTGGGGTTGGCACCGATTCGATGAGCAAAGAGCAAGTGACTGAAATCAGTAAAAAGGTCTTTAAGGAAATCCGTGAAATCTTCTATGGCCGCAACTTGCCGGATGTGAAGTGATACTTGGTTTCATGCTTTAAAAAAACCGCTCAGCTGAGCGGTTTTTTTGTTCAACGTCCCAACCAATCCAACTGCCCGCGGGTGTTGGCGCGCTTTTTCATCAGATTTTCAATCAATGGCGTTAAGATGAGCTCCATCGCCAGACCCATTTTGCCACCTGGCACCACCAGCGTATTAACCCGCGACATAAAAGAGCCGTGGATCATCTGCAGGTAGTAGGGAAAATCCACATGCTTGATGCCGCGAAAACGAACCACTACAAAGCTTTCATCCAATGAAGGGATGTCTTTGGCGCTAAAAGGGTTGGAGGTATCCACGGTAGGCACCCGCTGGAAGTTGATGTGGGTGCGGGAGAATTGCGGCGTTATAAAGTTGATGTAATCATCCATGCTGCGCACTATGCTCGACATCACCGCTTCACGACTGTGACCACGGTCATGGGTATCGCGGATGATTTTCTGGATCCACTCCAGGTTCACTATTGGCACCATGCCAATCAGCAAGTCGACATGCTGGGCCACGTTGTGCTGGTCGGTGACGACACCGCCATGCAGGCCTTCGTAAAACAGCAAATCGGTATTGGGGCGTAGCTCCTGCCAGGGGGTAAAAGTACCAGGCAACTGGTTGTATGGCACTGCCTCTTCAAAGGTATGCAGGTATTTGCGGTAGCGGCCACTGCCATTGCTGCCGTAGCTGGCAAAAAAGTCTTCCAGCGCGCCAAAATCGTTGGCTTCCGGCCCAAAGTAGCTGATGTGCTTGCCTTGCTCCATCGCTTTACGCACCGCCAAATCCATTTCGGGGCGGCTGTAGCGGTGAAAACAATCGCCTTCAATAAAGGCCGCATCAACGCCCAGGGTGCGGAAAATATGCTGAAAGGCATTGCTGGTGGTGCTGGTACCTGCACCCGAGGAGCCGGTAATGGCAATGATTGGATTTTTATCGGACACTACAAGCCCACCCTATGGTATTGGATCCATACCTTATAAGACCTGTCGCTTTCAGGCAAGTTGCTTTCATTTAATCCCTATCCGCCGCATGCATCGCCTGATAACGCTTTTCCATCAATTGCTGCATAATACGGGCTTCAGTGTGGCTGACACCCAGCTCTGAGCGCAGCTTTTCCAGCATGGGCGCTGCATCAGGTAGCAAAACACCATCTTGGTAAGCTTGATCCAATGCCAGTTGGTAAAACTGGCGACGACGTGATAGCTGCTCGGAAAAACCGGAGGCCAGAATGCCGGCCGGCAAGGCCACCATGCCAATACCAACAATGGTAATCAGGCCACCAAACAATTTGCCGAGGTCGGTCACCGGAGTGACATCGCCGTAACCGACGGTAGTTAACGTCACCAGGGCCCACCACATGGCTTGGGGGATGGAGCTAAAATGTTCGGGCTGGATGTCTTTTTCCAGCGAATACATGGCGCAGGCTGCCACCAGCATAATGATAAAGAGCACGGCAAAAGCGGCAAAGAGTGAAAAACGCTCTTCTTTAAACACATTCATTAATAATTGCATGGCGCGTGAGTAGCGGGTGAGTTTGAACACCCGTAGCAAGCGGAATACCCGCAGGTAGCGTAAGTCGAGCTGGATAAAGAAGCCAAGGTAAAATGGCAGTATGGCCAGCAAGTCGATGATGGCCATTGGTGAGCCGATGTAACGCCAGCGCTTTTGCCAGTTGCTGCCGGCTTGCTGCTGGTACTCCGGCGCATCGACAATGCTCCAGATCCGGGTGCCGTATTCCAGCGTAAAGACTGTGATGGAAAAAAGCTCGAAGTAAAAAAAGTAAGCATGGTAGGCTTGATCCAGGCTTTCGATGGATTGCAGGATCAGCGCAATAATGTTTAAACCAATCAGCAGGATCAGCGCAATATCCACCCACAGGTAGCGCTTGTCGTGTTCAGTGGATGGTTCCAGCCATTTGGCCATCGTGGCACGTGCCAGCATGTTTAAGTCCTTGTTTTTCAAATGCGGGAGTCAAGCTATGTCCAGTTTATTGCTCACCTTATTTATCGTGATGCTGCTGCCTTACCTGGCTAAAGCGCCTTTGGTGTTGGCGATGAATCGTGAGCCTGAGGGCTACGATAACCATAATCCGCGCCAGCAGCAAGCCAGGCTGACTGGCTTTGGTCAGCGCGCCAATGCGGCGCATTACAATAGTTTTGAAGCTTTGGTGATCTATGGTTGTGCTGTTCTGGCAGTCGGTTTAAGTGGCCAGACGGGGGCCTGGGTGCTTGGCCTTGGGTGGCTTTTTGTGCTGAGCCGGTTACTGTATTTAGTGTGTTACTGGTACGATTTTTCCAGCATGCGCTCACTGGTATGGCTACTTGGCATGGTTGCTGCTTTTACGATGGCTGGCCTGGCTGTCTGGGGAGGTTAGCCTGCCGGGATAAGGTTATCCCAGCAGGCTCAGGCCTACTTGTTAAAACGAACCGTGATGATGATGGGATCATGATCCGATGAGCGATATGGATCGGGTGCATACAAGCTTTGCTGTTGCGCCTGGCTCTTGTATTGCAGGCTGTATTCAAACAATACAGGTTCATCAGCGTTAATCGCCCAGTGTGTCACTGTAGGTTCCAGGCTGGCAAAAGCCTGGCTGGCAAGGGCGTGATCGAGCGAGCCACTTTTGCCGCGAAAGACAAAGGAGTAGGACGGCTGATCCGCTTTGGCATCCAGATACTGCCAGCCCTGTTGCTCCAGCAGGCGAACCGGGTCTTCCATCCGGTAGGCATTGAGATCTCCCATCAATAACTGGTAGGGGGTCTCCACCCCGGTCGGCTGTTGTTGTAGCCAGTTGTGCAAAGCGCTTGCTGCTTCCAGCCGGGCAGCATTCCAGCATGCCTGGCCATCGCCTTGATCGCGCATCAGGTCAAATTGTGGGTGCTCCTGCCGTGGACAGCCGCCTTTGGATTTAAAATGGTTGACACTGACGGTCAGCACTTGCCTAGAGCTCAGATCCATAAAGCTTTGGGCGACGGGTGCCCGGTGCAGTTGATGAAAGGGAGCTTGTGGCTGGGTTGCCGCAGTACCGGCTTGCTGCACCGCATCGGGCCGGTAAATCAAGCCGACCTTAATGACATCGTTGCCGGGTTGCTGTGCGGTTTCCACCATCGCATAAGGCCGCTCGGTCACGGCATTTAACGCCGATACCAAGGTAGCAATGGCGCTGCCTGCCCCATAGCCGTTATTTTCCAGTTCAATCAAGCCAATGATGTCAGCATCCATTGCCAGGATGGCAGCCGTCAGCTTCGCCGTTTGGCGTTCAAACTCTGCCTGGCTGCTGGCACCACGCCGGGTTGGAAAGGACGGATCCTGATCGGCTCCGGTAAAGAAGTTCAAGACATTGAAGCTGGCGACTCTCAGTTCATTTGCTTGTCGTGCTGCTGGTGGTTCGGGTCGGAGGTTTTGTGGCTGCCAATCAGGTTGGCGGGTAGGGACCAGCCGGTAGCCGCGTTGATCCTGAAACAGCACGCCCTCTACCTGAGTGAGTGTATCACCCAGCCGCAAGCTTTGTGCAGCATGCAAGCCCGTTGGCGGGTAAGGCAGGGGTTCTGGATTTTGTTGCAGGCTACCGTCGTCCAGCACTAAAGTTCGTCTATCTTGCAAAACTGCGTGAGCCTGTGCTGCGTCACCGGGCAGGTGGATCTGGGTGGGGCTCCATAAGCGCTTGTCGGCCAGGGTCAGCTCGCCATGACGCCCTAGCCCAAAAGTACTGTTTACCACCAATGGTTGCTCGAAGGATAGCCACATGCCTTCCAGTGACTCCCAGCTCAGATGCTCAGGCAAAGGTAAGGTCACAGCCAAAGGAGTGGTCTGGCTTTGACCACAGCTTTGAAATTGCACATCAATCAGGCTGGTTAACTGCTCTACTTCAGCTACCCGTCCTTGCACCGCCAGTAATTGGCCAGGCTTCAGTTCGGCCAGGTGGCCATCATCGGGCAAAAAAATTGCTTGCGAGCTGGGTTGCAGCGCAGGCTCGCCTGGTTGTTGCAGCAGCCAACCTGCCCGGGCTGAGCCAGGGTAAATGTAAGCAGTTAACACCCCCTGAGTCAGCAGGGTTTGGCCAAGTTTAGGGCTGTGTTCAGCGGTACCCTGAATGGCTGTTATCGGTGTCACCGAGCTGTCGCAAGAAAGCGGTTGCTGCTGTTGACAACCATTGAGCGTGAAGCCGGCAGCTAAAATGCAGAAAAAATACCCGATCTTGTGCATAACAAGTCCTGTCTTCCTGGCTAGAAAAAACCCGCCAAAGCGGGTTTGAGTTGTTGGTGGTAGATGCTATTTGTTACCAGCGGATTCGCGATTGACTGCACGGTAGCCAATGTCTTTGCGGCAGAACATGTCCTGCCAACTGATTTGCTGCACCAGTTGATAAGCTGCTTGCTGGGCTGTAGTGACATTTTCACCCAAAGCGGTAGCGCACAGCACCCGGCCACCATTGGTCACAACCTTGCCATCTTTGAGTTCGGTACCTGCATGGAACACCTTGGCTTTGGCTGAATCCGCTCCCTCAAGGCCGTGAATTTCTGCACCCTTGGCATAGTTGTCCGGGTAACCACCAGCGGCTAACACCACGCCAACAGCTGCATCGGAACTAAATTGAATGTCGTTTTGTGCCAGCTTGCCTTCTACTGCGGCCTGACAAAGAGCGACCAGATCAGATTCAAGCCGCATCATGATGGGCTGGGTTTCTGGATCACCAAAGCGGCAATTGAATTCCAGAACTTTGGCTGTGCCATCTGCTGCTATCATCAGGCCTGCATACAAAAAGCCAGTAAATACATTGCCTTCTGCGGCCATACCGCGCACTGTCGGTTCAATCACTTGCTGCATTACCCAATCATGCACTGCGGCTGTGACCACTGGGGCAGGGGAATAGGCACCCATGCCCCCAGTATTAGGCCCTTGGTCGCCTTCATCTCTGGCTTTGTGATCCTGCGATGAGGCAAAGGGCAGCGCATGGCTACCATCCACCATCACAATAAAAGAGGCTTCTTCACCGGTCAGAAACTCTTCGACCACCACCCGGCTGCCAGCATCACCAAACTTGTTACCAGCCAGCATATCATCGATGGCGGCAAAAGCTTCTGTCTCGGTTTGGGCAATAATGACGCCTTTACCAGCCGCTAAGCCATCAGCTTTAATTACGATAGGGGTGCCAAGTTGTTGCACATAGGCTTTGGCCGGGGCTATTTCGGTGAAAGTCTGGTAGGCAGCGGTTGGGATCTGGTGGCGGGCCAGAAAGTCTTTGGCAAAGGCTTTGGAGCTTTCCAGTTGCGCTGCTGCCTGCGTTGGGCCAAAGATGGCCAGACCGTCAGCACGAAACGCATCGACAATGCCTTTGGCCAGTGGGGCTTCTGGCCCAACAATGGTCAGTGCAACCTGTTGTTCTTTGGCAAAAGCCAGTAAAGCGGGTACATCATCCGCTGCAATGGCAACATTATGTAAAGCGGGCTCCAGCGCCGTACCGGCATTGCCGGGTGCCACAAAAACCTTTGTGACCAGAGGGGATTGGGCCGCTTTCCAGGCCAGTGCATGTTCGCGGCCACCGCCGCCGACTACCAGTACGTTCATTCAATTGTCCGATTATTACTGTTGAGGTTTACGAAATTTCAAAGTCATTCGGTCGCTTTCACCGATGGCCAGATAGCGATCTCTGTCTTGTTCGCCAAGACGCAGGCTTGGTGGCAGGGTCCAGACGCCGCGAGGGTGATCCGCGGTATCCTTTGGGTTGGCATTGATGTCACTGCTGGCTTCAAACACAAAGCCGGCTTGCTCGGCCAGCTCAATGGCCAGGCTTTGCGGGAAATAACCACTTCGCGTCCAGTCACTATCAAGCTGAGCTTCGGGTAAACGGTGCTCAACCACACCCAGGACTCCACCTGGTTTTAATGCCCGGTAAAAATGGTTGAAGGCAATGCGCATGGCATCGTCACCGCCTTGCATGTACCAGTTGTGCAGGTTGCGAAAGGTGAGTACCACATCGGCACTGCCATCCGGAGCAACTTGCACGCCTGCGCTGGCTGCAAACTCGGTAAGCTCTACTTTGCTGTAAATGGGGTGAGCGGCCATTTTTTGCTGAAAGCTGGCCAGCGTACGTTGGGCATACTCGGAACTGCTGTTGGCCGGAAAGTGAGCCGCGTACAATGTGCCCCGCTCGTGTAGCAGCGGGGCCAGGATTTCGGTGTACCAGCCGGCGCCGGGTGAGATTTCAACGACAGTACTGTCTGGCTGCACTTCGAAAAAAGCCAGGGTACTGACTGGATTGCGGTATTGATCGCGCAGGGTGTTGGCTGGGGTTCGGCTTGGGTGATCGACTGCTGCCTGGATAGCTGTTTCAGAAGCTGATAATGAGATGCTGAGCAGCAGGGCCGGTAAAGCCCAGCAGATAGATTTTTTTTGAGTAGGAGTCATGAGGTATCCTTTCAAGTCTTGTTGCGTTGTTGTTTACCCGGTGCGCCCATACCCCAATGGGCCGGACACCACGCACACCGCCTTGGGCCGTTAGTGTAGCAAAGGCCGGCAAAAAAAGCAGCGATTAACAGCGCTTTCAGCAACTGTTAAAATAGCAACCCGGACTTCCATTGCTCTATCACTCGTAGCCACAGTGACCACCTGCTGGCGTAGATGCTGTCGTAGCGGAGACAGGCTGTGGTAGAATGCGCCTTGGCAAAAAAGGTATCTTATGCTCGAACACATTAAAATTGTACTGGTGGGAACCACCCATAGTGGCAACATTGGCTCTGTAGCCAGGGCGATGAAAACCATGGGCCTGAGCCGGCTTTGTTTGGTGCAGCCAAAAGCTGAACTGGATGGCCATGCGTATGCGCTGTCAGCCGGCGCCAGCGAGCTGTTAAGCCAGGCGGAGCAGTTTGATGCTTTAGGGTCAGCTGTGGCCGATTGTGGTTTAGTCGTAGGAGCCAGTGCTCGCTCCCGAACGTTGTCCTGGCCAATGCTGGAACCAAGGGCCTGTGCTGAGTTGGCGGTGAAAGAAGCTGCCACCCATTCGGTGGCTCTGGTATTTGGCCGGGAAAGCAGTGGCTTAAGCAATGATGAGTTGCAGTTGTGCAATTACCACGTCTGCATTCCGGCTAATCCTGAGTACAGCTCACTGAACCTGGCGATGGCTGTCCAGATTGTTGCTTACGAAGTGCGGGTTGCGGCTCTGGCTGCGCAAAGTCAGGTGGAAGCAAGTGATGATACGGCTTACCCCAGCTCAAGCCAAATGGAAAACTTTTATCAGCATCTGCAGCAAACATTGGATCAAACGGGATTTATTATTCGGCAACACCCAGGTCTGGTAATGACGAAGTTGCGACGCTTGTTCAATCGTGCCAGGCCGGAAGAGGCCGAGTACAATATTTTGCGGGGTATTTTGACCTCGGTACAAAAGCGCATTGGGAACACCGACCAGAACCAGCGTTAATGCTGTAGGAATACCTGACTAAGCTACTGGGTCTTATACTTGACTAAAATAGTCGGGAATGTACAATGTCAGCTATCAACGCAGAGGGTGATGGCATAGCCATTCGGGGGTTAGCATGAGATTGACATCAAAGGGACGCTACGCAGTAACTGCCATGCTTGATGTGGCTTTGCATCATAGCGGTGGGCCTGTGTCCTTGGCCGATATTTCTGAGCGGCAGGGCATTTCGCTGTCCTATCTGGAGCAGCTGTTTGCCCGTTTGCGCAAGCGTGGTCTAGTCAGCAGTGTGCGCGGGCCCGGAGGTGGTTACCAACTGGGACGTGAGGCTGCTAGCATTGCGGTGGCTGAAGTGATTAGTGCGGTTGATGAATCCATTGATGCGACTCGTTGCCAGGGAAAATCGGATTGCCAGAGCGGTGTGCGTTGCCTGACACACAGTTTGTGGAGTGATCTCAGTCAGCGTATTGAAGATTTTCTGGCCAGCATTTCGCTGGCCGAGCTGGTTGAGCAAAGTGATGTGCAAGGAGTGGCGCAACGCCAGGATAAGCCTGGTAAAGCATCCTCGGTAAACAGTATTGAAGTAAGTTGCCAGCTGTAGGCAGCCTAACCGGAGCCAACGATGAAGCTACCCATTTATTTGGATTATGCGGCAACAACCCCTGTAGATAAGCGGGTGGCTGACAAAATGATGCAGTATTTGACCATGGATGGCCAGTATGGCAATCCGGCATCACGTTCACACCGTTTTGGCTGGCAAGCAGAAGAAGCGGTTGAACTGGCCCGCAGTCAGGTTGCTGAGTTGGTCAATGCCGATCCGCGGGAAATTGTCTGGACTTCGGGTGCTACTGAATCCAATAACCTGGCTATTAAAGGGATCGCTGGTTTCTACCATAAGAAAGGCAAGCACTTAATTACCGTGAAAACCGAGCATAAAGCCGTGCTGGACACCATGCAAGCCTTGGAGCGGCAAGGTTACGAGGTCACTTATCTGGATGTGGCTGCGAACGGTATGCTGGATCTTGCGGCGCTGCAAGCGGCGATCCGGCCCGACACCATCTTGATCAGCGTGATGTTCGTGAACAATGAGATTGGTGTGATTCAGGATATTCCGGCTATCGGTGAGCTGTGCCGGGAAAAAGGCATCGTGTTCCATGTGGATGCCGCACAGGCTGCTGGTAAAGTGGCTATTGATTTGCAGCTGTTAAAAGTGGACCTGATGTCGTTTTCTGCCCATAAAGTGTATGGTCCGAAGGGGGTGGGAGCTCTGTACGTTCGGCGCAAGCCACGTATCTGGTTAGAAGCGCAAACCCATGGTGGTGGTCATGAGCGGGGCATGCGCTCTGGTACTCTGGCGACTCATCAACTGGTGGGTATGGGCGAAGCTTTTCGTATTGCCAAAGCAGAAATGGCGGCAGAGCGTCAGCGCTGTGATGCCTTGTGTCAGCAGTTGTTGCATGGTTTGAAAGATATTGAGCAGGTATTTTTAAATGGCGATGATGCTCCTCGTGTGCCGGGGATCAGCAACATCAGCTTTAACTATGTAGAAGGCGAGTCGTTGATTATGGCGTTAAAAGACATCGCCGTCTCATCAGGTTCGGCCTGTACTTCGGCCAGTCTGGAGCCTTCGTATGTGCTCAGGGCGCTTGGCCTGAGTGATGTACTGGCTCATAGCTCCATACGTTTTAGCATTGGCCGTTTTACTACCGAGGCAGATATCGCGCATACCGTTAAGGTTGTCAAAGAAGCCACAACCCGGCTAAGAGCGACGTCCCCACTCTGGGATATGTACCAAGATGGCCGCGATGTAAACTCAGTGGAGTGGCTTACTCAATAAGCACTTACTTAATTCCCTAAAAATGAGCCAGAGCATTGATTTGCTCTGGCTTTTTTGTTGCGTGGTCACTGGCATTTTCTCTACGTTCAACTAGGCTAAAAAAGTTCCCCGTAAAAACCATTATTTTTTTCGGAGAGGAATCCATGAGAAAACCTTTGCTCGTACTCAGTGCTTTATCCCTTACCGTCAGCATGACCTGCCTGGCTGATATCCAAATCAATGGCTTTGCCTCCATCAAAGCGGGTACGTCCACTGGTAGTGACAAAACCCTGTATGGTTATACCGATACGATTGATTTTAAAAATGAAAGCTTATTTGCTATTCAGGTCCGCTCCGATCTGGGTGACAAGCTATCCGTCACCGCTCAGGTGATGGGACGTGGTAGTAATGATTTTGATGCCCGCTTTGAGTGGGCTTTTTTAACCTATGAATTGACCGAAAGTATGCGGATTAATGCTGGCCGGTTGCGTACCCCTTTTTACCGGTATTCCGACTTTATGGATGTAGGGTTTGCCTACGATTGGCTGCGTGTACCTCAAGGCGTCTATGGTCTGGGCTTTAATAATCTTGAAGGGCTGTCGCTCTATCATACGGCGCATCTGGGGGAGTTTGATTCCACCTTGCAACTGTTGCTTGGCTCCTACAGTGGCGATATCAGTCTGGCTGGTAACCCAGCGAGTGCGGATATCAAAAACATTGCCGGTGTGACCTGGGAGCTGGAGCGAGGCTGGTGGTCGGTGCGGACTGCCTACTTAAGCGGGAAAGTCAGCATCGATGCCCCGGCACTTGCACCACTATTTACTGGGTTAACACAAGCCGGTTTACCTGGCCTGGTTGCTGCACTTGATTTTAATGACGATCAAAGTGAGTTTATTGGTCTCGGGATTACTCTGGATCAGGGCGATTGGGTACTGATTTCTGAGTACAATCGAATCAATGTTAAAAACTCTTTCTTTGCCAAGCGTGAAAATTACTACCTGTCATTGGGCTATCGCTTTGACAGCATCACCCCCTTTGTCTCCTTTGAGCGGGAAGATCACCGCAGCAAATCAGCAATATACCAGCCATACACCACTGTACTGCCGCCGCAATTATTACAACCCTTGATTGCCGTGGTGGAAAGTCAGTCGGTAGATACTAAAACCTGGAATCTTGGCTTGCGCTACGATTTCCATCCGGCAGCAGCATTGAAAGCACAGTACAGCAACGAAAAAAATACCCTCACCGACAACCGCAATGACGCTTTTGCTGTTGGTGTCGACATTGTGTTTTAAGGAGCGGACTATGAACTTTAGATGCATTTCTATAATGGTCGCCAGTCTGGCGCTTAGCGCATCAGTGCTGGCTGAGTCACTGGCTATTGTCGTTCACCCGGCGAATGCTACCGATTTAACCACAGAGGATGTATCAAGGCTTTATCTGGGGCGGGCCAGAACCTTCCCGAATGGTGAGTCGGCGGTGCCCATTAATCTGGCGGAAGGCATGTTGGCAAGGGAAAGTTTTGACCAACGCGCTTTAAGCCGCAGTTCTGCACAGCTCAAGGCTTATTGGTCAAAGCTGGTGTTTACCGGTAAAGGCACACCGCCACAAGAAGTGGATTCACACGAAGAGGTGCTGAAACTGGTGGCCACCAATCCCAGCATCATAGGCTATGTCCCTGCATCAGCAGCGGATGAACGGGTTCGTATTGCGATTCAACTTGATTAGTTGGCACAGGAGAGCACCATGAAGAAAACACTAATAGCCACTGCAACCGGGTTACTGCTGTTACAGCCGGTCGCTTATGCCAATGTTGATGTGTCTGGTTACGCTTCCGTGATTGGAGGACGGGTTTTAAGCGGAACTGGTGTGGAAAGTGAGGGCATTCCCCCTTCTTTTCTAGCGAATTATCCCTTGGTTGGTGTGTACGAGAAAGATTGGAGCTTTAAGCCCGACACCCGCTTTGGTTTGCAGTTCAGAGCGAATCTAACCGACGGTTTATCGGCTACTGCTCAGGTGGTTGCCAGGGGGGCCGATGACTTTGATGCCCGCTTTGAATGGGCTTATTTATCCTATGATTTGAATGATCACTGGACACTGCAAGCCGGTAAAAAACGCTTACCTTTGTATTATTACTCGGATTTTTTTGATGTGGGCTATGCCTATTTATGGATCCGACCGCCGGCCGATAATTACACCTGGCAAATTTTTAACTACACCGGCGTGAACGCCATGTTTAACTATTTTGTCGGTGATTGGGACATTAGCGGCAATATTTATACTGGCCGGGAGGATGATAGCCAGAATAAATTACTATCAGAATACTTTCCGCCAAGGCAACCTACCCGTGAGATCTGGAAAAACATAGTAGGTGGGGTGTTGAACCTGAATAGAGACTGGCTGGATATCCGCCTTACATACATGACCTATATTAATGAACGTTACCGTACCATTGATGGCGTGGTTGAACGGGTGACCTGGGGAGATTCCTTAACAAGGCGCGGAAAATTTGCCGGGGTCTCAGTGAATATGGATTTTGGCAGCTGGATTTTTTTATCTGAGCTGAACCGGCTCGATCTGGATGGAGGGAAGTTTGACACCTATATGGTTTCTGCGGGGTATCGTATCAATCAGTTTACCCCTTACATTTCGTACGCCGATTTTGACAGTGCAAACGAAAAGCACAATACCACCAGCTTAGGGCTGCGCTGGGATTTTCACTCCAATGCCGCTTTTAAATTCCAATACGATGATGTCAAAGATAAAAGTGAACCATTCTGGGAGGTGGCAGGTGACAGCAAATCCATTACTTTTGGTGTGGATCTGGTCTTCTAAGGGGAGAATACTATGACATTATTAAAAGCGGTATGTGGCGCATTGATGCTGTTCTCGGGTGCCTTGTTTGCAGACATTGCGGTAATAGTGCATCCATCCAATAACGCCAGTGTTGATCAGGCTGAGTTGAATCGGCTGTTTCTGGGGCGGGGTAGCACCTTCAGTGATGGCAGTCGGGCCACGCCGATGAATTTGGCAGAAGGTTTACCAGCACGGGATAGTTTTGATACCAAGGTATTGAATCGCTCATCGGCTCAGTTAAAAGCCTACTGGTCCCGCTTGGTGTTTACCGGTAAAGGAACGCCTCCCGCTGAGCATCCCACAGCCGCAGCGATGAAAGCTGCAGTAGCTGCCGATCCATCGGCTATCGGTTATATTGCCGCTGCTGATGTGGATGATAGTGTGAAAGTGGTTGCTACTTTCTGAGTTGCATTCACGACATAACAAAGCTTCCAACACCGGAAGCTTTTTTTATGTCAGCAGAAAAGTTTTTTCTACGGAAAATAGGTTTTCTCTGCTGAATCACGTATAATTTCGCGCCTTTAAAATTTAACCCATTTACTCAAGGAGTCCTTTCATGGCCTTAGAACGTACTTTCTCTATTGTAAAGCCGGATGCTGTTGCTAAAAATCTGATCGGTGCTATTTACCAGCGCTTTGAAGCAGCAGGATTACGTATTGTGGCATCGAAAATGCTACACTTGAGCAAAGAGCAGGCAGAAGGTTTCTATGCCGAGCACAAAGAGCGTCCTTTCTTTGGCGCCCTGGTTGCATTTATGACCTCAGGCCCAGTGATGGTGCAAGTATTGGAAGGTGAAGATGCGGTGCGTAAAAACCGTGAAATCATGGGTGCAACCAATCCGAAAGATGCTTTGGCTGGAACTTTGCGTGCTGACTACGCCGATAGCATCGACGAAAATGCGGTTCATGGCTCAGATGCTGCCGAGTCTGCTGCTCGTGAAATCGCTTATTTCTTCACCGATGCAGAAGTCTGCTCACGTACCCGTTAATCGGTTAAAGCAGTACTGAATCAAGGGGGCCTGGCCCCCTTGTTGCGTCTTTGGTGAACACAGTAAACGCCATGGTTAGACAGGAATTGATAGCATGACAACATTCATTGCAAAAACAAATTTGCTGAATTTAACCCGCGAGCAAATGAAGTCGTTTTTTGCTGATTTGGGCGAAAAACCATTTCGTGCCGATCAGGTGATGAAATGGATCTATCATTACTGTGTCGATGATTTCGACAAAATGACCAATGTGAACAAGGTGCTGCGGGAGAAATTAAAGCAGTGTGCTGAAATCCGTGCTCCGGAAGTAGCCAGTCGTCAGGACAGCAACGATGGAACCATTAAGTTTGTGATGCGGCTGGATGGTGGTCAGGAAGTCGAAACCGTTTGGATCCCGGAAAAGGATCGCCGTACACTTTGTGTCTCCTCCCAGGTTGGTTGTGCGCTGGACTGCTCATTTTGCTCAACGGCTCAACAAGGCTTTAATCGTAACCTGACTGTGGCTGAAATCATTGGCCAGGTGTGGCGGGTTGGCCAGTTGATTGGCAGCTATGGTGATACCGGAGAAAAGCCGGTGACCAATGTGGTGATGATGGGCATGGGGGAGCCGTTGCTCAATATGAACAATGTAATCCCGGCGATGGAGCTGATGATGGAAGACTATGGCTTTGGTCTGTCCAAACGCCGTGTCACGCTGAGTACTTCAGGCGTTGTGCCTGCCTTGGATGCCATGCTGGGGAAAATTGATGTGGCTCTGGCTATCTCACTGCACGCCCCCAATAATCAGCTGCGTAACGAGTTGGTACCGGTCAATAAGAAATACCCGATGGAAGATTTTCTGGCCTCATCCCGGCGTTATGTAGAGTGGTCCAAGGCCAATGATAAAGTCACGGTAGAATATGTGATGCTGGAAGGCATTAACGACAGCATGGAGCAGGCCCATGAGTTGGCTCATGCGTTGCGGGATACACCGGCTAAGATCAATCTGATCCCCTTTAATCCTTACCCAGGCTCTCCTTATGCACGATCGAGCAATTCACGCATTGATCGTTTTAATAAAGTCTTGCAACAACATGGTTTTACCGTCATGGTACGTAAAACCAGAGGCGATGATATTGATGCCGCTTGTGGGCAGTTGGTCGGTGATGTAGTTGATCGCACCAAGCGCCTGTTGAAAAAACAAATGAAAGGGCAATCAATTTCCGTCAGAATGACATCGTAAGGGCTTTGCTCAGGGTAAAAGTTATGCAGAAACTGTCGGTTAGCATGTTCGTTGTGAGTGCATTGGTATTATCAGCTTGTGTATCTGAGAGTACTTATGTCGGCTCAGAGCGACCCGTGCAGCAACGACAGGTTGATAACACCGAAGCCGCACGAACCCGAATGTCGCTGGGTCTTAATTACTTGCAGCGCGGAGAAAATGCCCAAGCAATCTTCAATCTGGAGCGTGCCAGGATCCTGGCGCCTAACCTGCCTGAAGTTTACAATGCGCTTGCTTACTACTATCAAAGCGTAAATGAGGCAGAACAAGCAGAGGCTGCTTACAAACAGGCTTTGGCACGTGATGCCGATAACCCGGATACCTACAACAATTACGGTGCTTTTTTGTGCCAACAAGAAAAGTACGATGAGGCGGAAGTACTCTTGCTAACGGCCATTCGTCGGCCGGGTTATATACGCGTTTCGGAAAGTTATGAAAATCTGGCGTTATGTCAGTTGCAGCAAAATAATTTCAGTCGTGCGCAACACTATCTGGAGTCTGCTGTACTCCACAGTAGTAACCGTATCAGTAGCTTGCTAAACCTGGCCGCGCTCGATTACGCCATGGGAAGGCATCAACGTGCCCGTCAGCATCTTACCCGCATTCAGCGTCTTGGTCATGTTTCGGCCGATACGGCGTTATTGAGTTTTCTACTGGCCGATAAAGAATTGGACAGTGAAACACAAAAGAATGCCCGTGAGCTGTTGTTGCAGGTTTATCCGGATAGCCGGGCTGCCCGTTTACTTCGCGAGGGGCGGGTACAGGATACTGAGTTTGAACAGCTCCGTGAGCGATACAAGACCTACCTGCTGTCATCGGTAGAAATACCTGCTGCTGTGGTTGCAGAAGCGCCGGTGTCGCAGCCTCAGATCCGTATTGTACGGCGGGAGCAAACGGCAACTCAGGCTACAGAGGGGGCATCGTCAGTGTCTCTGTCACCGCAAGCCGCTGCGTCTTCTGTTGCTGTCACAAGCAACGAAACCAGTCTGATTGCTGATTCTTTATCGTCATTTTCGGGCACTCAGCCAAGGGTTACAGAACCATCGGTGACCAGGCTGCAACCTGAGCCGCAACCCGATGTGCTATCGGAGATGTCTTCCATGCAGCATTCGATAGCTGAAACCGCAGCCTTTGAGCTCACAAGTTTAACCCGATCGTTGCAGCTGTTTGAGCCATCAGAAGCTCTGAGTGATGCCACGATACCAGCAAAAGAAAACGAGAGTGCGCCAGCCATTAATGGGCATGACCCAGTCAATGAACTCCTTGCCAGGTCTGCTGTCCATGACTCGGAGCCAAAAGATCTCCACAGTCTGCCAACAGCACAGCGGGACGACGACCAAGCGATGCAAGAGTACTCATCCGACGGAGTGGCGTATCATTTAGTGCAACAAGGTGAGTCGCTGTTTGCTATTTCCATGCAGTATAATATTCGGCTGGAAAAGCTGCAGTTATGGAACCAACTGTCGCCGGCAGCTACCATTCGAACTGGTCAGAAAATTTGGCTGGCAGAACCTGCGCCAGCGCCGGTGACGGAGGTTGTTGCTGTGGAGCGGCCGGATTTTCATGTGGTAGAGCGCGGAGATACACTTTTTAGTATCTCAATGCATTACAATGTGCGCCTTGCCCAGTTATTGCATTGGAATAATTTGACTAAGGAAAGTCGGGTTTACGTAGGACAACACATCTATTTGATAAACCCGGCTGATCTCAACCATGACAACTGAAAGCACCTCAACAGAAGTACAACAGGTCCGGGCAGGTGAGTTATTACGCCTGGCTCGTGAGCGCAAGCAATGGTCAGTGAAAGAAGCTGCCAGTCAGCTGAACCTTAAACTGTCGCTGATCGAAAGCATGGAGAGGGATCAATACGACGCCAATCTGCTGCCAACCTTTATTCGGGGCTACTTACGCTCTTACGCCAGGCTACTGAAGATTTCCGAGCAGGATGTGTTAAGTGCGTACGAGCGTCATCATGGTGGGCAACAAGCCGAAACCAGAGCTATGCACAGCTTTTCAAACCGTACCGAAAAAGAGGCGACTGAAAATCGTTTTATGCTGCTCACTTATCTGGTGGGAGCTGTGCTGATTGGGCTGCTGTTGCTTTGGTGGTGGCAAACTCATTGGCTGAGTGATGAGGTAACAGCCAACACGTCACCCGTCAGCACAGCAGCGCAACTTTCAGAGTTAACATTCAGTGAAGCCGATACCGGGCCTGAACAGGTAGAATATCAGGAGTCCATGCTTGACACCGGGCCTGAGGATGATGAAGTCTTTGCTCCTGAAAGTAGCTCTGAAGTGCCGGCAGAGGTAAGCGTGATAAGCACGCAGCCGGTCGCTGAGACTGTGCTGTCGAGCAATCAGTTAACGATGCGTTTTGCCGATGATTGCTGGATTGATGTGGTGGATGATAATGGCTCCAGAGTAGCCTTTGGTACCAAGCGGGCAGGTTATCTGATGCAGGTACAAGGCAAAGCGCCTTTTACTGTGACTTTAGGGAACCCTACCGTGGTTGAGATAGAGCTCGATCATGAGCCTGTTGATTTGTCCGGTTTTGCCAGTGGCCGGGTTGCGAAATTTTCCGTTCCGATACAAGAATAAATTATGTTTGCAGAAAATCCGATTAAGCGTCGTAAAAGTACCCAAATTCATGTTGGTTCTGTTGCTGTGGGGGGAGATGCTCCTATTGCTGTTCAGTCGATGACCAATACCAAAACCACCGATGTGGCCGCAACTGTAGCGCAGATTAATGCGATTGCGGCTGCCGGGGCTGATATTGTCCGGGTGTCTGTACCGACGATGGAAGCCGCAGAAGCATTTCGATTGATTAAACAGCAATCCCCCATCCCGTTGATTGCGGATATTCATTTTGATTACCGCATTGCGTTGAAGGTAGCAGAGTACGGTGTGGATTGTCTGCGGATTAATCCAGGCAATATTGGCCGGGAAGATCGGATCCGGGCTGTGGTAGATTGTGCCAGAGATCACAATATTCCTATTCGCATTGGTGTTAATGGCGGCTCTTTGGAAGCGGATATTCAGCAAAAATACGGTGAGCCTACTGCTGCGGCTTTGGTGGAATCAGCCATGCGGCATGTTGATATTCTGGACCGGTTAAACTTTGAACAGTTTAAAGTCAGCGTCAAAGCATCGGATGTATTTCTGGCTGTCGGTGCCTACCGCTTGCTGGCCCAGCAGATAAAACAGCCCCTGCATTTGGGAATCACTGAAGCTGGTGGTGCCCGTGCCGGAGCCGTGAAATCAGCAATTGGTCTTGGTATGCTGTTGTCTGAGGGCATCGGTGACACCTTGCGTGTGTCGTTAGCCGCCGATCCGGTGGAAGAAGTAAAAGTAGGTTTTGATATTTTAAAATCATTGCGGATCCGCTCACGGGGCATTAATTTCATTGCCTGTCCCAGTTGTTCACGGCAGGAATTCGATGTGATCAAAACCATGAATGAGCTGGAGCAACGGCTGGAAGATGTGGTAGAGCCGTTGACGGTGTCTGTCATTGGTTGTGTGGTCAATGGCCCGGGAGAAGCCCTGGTATCCGATCTGGCCGTAGCCGGTGCCAATCGAATGAGTGGTTTTTACATCAATGGTGAGCGGCAGAAGCTGCGATTGCACAATGCACATATCGCAGAGCAACTGGAACAGCAGGTGCGGGATTATTTGTTGCGAAAACAGCAGCAGATCGCGGTCACGCAGTTGGAACAGTGAGAAAGCTTCGGGAAAGCTTGGTGTTTGCTGCTGAAGCTCCTATAATCGCCTCTATTTTTTAGTCAATCCGAGTGGAAGATTGTGTCGAAACAAGTACAAGCCATTCGTGGCATGAATGATTGTCTGCCGCAAGATAGTGGACTATGGCAGTATCTGGAGCAATTGCTACGCCAGACTGTGACCAGTTATGGGTATCAGGAAATCCGTTTTCCTATCGTCGAAATGACGGAGCTGTTTAAACGCTCCATCGGTGAAGTGACCGATATTGTCGAAAAAGAAATGTATACCTTTAGCGACCGAAATGGCGATAGTCTGACGTTACGGCCTGAAGGGACTGCTTGTTGTGTTCGGGCTGGTAACGAGCATGGACTGCTGTATAACCAAGAACAGCGTCTTTGGTACATGGGCCCGATGTTTCGGCATGAGCGGCCACAAAAAGGCCGTTACCGGCAGTTTCATCAGTTTGGTCTGGAGTCTTTTGGGGTAGCAACGGCAGATATGGATGCGGAAGTGATCCTGCTCAGCGCCAGACTTTGGCAGCAGCTTGGCTTAACGCAGCATGTGCGCTTGCAGCTCAATACACTGGGTAGCCCGGAAGCACGGCAACGTTATCGGACAGCACTGGTGGATTATTTATCCGGACATCTGGAATTGCTGGATGAGGACAGTAAGCGTCGTCTGCACAGCAATCCATTGCGCATTCTGGATAGTAAAAATCCTGCACTTGCAGAGCTGTTGGCGGCAGCTCCAAAGCTGGCTGACTATCTGGATTCGGAGTCGGTCGAACATTTTGCTGAAGTACAACAACGATTGACTGCGGCTGGTGTGCGTTATGAGCTGAATCCACGACTGGTGCGGGGGCTGGATTATTACAACAAAACTGTGTTTGAATGGGTAACGGATAGTCTAGGAGCACAAGGCACTGTCTGTGCTGGTGGGCGCTACGATGGCCTGGTTGAGCAGTTAGGAGGGAAATCCTGTCCTGCCGTCGGGTTTGCTCTGGGTATTGAACGACTGGTATTGTTGCTGCAAACACTGGATTTGGCGCCAGTCGCACCAGCGCAAGCCGACTGGTATTTGATGGCAACCGATCCGGCTACGGAACTTGCTATGGTTCCGATTGCCGAACAGCTACGCACCGCTTTTCCACAGCGACGCATTATGCAGCATTGTGGTGGTGGAGCCATGAAAAAACAATTTAAGAAAGCAGATAAATCAGGGGCTGAGCTGGCTTTAGTGCTTGGCAGTGATGAGCTGGCTTCAAACAGCATTACCCTTAAGTGGCTGCGGCAAGAGCGGCCACAGCAACGTATTGCGCTAACCGAGCTGGTTGGCTTTTTGCAAACGATTTAGCGAAAGAATAACGGAGCAGTTATGGACGTTTACAGCAGTGAAGAACAACAGGTTGAAGCGATCAAGCGATTTTGGAAAGAGTACGGCATGACCATTGTAGCTGGTACCATCCTGGGCTTGGGCGGGCTTTATGGCTTTCGCTATTATCAAGGACAGCAATTGAGTCAGGCGGAGCAGGCGTCGGCAGGCTTTGAGCAATTGTTGGTCGCACAAGAGCAGCAAACGGAAGCCTGGTATGATGATGCAGAGCGTTACATTAGCAACCATGAAAAGACGGCCTATGCTACTTTTGCTGCAATGTTGAAGGCCCGTGATGCTGTGCTGTCGGGAGATTACAGTCTTGCCGAGCAACAACTGGCCTGGGTGATCACGCAGACCGGAGACCCGGTTATTGATGCTATTGCCAGGCTGCGTTTAGCGCGGGTTCATCTGCAGCAACAGCAATACAGCCAGGCACTGGCTCAGTTACAAACGGCCATGCCAGAGAGCTTCCAACTGCAACAGCAAGAGTTAAAGGGAGATATCTTCCTGGCTCAGGGCGATGCGTCAGCCGCAAAGCAAGCCTACCAGTTGGCGAAAAGTACGGTTGGTGCTGAAGCCAACCAACTGCTGAAAATCAAGCTGGATGAATTGGCTCATATCCAAGTCGAGGGCATGCTGTGAATTGTATTTCGATGCGGACTCTTTGTGTCCTGACCGTGCTGTTGACATTGGTTGCAGGTTGTTCATCCAAAAAAGAAAAGTTGGTTTTGCCGGCTGTCACCAACCAGTTTCAACCTGTGCTGCTGTGGGATCATACTGCAGCAGATGGTGTACAGCATTTTGATTCGAGTTTGCGGCCGCTGATATTGGATGGCAAGTTGTTCGCGGCAAGCCGGACCGGTGTGATCACAGCGTTTGAACTGGAAACCGGTAACCGAGTATGGACTTACGATACCCGTAGCGACAGCGTGATTGGGTTTTGGCGCTTACTGGCATACCGTTCGAAAGACACCGCTCGGGTATCCGGAGGCTTGTCACACGGCTTTGGCCATCTGTTGTTTGGTACCGAAAATGGAGAAGTTATTGCCCTTGATCCGGCAACAGGAGAGCGGCGCTGGTTAAGTAAAGTGCCTGGTGAAGTGCTGGCTGCCCCTGCGGCCGGAGATGGCATGATTGTGGTCAACACAGGCTCCGGAACGATCGTCGCACTGAATCCGGCCGACGGCTCCCGTCGTTGGGCGTACGAGCAAGAGTTGCCGGCTCTAACCATTCGTGGTGTTGCCGAGCCGGTGATCGTGCCAGGTGGGGTGGTGTTTGGTTCTGGCGCAGGCAAAGTGGGTGTGTTGATTTCTGAGCATGGTTTACCAGCCTGGGAAGAAGTGGTGGCAACCCCGCAAGGCGCCACTGATCTGGCCCGCCTGGTGGATGTGGATGCCAGACCCATTGTTGTGGGCAACACCATTTATGCCATTGCATACAACGGCGAACTGTTGGCAATGGAACTTAACTCAGGGCGCACTCTGTGGAAACGTGACTATGCCAGCTTCCGCAATATGGCACTGGCTGATACGGTGTTGTATATCGTAGACTCTGTTGGCCGTGTCTATGCAGTGGATCGCCGTAATGGCCAGGAGCTGTGGTCACAGAATGCACTGGAGCGTCATTTCCTGACAGCACCAACCATTTTTGGCGATTATCTGGTGTTTGGTGACAGCAAAGGTTACTTGCACTGGTTGGATCGGCGCACTGGCGATATGGTGGCGCGCCATCAATTCCATCGTTCAGGTTTTTATGTGGCACCTGTAACCAATGGGAATTATTTGGTGCTGCAAAGTCGCAATGGCGAGCTGGTGGTATTGCAGCAACCCTAAAGCAGTACCAAACCGAATGTTATGCGTTAAGCTATAACAGGCTCTAGTGAGCCTGTTATTTTTATTTTGAGGTGAGCTCATGTTACCGGTCGTCGCTCTGGTTGGTCGTGCCAATGTTGGTAAATCAACCTTATTCAATCGTTTAACCCGTACACGGGATGCGCTGGTCGCTGACTTTCCTGGTCTGACCCGTGATCGGAAATACGGCTCTGTCGAGTTCGAAGAATTGTCCTTTATCGTGGTGGACACCGGCGGTATCGATGGCGATGCCGAAGGCATCGAAGTGGAAATGGCTGATCAATCGCTGCGGGCGATTGACGAGGCTGATGTGGTGCTTTTTATGCTGGATGCAAGAGCTGGCCTTACTGCCGGGGATATTGGCATTGCGGATTATTTGCGTAAAGCACAAAAACAGGTATTTCTGGTTGCTAATAAAACCGATGGTCTGGATGCCGACAGTGCCATTGCTGAGTTTTACAGCCTGGGCCTGGGTCAGGTCTGGCCGATTGCAGCAGCCCATGGTCGTGGTTTATCGGTGCTATTAAACGAAGCGTTACGCCCACTGCTTGAGTTGCCTGAAGCGCCTGAGCAGGATGGAACTGAACTGGCCGATCCAGTGTCAGACGATGAGCAGTTGGCGGCTGAAGCCGAGGCGTTGGAAGACAAGCCAATCAAGCTGGCCATTATTGGTCGGCCTAATGTTGGTAAATCCACCCTGACCAACCGGATCCTGGGCGAGGAGCGGGTGGTGGTGTTCGACATGCCAGGTACCACCCGTGACTCCATCTATATTCCGATGCAGCGTAACGAGCGTGATTATATTTTGATTGATACGGCCGGGGTGCGGCGGCGCGGTAAGATTGACGATAAAGTCGAAAAGTTTTCGGTGATTAAAACACTGCAGGCCATTGAAGAGGCCAATGTGGTACTGCTGGTACTGGATGCCCGTCAGGGTATTGCGGATCAAGATCTTAGTTTGCTGGGCTTTGCACTCAATGCCGGGCGCTCGCTAGTAATTGCGGTGAATAAATGGGATGGCTTAAACGAAGGCGTTAAGGATGAAGTGAAGCGTGAGCTGGATCGCCGGCTTGGTTTTATTGATTTTGCCCGTTTGCATTTTATCTCAGCCTTGCATGGTTCGGGGGTGGGTAACCTGTTTGAGTCGGTAGAAGAAGCCTACCAATCGGCCACCAAGCGGATCAATACCTCCATTTTGACCCAGATTATGAAAATGGCGCAGGATGATCACCAGCCGCCTCTGGTGAATGGCCGCCGTGTCAAGCTCAAGTATGCCCATGCCGGAGGGTATAACCCACCGATCGTAGTGATCCATGGCAATCAGGTCAGTGCCTTGCCAGATTCCTACAAACGTTATCTGATGAACTACTACCGCAAAGCTTTGCAAATCATGGGTACGCCTATTCGCATAGAGTTCCGTGAAGGCGATAATCCTTTTGCGACAGAGAAAAAGCGGGTCAGTATGACGCCGAATCAGCAATACAAACGGGATCGGTTGCTCAAAGCCCGGCAGAAGCTGAAAAAAAGCTAGCATTTTTTCCCGCCAGACTTTGTTGCAACTCAGGCAGTTGCAACAAAGTGTTTCAGTCTACATAAAAGTTAACACTTCTTAATTATCCCCACCCGGCTGCATCTGCTACTTTAAAGGGTAATTTTTGCTCGAATAAAGGAAGCTATGATGAGCGCTTGGTTGAAAGCTGCCATTGCGGTGGGTGTGTTGTTGCTTGGCATTTTTGTGGTCGTGGCTATTGTCAGTACGGCTCCAAAGTCTCTTGAAGCCGATACCAGCAGGGCGCAAGCACCTTTGGTGCATACTCAGACTTTGCAACCCCGGGCACATCGCTTTGAAGTTCGGGTCTTTGGCGAAGTGCAACCCAAAGAAAAAACCCGTTTAACCCCCGAAGTCTCTGGTCGCGTTATTCGCATTCACCCCAATTTTGTTGCTGGTGGCGTCATAGCCAAAGGGGAAGTCATGGCGCAACTGGATGCTGCCGATTACCAGGCTGCCATGCTGTCAGCAGAGGCTGCTGTGGCAGCCGCCCATGCAGCACTGGAGCAGGAAAAAGCCCTGGCGCGGGTAGCTGAACAGGAGCTGCGCCATCTATCGCCTGGAGAGGTTTCAGCCCTGGGGCTGCGCAAGCCACAGTTGCATAGCGCGGAAGCGGGAGTGAAATCAGCGCTGGCAGCGTTACAAAAAGCCCAGCGTGACTTGGAGCGGACTCAAATTGTTGCTCCTTACGATGCATTGGTGATTAATCGCAGTGTTGGTTTGGGTCAGGTTGTGTCGGCAGCCACGGCTCTGGGTGAAATTTACAGTGTGGAACAGGCTGAAATCCACGTGCCTATTGCTGGCTTTGACACACGTTTTTTACCTCAGCCGGTGGCAGGTATACCTGCCCAGGTGCAGTTTGATGGTCATTATCGTCAGGCAGAGGTGGTGCGTGATTTGGGGGTGATCCATGGTCAAACCAGAATGGGCCATCTGGTGGTAGAAGTGGAAAACCCGTACAGCCTGAATCTTGATCAGCCGATGCTGCGCTTTGGCCAGTACGTTGAGGTCATACTAGCTGGTCGCACGCAGCAGGATGTGTTTGAAGTGCCGCAGGATGCGGTGCAAAACCAACATGTTTGGCTGCTGAACGAAGACAGTACCTTGCGGCGTCAACCCATCCAAGTCGTGCGGCAGGAAGGCAAAAGTGTGCTGATTGAGCAAGGCCTGCAAGCCGGTGACAAGCTGGTGTTGCTGGCTCCCAGTTTTCCTCAGCCAGGCATGCAGGTGCGCACTGAAAGCGATGGCAGCGAACTGGCGAAGGTGGAGTAAGGCATGGACCACATCGATCCGAAAAGAGGCATTATTTCCTGGTTCGCCAACAATCCGGTAGCTGCCAATCTGATGATGGTGTTTATTCTGGTGATGGGTTTTGTCACCTACAACAGCATTCAACGGCAGATGTTTCCGCAAGTGGAAGTGAACTATGTTCATATTAACACCACTTTTCGCGGTGCAGCACCACAGGAAATTGAAGAAGGGATCCTGATTAAGATTGAAGAAGCCTTGCAGGATATTGAAGGCATTAAACGCGTGCGCAGCTTTGCCTGGCGTGGTGGTGGCCGTCTAAGTATTGAGCTGGAGGTCGGTGAAGATATCAGCAGTCGTTTGGATCAAATCAAGCTGCGGGTCGATTCCATCGGCACTTTCCCGGCTGGTATGGAGCCCTTAACGATTTATCAGCTCGAGTGGCGTCAGCAGGCGGTTGAGTTGGTATTGACCGGCAGTGAGGACTCGCTGGAGTTAAAAGCCATGGGTCGGGAGATCCAAAACGAACTGTTGTTGCTGGAACAAATCAACTTTGTCAACTTTAACACCATGCCAGCCTGGGAAGTGGCAGTGGAAATCGCGCCGGAAACACTGCAACGCTATAACCTCAGTTTGCAGGATGTGAGCCGCGCCATTCGTAACTACTCCGATAATTTGTCGGCCGGTATGATCCGCAGTGAATCCGGCATGATCACTATCCGCTCGGAGCAGCGCGCTTACCGGGCAGATGAGTTTGCCCGTATTCCGGTTATTCTGGGCCCTCAGGGAGAGCGGGTCTTGCTCGGCGATATTGCCAGCATTCATGATGGCTTTGAAGAACGGGTCAATTACATGCGCAGCAATGGCCGTAATGCGGCCTTTTTACAGGTAGAAGCATCCAGTACCCAATCCTTACCGGATGTTGCCCGCAGTGTGCATCAATATCTGGCCTATAAAAATGAGCAGTTGCCGGATGGTTATCAGTTGGATGCGCTGGTCGATATGACCTATTACCTGAATGGCCGCCTGAACATGATGTGGAGCAATCTGTTGCAAGGCTCGGTGTTGGTGTTTTTGATGCTGATGCTGTTCTTGCGGGTAAAAGTGGCGTTCTGGGTGATGCTGGGCCTACCCATTGCTTTCTTAGGCGCCATTTGGATGATGCCATTTGCTGGCGTTACCATCAACATCGTTACCTTGTTTGCCTTTATCATGGTGCTGGGGATAGTGGTCGATGATGCCATTGTGATAGGGGAGAGTGCTTATCACGAGACAGAACAAAAGGGCCACAGTGTCGATAACATCGTACGTGGGGCCCGCCGGGTAGCCACACCGGCGACCTTTGGTGTCTTGACCACCATCGCAGTGTTTGCCCCCTTTATGTTTGGGCAGGGTATTGAAGCGAATGAATTTCGTAATATTTCCATCGTGGTGGTGCTCTGTCTGATTTTCAGCTTGATCGAATCCAAGCTGATTTTGCCGGCTCACCTGGCACACAGCAAAATTAAGCCGTTGGCAAAAGAACACTGGCGCAGCCGTTTCCAGCAAAACTTCCAGCAGTTTATTGAGCAGCGTTACCAGCCATTTTTACAGCGCTGCATCAATCAACGCTATGCAACGCTGGCAGCCTTTTTGGTCTTATTGATGGCCAGCATTGCCTTGATGGCTTCTAATCATCTGCGGGTGGTGATGATGCCACCGGTGCCACACGATTACCCAACCATTAGTTTTGAGATGCATCAAAATGCCTCTGAGCAGCAAACGCTGGAAAGCCTGCTGGCGATTGAAGCCATGATTTACCAGCAGGAAGAGCGGGTACGGGAAGAAACCGGTCAGCCATTAATCAGTGATGTGTTTGCCTTTTTAAACAGTCAAACCAGTGGCCAGGTAGTGGTGACGCTGGTGGCTGAAGATGATCGGCCATTCAACGCCTTCACCTTATCCAGACGCTGGCGTGAAGCTATGCCGGAATTGCCCGGTGTCCGTTTGATCCGGGTGCAGGATGATGTGATGAGTATGGGCGGGCAAAATAATCTGGAGTATCGTTTGTTTGGCCGTGATATTGATCAACTGAACCAGGCAGGCCTTGCCCTGATTGCTGATCTGGCCAAAATTCCCGGTGTGTTTGATTTAAGTTCTACTATTGACTCTGCCGGCAAGGAATTGAATTTACAGCTAAAACCGGTAGCGTACCAGTTGGGGTTAACACCGGCTGATGTAGCCAGCCAGGTAGGTTCCGGCTTTTATGGTCTGGAAGCGCAGCGGATGATCCGTGATGGTGACGAAGTGCGGGTGATGGTGCGTTACCCTCGTTTGCAACGTGAGCAAATCGGCGCGCTGGATTACAGCAAAGTTCGCTTGCCATCCGGTGATTTTGTGCTGCTAGGTGATGTAGCCGAGCTGGTAGAAACTCCCGGCATCTCCCGTATAAACCGCGAGAATGGTTTCCGTACGGTGCGGGTATCCGCCAATGTCGATCAGGCTCAGGTCACCACCTCTGAAGTAGTGCGGCTGGTTCGCGCTGAAGTGATGCCGGAGCTGCTGGAGCGTTTCCCTGGGGTGCGTACCGAGCTGGGTGGTCAGATTGAAGAGCAGCAACGTCAGCGCGATCAGATGTTCCTGTACATGATTGCTGGCTTACTGATGGTCTATATCTTGCTGGCCATTCCGCTAAAAAGCTACAGTCAGCCATTGATTGTGATGTCAGTGATCCCGTTCGGCATGATAGGTGCTGTACTGGCGCACTTTGTGCTGGGTATGAATCTGTCGCTGTTTTCTTTCTTTGGCATGATTGCGGCTGCCGGGGTGGTGATCAACGACAGCCTGGTACTCACTGATTACGTCAACCAGTCGCGACGGGAAGGCTTATCGGTGGCCGACTCGGTGATGCGGGCTGGTAAAATGCGTTTTCGGGCTATTTTACTGACCTCCCTGACCACCTTCTTTGGTCTGGTACCGATTATGTTTGAAACCAGCCTGCAGGCACAGTTTGTCATTCCGATGGCGGTGTCCTTAAGCTTTGCGGTGCTCTTTGCTACCTTAATCACCCTGGTACTGGTACCTTGCCTGTACTTAATTCTGGAAGATGTGAAACGCCCCTTCAGGGCACTAAAGCGACGCTTGTTTGGGACTCCTGCGGTCGGCGCAGCAGGTCAGTAACGGTTAGCGTTCGATAGCAGTCACTTCTGCGACAAAAGCTCCCTGGGCCAGTTTGGTGCGAACCGACTGGCCTTTTTTTAACTGGTTGCTATCGGTCAGCACTTTATTTTGTTCATCAAAACTGATGCTGTAGCCCCGTGCCAGAGTAGCCAATGGACTGACGGTATCCAGCCGGGCAAGGAGCAATTGCCAGCGTTGCTGATGTTGCTGCAGTTGTTGCTGCATGGCCCGGTGCAATAACCGCTGCTGCTGGTTCAGTTGTTGTTGATGCTGCTGCAGCTTTTTGGCCGGTGACAGTGCACTGAGCTGACGGCTCAGGCTGGCCTGTTGCTGCTTGAATTGCTGCAAGCGCTGCTGTAACCGGCGCAGCAGTTGGCTGCCAAGCTCGTCCAGCCGCTGTTGTTGCTGTTGCAGTTGCCTCGAAGGGTGTCTGGCCTGCAGTCGCTGGGTCAGTTGTGCTACTTTGGGCGCAAAGCGCTGCAGCTGCTGGCGCTGCGCCTGCAGCAAAGCCCGCTGCAGCCGCTGCACCCGCTCCAGCAGATGCAGCTGATCGCTGGAAACCAGCTCAGCGGCGGCCGATGGCGTGGCGGCGCGGATATCGGCGACAAAATCACTGATGGTGACATCAATCTCATGGCCAACGGCGCTGACAATAGGCACCGGGCTTTTTGCAATCAGCCGGGCCAGTTGTTCGTCGTTAAAACACCAGAGATCTTCCAGCGAACCGCCGCCACGGCCAATAATAATGGCATCCACCTCGTTGCGCTGATAGGCCAGGCTAAGCGCCTGACACAGCTGAGCGACCGCACTGCTGCCCTGCACCAGGCTAGGGTAAATAATCACCTGCATGCCTGGCGCCCGGCGTTTGAGCACCGTCAGAATATCGCGGATGGCCGCACCGGTCGGCGAGGTCACTACGCCTAAGCGCTGAATCATGGCCGGCAACGGCCGCTTGCGTTCACTGGCCAGCAGGCCCTCGGCCAGTAAGCGTGCTTTGACTTGTTCAAACTGCAATTGCAGGGCACCACTGCCGGCATCTTCCAGCAACTCGGCCAGCAACTGGTACTCGCCCCGTGGTTCGTACACACTGATGCGGGCCTTGATCAGTACCTGCTGGCCATTTTGCGGTTTGATGCTGGCCATGCGATTGTTTTGGCGAAACATCGCCACTTTGACCTGGGCACCGCTGTCTTTTAATGAAAAATACCAGTGACCAGAGGCTGCAGCGACAAAGTTAGACACTTCTCCTTGCAGCCAGATGCGCTGAAATTGTTGCTCCAGCACCATGCGGACTTCGCTGTTTAAGCGGGATACGGTGTAAATGTCTTTGTTTTGCATGCTGATATCAGAAGTTTCCCGGCAGAAGTGGCTTACTCTACCACAAAAGTAAAAAATCGTTTGTTCCGAAGGCGAAAAAGCGCTAAAATTGCGCCGCAACATTCCTTTGGTTTTTCCCAAGAAGCGAGATTGTTGCGATGCTCAGGATCATGAAAGAAGCCCTTACCTTTGACGACGTGTTACTGGTTCCGGCGCACTCCACCGTACTACCCCATACTGCCGATTTACGCACTCAGCTGACCGACAGCATTCATCTGAACATTCCGATGGTGTCCGCTTCGATGGATACCGTGACCGAAGCCCGTTTGGCCATTGCACTGGCACAAGAAGGCGGCCTTGGTTTTATCCACAAAAACATGACCATTGAAGAGCAGGCGTCGCATGTTCGCCGGGTAAAAAAATACGAAAGCGGTGTGGTGTCTGATCCGGTCACGGTATCGCCGCAAATGACAGTCCGTGAAGTGCAGGCGCTGGCGCAGCAACATGGTTTTTCAGGTTTCCCGGTGGTGGATGCCAACCACAATCTGGTCGGTATTGTCACCGGCCGTGATATGAGCTTTGAAGCCAGTGCCGGCACCAAAGTTTCTGAACTGATGACACCGAAAGATCGCCTGGTGACAGTGAACGAAAATGCTTCCCGTGAAGAAGCCTTTAAGTTAATGCACCAGCACCGCATTGAAAAAGTGCTGGTGGTGGACGATGCCTTTAAATTAAAAGGCCTAATCACGGTGCGGGATTACTACAAAGCCGCCAGCAAGCCAAATGCCTGTAAAGACGAATTGGGCCGGTTGCGGGTGGGTGCTGCGGTTGGCGTGGGGGCCGGCACCGACGAGCGCATCGCCGCTTTGGTCGAAGCTGGCGTCGATATTCTGCTGATTGATACTTCGCATGGCCATTCGCAGGGGGTGATTGACCGGGTGAAACAAACCCGTGCTCAGTACCCGGACTTGCAAATTGTTGCGGGCAACGTCGCGACTACTGAAGGCGCCAAAGCGCTGGCGGAAGCCGGTGCTAATGCCGTCAAAGTAGGCATCGGCCCTGGCTCGATTTGTACCACCCGTATTGTGACCGGCTGTGGTGTACCACAAATCACAGCAATTGCCGATGCAGTCGAAGGGGTGAAGGGCACCAAGGTAAAAATCATTGCCGATGGCGGTATCCGTTTCTCCGGCGATGTCGCTAAAGCCCTGGTGGCTGGTGCCCATTGCGTGATGGTGGGCTCCATGTTTGCCGGTACCGAAGAGTCGCCGGGCGAAGTGGAGCTGTATCAGGGCCGTTATTACAAATCCTACCGTGGTATGGGTTCGCTGGGGGCCATGGCGCAACGACATGGCTCGTCCGACCGTTATTTCCAGGGCAGCGATAATGCCGAAAAGCTGGTGCCGGAAGGCATTGAAGGCCGGGTGGCGTACAAAGGCCCGATCGAGAACATCATTCACCAGCAAATGGGCGGTCTGCGCTCGGCCATGGGGCTGACGGGCAGTGAGTCCATTGAGGTGCTGCGCACCAAGCCACAATTTGTCAAAGTGACCTCTGCCGGTATGGGCGAGTCGCATGTGCACGATGTGCAAATTACCAAGGAAGCGCCGAATTACCGCATGGGGTAAAGGCTGCGTTTCACAGCGGCTGGCACTTGCCAGCCGTTTGCTTTCACAACGATTGGATTTAAAAAGGTCACTATGAGCAAAAACATTCATCTGCACCGCATTCTGATCCTGGATTTCGGATCTCAGTACACCCAGCTGATTGCTCGTCGCATCCGCGAGATTGGGGTTTACTGTGAACTCTGGGCCTGGGACGTTACCGAGGAGCAAATCCGCGACTTCAACCCAACCGGTATCATTTTATCCGGTGGCCCGGAGAGTGTGGCTGCTGCTGATTCGCCGCGGGCACCACAGTATGTATTCGAGGCAGGCGTGCCTGTGCTTGGCATCTGCTACGGCATGCAAACCATGGCCGAGCAACTGGGCGGTAAAGTATCCTGCTCCGATATGCGTGAGTTTGGCTATGCTCAGGTGGAAGTGATTGCTAAAAACCGCTTATTTGCCAACATCGAAGATCACATCAGTGCCAGCAATACCGCATTGGTGGATGTCTGGATGAGCCATGGCGATAAAGTTATCGAAATTCCACCAGGTTTTGAAACCGTGGCCCGCACCGATACCTGCCCGCATGCTGGTATGGTCGATGAAGCACGTCAGTTTTACGGCGTGCAGTTCCACCCGGAAGTGACTCACACCCGTCAGGGCCTGCGGATGCTGGAGCATTTCGTGGTCGATATCTGCTGCTGCGAAAAACTCTGGACCCCTGCATCCATTATCGAAGATGCCATCCTGCGCATTCGTGAGCAGGTTGGCGAGGACGAAGTGATTCTGGGTTTATCCGGTGGTGTCGACAGCTCGGTCACCGCCATGTTGCTGCACCGTGCTATCGGCGCACAACTGACCTGCGTTTTTGTCGATAACGGTCTGCTGCGCTTAAACGAAGCCAAGCAGGTGATGGATATGTTTGGCAACCACTTTGGTCTGAACATCGTCCATGTCAGCGCTGAAGATCGCTTCCTGGATGCGCTGGCCGGCCAGAACGATCCGGAGCAAAAGCGCAAAACCATTGGCCGGGTCTTTGTCGATGTGTTCGACGAAGAGTCGCAGAAACTGAAAAATGCCCGCTGGCTGGCGCAAGGCACCATCTATCCGGATGTAATTGAGTCGGCAGGTTCGGCCACCGGCAAAGCCCATGTGATTAAATCGCACCACAATGTTGGCGGCCTGCCAGAGCATATGAAAATGGGCCTGGTCGAGCCACTACGCGAGCTGTTTAAAGACGAAGTGCGCAAAATCGGCTTAGAGCTGGGTTTGCCGTACGACATGCTGTACCGCCACCCGTTCCCGGGGCCAGGCCTTGGTGTGCGGGTGCTTGGCGAAGTGAAAAAAGAGTACTGCGACTTGCTGCGCCGCGCCGATGCCATTTTTATCGAAGAGCTGCATAAAGCGGACCTGTACCACAAAGTCAGCCAGGCCTTTGCCGTATTCCTGCCGGTGCGCTCGGTCGGGGTAATGGGCGATGCCCGCAAGTACGACTGGGTGATTTCACTGCGTGCGGTCGAAACCATCGACTTTATGACCGCCCATTGGGCTCACCTGCCATACGATATGCTGGGCAAGGTGTCTAACCGCATCATCAATGAAATCGACGGCATCTCCCGCGTAGTCTACGACATCAGCGGCAAGCCACCGGCGACCATTGAATGGGAATAAGCCTTAGTAGCTAATACCTCAAACCCCGGTACGGATACCGGGGTTTTTTTATCTGTACAGCATAAGATGGTTTAATAAAGGTAAATTTAGAGAGTAAAAGTTACAGCTTGTTCATACGTAAAAAGTCAGTTAAATTGGTTACTTAGCAATGAATTGCTCGGTGTGTAAATTATCTCGTTTTTGAAAGTAATGCGCCTGAGTGAGTTTTAACTGCAAAGGTGTTTGTATTGTCAGCGAGTTTCGCTGAGCGATTTAATCATTGCGCACTGGTTTTGCAAAGGGATGTACGTTTAATACTATGAAGAAAACATTTCTGTGGGTTGGGCTTGGCCTGGCAGGTGGTATGGCTTTGCTGGCTTTTATAGGTGCAGTGATCCTGTTCGTGATGAATATGTTGAAAGGCGACGCATACGAGCTTTCGCTCAAGTCGGTGTCTGCCCATCCGCAAGTCATTGCTGTATTCGGGGAGCCGGTCAGCCCCAGCTGGTTTGTACTAGGCAGTGTGAATATCAGCGGCCCGGACGGTTCGGCCTCACTGGAATATAACATAAGAGGGCCTGAATCCTCTGGCACAGTGTATGCCTATGCCACCAGAGCTGCGGGTGAATGGTACCTTGATAGAGTCATTGTGCTGGAAGCATCGTCTGGTGAGCGAATTAATGTCTTAGAAGGCGACAAATAGATGTCCCAGAATTGGAGCTTAGGTTCTGGTAGAGCTGGTTTGCCAATGGGCGTACTATCAGGGTGGTGAAACCCGTGACTCTGGATAATAAAGCACGCTGACTTAGCAGCGATGTATAAAAGGAACTTAATCTTGAAAGCAACAAACTATTGGCTGCTTATGGCGGCTGCAGGCTCATTTTTGGCTGCACTTGCGCATCTGGGGTGTATTGTATTTGGTGGTGACTGGTACCGATTTTTCGGTGCCGGCGAGCAAATGGCACTTATGGCAGAGGCCGGCCATTGGCAACCCGCGGTAGTTACCTCCGGTATTGTGTTGGTATTACTGATTTGGAGCGCTTATGCGCTTTCCGGAGCTGGCGTCATTCGTCGTTTACCGCTGCTGCGCACTGGTTTGCTGTTGATAGGTGCTGTACTGCTGATGCGAGGCCTTGGTTTTGTAGTGCTGATGCCACAGTTTCCTGACAATAGCCTGATGTTTTGGCTGGTTAGTTCGGGCATCTGTTTAGTCCTTGCTGCTGGTTATTTGGTGGGGTTAAAGCTGCAATGGTCCACACTGAAAGTGCATCAGGCATAGCACTATGTTTTGGTCTGTATCAGCATTCATGTATGTGCCAAGTATCGACTTAAGTCATTGTAATTTTGGATGTTTTAATATGGAGGTCTTGGGTGCTTAGCCGTGAACAAGCGGAGGTTGCTGCTGAGGCACTGCTGAAGAGTAAGCGTCAGCAGTTGGCACGTAAACAGGCCAACCGGCAAAAGTGGCGACTGCGTCGCCATAGAATGGTTGCAAGTTTTATCGGTTTTATCATGGGCACTATACTGGGTGATTACTTTGCCGGGGATCCTTATCCCTGGAACTTGATTGGGCTGGCAATAGGTTTGGTGTTCGCACTGCTAGGGCAGCATTTCGGCCGGCCAGAGGATAAGCCGCGTTAGTTTGCTTTCCTGGCGAAGATCCCGGTTAATGCGCTATTGCTGATGCATGCACTCAATGGTTGATGGCAGCTCAGGCTCCCTTGCTGTACCATGCAGCCAGTTTTTGCAATCGAGGACACAGGGTATGAATACAACACAAGCCAATAATCCACTGCATGGACTTACTTTAGAAAGCATCTTAGTGCGGCTGGTTGAGCATTACGGCTGGGAACAGTTGGCAAGCTATGTACGGATCAACTGCTTTAAGCAAGATCCATCGGTAAAGTCCAGCCTGAAATTCTTACGTAAGACACCTTGGGCCAGAGCTGAAGTAGAGCAACTGTATCTGAAAACCTTCCAGTGATAACAAGGCCTGGCAGCTCAAAATTTATCCAGCATCTGCCGCTGATAATGCGAGGGCTCAATCTGCAGGCCCGCTTCTGCTATTTGTTGTTGCAGCGCATTGTCGGTCTGATTCAGCTCCGATAATACCAGCGTATTATCATCCAACTGCCAAATCAGCCGAGAGCCAGCGTAACTGAAAGCCAGTATGGTCAAGGCTGTAGGATCAAGCTGGTCTGCCGCTCTGCTAATGTGTTTTAGCTTGCGTTGGATTAGATTCAGTTCGTGTTTCAGATCCCAGATGTAGGCGACTTCAAAAAAGTAAGGGTGGCTCTTTAGCTGCTTTAGCGCAGCTCCAACCACCAGGCAGCCAATCAGCACACCAGTGGCATTGAGCCAGAAGTTGCCAGCACCAGGCTCTGAAAAGAGCTGAATTAGCAAGGTCGAGCTGCCCAGGCTAATGCCCGCCAGTGCCAGAATACTGGCTAGCATAATACGGTGCAGACGGCTGCGGTAGCGCTCTTTATTGATGGTTTTTAGTTGCATGGTTTTTAGCCCTGTCTCTGTAAAAAAGGCGGCACCAGGCCGCCTTCATTACTTATATCGCATTAACGCGGGCCTGGCTCGGCAAAACGCGTCATCCAGTCTTTGACCTGATTGTACCAGTAAATGGAATTGTTTGGCTTTAAGATCCAGTGGTTTTCATCCGGGAAGTAGATCATCCGCGACTCGACACCACGGCTTTGCAGGGTACGGAACAACTCAAAGCCCTGACCCACCGGCACACGATAGTCAAGCTGACCGTGGATCACCAGGGTGGGGGTGTTGAAGTTACCGGCAAAGTAGTGCGGTGAAATGGACTTGTAAATCTCCGGGTTGTCCCAGTAATGGCCAAAGCGGGTGGAGTGCACGGCAAAGTCGGCCGACATCTGTGAGTACATGTTGTAGACCGCAGCATGGATCAGCAGCGCATTAAACGGATGCTCCTGGCCCAGAATGATGGAGCTTAAGTAACCGCCATAGCTGGCGCCACCGGCCACCATACGCTCGTTGTCGATCCAGTCTTTTTCTTTGAACCAGTCGGCAGCGCGCAGTACATCGTACAGTGGGGCTGTTTTCCAATCCGGGTTGATGCTGTCGGCAAAGTCCTGGCCAAAGCCGCTGGAGCCGTGGAAGTTAGGCCAGGCGGTGACATAGCCCCAGGAAGAGAACGTCTGGGCATTCCAGCGGTAATGGAAACCATCGGTAATGGCGTTGTGCGGACCACCGTGGATCAGCAAAAACAGCGGGTATTTTTTGCTGCGGTCAAAACCAGGCGGGTAATGCACCCACATTTGAATGTCTTGACCGTTGTGGCCCTGGTAAGTGACGGACTCATAGGTACCCATATCGACATCGGCCAGCACCTCATCGTTAAAGCTGTCCAGTCGGGTCAGGTTGCCGTTGCGTGGGTTGATCCGCACCAGGCGTGCCGGGTACAGGAAGCTTTCGTTGGTGGCCACCAAGGTACCATTGCTGGCTATGGCCGGACGACCAAAGTTGGTAGCTGCCGTCACAGCGCGGACATTACCATTACGGGCATTGATGTGGTAAATCCGTGAGGTACCGGCATCATCAATGGCGGCATAGAAACCACGGCTGTCATGAGTCCAGCTGAAGTTGGACACCGAGCGATCCCAGTTGGTGGTAATTTCGCGCTCATTGCGACGGGCCAGATCCAGCAACACCAGGTTGGCAGTATCGGCATAAAAACCGTGAATGCGCTGGCGGGCAAAGGCCAGGGTTTTGCCATCCGGGCTAAACTGCGGGTTGGCATCCGGTGCTTCGTTGCCAGCGGTCAGGTTTTCGGCTTCGCTGCCGCCAATCCGGGCCAGGAAAATATCGATTTTGGCATCGACCTGGTTGTCCCAGCCGTTGGCGGTAAAGGCGATGTAACGCTCGGATGGGTCAATGTCGTAGCTGCCCGATCCCTGGCTGGAGCGTGGTAACTCAATTCCCAGCGGTTGGGTGATGGCTTCTACTTCGCCACCGGCGGCAGGAATACGAAACACATGGGCCTGACGGCGCTCATCCAGCCAGTGGTCAAAATGCGAGTAAGGCAGCGCATTCCACTGACGGGCCGAGGTTTTATTGTCTTTATCGGCTTTAAGCTGAGCGCTTATTTCATCCCAGCTCTGCTCCGGAAAGATACGGCTGATGAAATACAGATGCTGGCCAACCCATTTGATGCCATAAACACCAGTGGGTACTTCGGTCAGGCGCTGGGCCTCACCCGGACGATTCATTGGCAGCAGGTAAATCTGGCCGGCATCGTCTTTATGGCGTTGGCTGATAAAGGCCAGGGTGCTGCCATCCGGTGAAAAGGTGGCTTCGCTAACACGCAAGCCTTCAGCGGTAATGGGTCGCTTGCTGGAGCCATCAGCAGCGAACCACCACAGTTGGGTGTTGCCTTGATCGGCCGGCACATCAAAACTGGTCACTGGTGCAACAATGTGCTCACCCTTGGGCGAAATCACCGGGGCACCAATTCGCTTCAGCTCCCAGATGAGCTCGGCACTGAGTAGTTTTTGCTCAGCTAACACTGCCGACAGCGGCAGCAACCAGCACAGCAGCAGGATACCTAGTTTTCTCACAGGTTTGTCTCCTTGGTTGATCTTGGTATAGGTATTATTTTGCATCGCCAAGTATACTAGCACAGACACTGTGCTTAGCCGACACTGGTCGCAGCTGTGTTGGCTTCGGACGGATTTTAGTACTGTTGTGATACACTTTATCCAATGAACCCCTGGTATGAACGGGTGCCAGCCCCGGCCTTGCTGGTAGATATTGTCCTGGTGGTGCACGGCTTGATCGTGCTTTTTGTGCTGGGCGGCTTGCTGCTCACTTTGATCGGCGGTTGGCGCGGCTGGGGCTGGGTGCGCAATAGTACTTTTCGCCTGATGCAACTGGCGGTGGTGGCCGTAGTGCTGGTGCAAAGCCTGCGCGGCCGTTATTGCCCGCTGACCTACTGGGAGGTTGACTTGCGCCGGGCAGCCGGGCAAGAAGGTTTTGATGTTTCCTTCATCGAGTACTGGGTCTCCAACCTGATTTACTACGATGCACCCGGCTGGATCTTTACCCTGGGCTACTCGCTGTTCTTTCTGTTGCTGTTGCTCAGCTGGTACTGGCTGCCGCCTCGTATTGTGCAGCGTTGGAAAAGTTTGCAATTGGGTAACAAGCCGTAACAACTGTGTCTTGTCTGCCTGTGCTAAGATTTTCGTCAGCGTTGTTTGAAAGCACCTCGCTGCTTTATTCACCCGGGAGCGCGCAATGTCCTTTCATCCATTTGGATTTAGTCAGGCACAACAAGCCCAACTTGGCTGGCGCAGCTGGTTGCCAGCAATTCCTCTTCGTCCCTGGCTGGAGTGTTATTACCTGTTGCACCCCCAAAGCGGGCCACAATTGCACCGCATCTATCCGGATGGCGGCACAACACTGACTTTGCCGCTGCAGCAAGGCAGCATTCAGGCTTGTGCTTTAAGTTATCACACAGCGCAGAGCCGTCCAGCCTGGCAGCCTGGTGAGTGTTTTGGGATCCGCTTCACCCCCGGTGGTTTTTACGCTTTATTTGGCTTTTCCATGCAGGAGCTTGGGCAGCAAAGCAGTGCCTGGCTCACCAAGGAGCCAGTCTTTGCCACTTTGTGTGCCCAACTGGCAGAAAGTACTCCTCATTATGCGTCGGCACTGGATCGCTTTTTCTTGCAGCAATGGCGGCTCCGGGCACCGCAGATTGGCGTGGTGCAACTTTGGCAGCAGGCCGGCTTGCAAGCGCAGCAGGAAATTCGCAGCTTGCTGCAACAACAAGGGGTAGGGCGCCGCACGTTGGAGCGCCAGTTCCAGCTGCAAGTGGGGGTATCACCCGGCCAGTTTTACCAATGGCAGCGGCTAAAGCGAGCGCGCTATCTGCTCAGGAGCTGCCCAGAGCAGAACCTAACCGATATCGCTGTGGGGCTGGGCTATTACGACCAGGCCCATTTTGTCCATCAGTTTCGCCGGTACAGCGGTCAAAGCCCTGGTCAGTACCGGCAGCGTAAGTTGTCGCAATTATACAAGGCTGACTAAGTCAGACGGGCTAAGCTGCAGCGGCATAAAAAACTAAGGAGAACATGCTATGTCTGCATCTGCAAGCCGGTTATCAACCGCACAACTGTATCAACTGCAACCACAGCTGATGAAAAGCCTGCTGGCGCTGGGTGAAGCGGCGGCCCAGGCGCTGGAAGCCCCCCTGGTGCATCTGGTTAAGCTGAGGGTGTCCCAGCTCAATGGCTGTGCTTTTTGCATGCAGCTGCATGCAGCAGAAGCCAGAAAGGAAGGTGAAGCCCAGTTGCGTCTGGACTTGCTGGCTGCCTGGCGTGAAACAGAGTTATTTAGCATGCGGGAACAAGCCGCATTGAACTGGGCGGAAAGCCTGACCTTGCTGGCCGATGCAAAGGAAGTCTCTGAAGCTGTCTATCAACAGGCAAACCAGCAGTTTTCTGCCGAAGAGCTGGCCAGTCTGACGGCGCTGACGATAGAGATAAATGGCTGGAATCGCATCGCCATTAGTTTTTACGCCAGGATCCCACCGCGATAACAGCGCTAGGCAGTTCCGTTCAGCGTCTTAAGTAGTAAAAAGTGCTTGACCTCAATCTAACTTGAGGTTTTACAGTGCGATGCTGAGCCATTCGCCACCCTTGTCGAATGGCTTAGCGTCCAAACGACTGAGTAAATACCATCCACCATGACGAAAAAGGAAGCAGCGTGAGTCACTACATTGTCGAGGTAGAGAACCTCAATAAGGCCTACAAATCTGGCCATCAAGCACTGAAAGACGTAAATCTGCAGATCAAACAGGGAGAAATCCTGGCTTTACTGGGGCCGAATGGCGCGGGCAAAACCACTTTAATCAGCATCATTTGTGGTTTGGTCAATCCGGGCTCCGGCTCGGTGCGGGTCGCGGGATTTGATGTGATCAAAGACTACCGGCAAAGCCGGCAACGCATTGGTCTGGTGCCGCAGGAGCTGGTGGTCAGCATGTTTGAAACCGTCTGGAATTCGGTGGTGTTCAGCCGGGGTATGTTCGGCAAAGCCCGCAACGATGCCTATCTGCAATCGGTGCTGCAGTCACTGTCGCTGTGGGAGAAGCGCGACAGCAAGGTGATGGAACTGTCCGGTGGCATGAAGCGGCGTTTGCTGATTGCCAAGGCGCTGGCGCACGAGCCGGAGGTACTGTTTCTGGATGAGCCAACCGCAGGGGTGGATGTGGAGCTGCGGCGCGATATGTGGCGTTTGGTAGAACAGCTGCGCCAGCAGGGGGTGACCATCATTCTAACCACCCACTACATTGAGGAAGCCGAAGAGATAGCCGATCGGATCGGCATTATCAGCCGTGGCGAGGTGCTGCTGGTGGAAGAAAAACAGCAACTGATGACCCGGCTTGGGCAAAAACAGCTGATGCTGCAACTGCAACAGCCGTTGCCGCAAGTACCCGATAGCCTGGCGGCCTACCAGCTGGATTTATCGGAAGATGGCCTGATGCTGACCTACACCTACGATGGGGGCAGCGATCACAACCATGTCACCGAAATGCTCGGCGCCATCGAGCGGGCCCGGTTGGAGCTAAGAGATGTCCACACCAAACAACGCACGCTGGAGCAAATTTTTGTCAGTTTATTGGAGGAAGCGCTATGAATTGGTATGCGGTGAAAGCCATTTATTTATCTGAGCTGGCACGCACCTGGCGTACGCCCTTGCAAAGCATTGCCTCCCCGGTGCTTTCAACGTCGCTCTATTTCATTGTGTTTGGCGCGGCCATTGGCTCGGCCATGGTGTCGATCGATGGGGTGAGCTATGGCGCCTTCATTATTCCTGGCCTGATTATGCTGACGGTACTGACTGAAAGCACCTCGAACGCTTCGTTTGGTATTTACATGCCCAAATGGTCGGGGTCGATTTATGAAGTGCTGTCAGCGCCGGTATCGGCGGTGGAAATTGTGCTCGGCTATGTCGGAGCGGCTGCCACCAAATCGATGATCTTAGGCGGCATTATTCTGCTGACCGCCCGGTTTTTTGTCGATTACAGCATTATGCACCCTGGCTGGATGCTGCTGTTTTTGCTGCTCACCTGCATTACCTTTAGTTTGCTTGGTTTTATTATTGGCTTGCTGGCCGATGGCTTTGAAAAGCTGCAGGTGGTGCCGTTGATGGTGGTAACCCCGTTGGCCTTTTTAGGAGGTACCTTTTACTCCATCAGCATGCTGCCGGAGTTCTGGCAGAAGGTCACCTTGTTTAATCCGGTGGTCTATCTGGTCAGTGGTTTTCGCTGGAGTTTTTACGGCGTATCGGATGTGAATGTGGTTGTTAGTTTAAGCATGATTCTGCTGTTTATGCTGAGCTTTTTGCTGGTGATTGGCTGGATTTTTAAAACTGGTTACAAAGTGAAGGTCTAGTCTGGTTAGGGTAGGCCAGCCAAGGCTGGCCTGGTCTTATTACTCATCCACCACCATTTGAAAGCCACCGTAAATCAGCCGTTTGCCGTCAAAGGGCATCGGATTGGTGTCTTGCTGCAGCCGTGGGTCGGCCATCACTTTTGGCATGGCGCTGTTGCGTACTTCCTTGGAAGGCCAGAGGATCCAGGAAAAGGCCACCACTTCGTCCTCTTTGCATTGCACGGCTTTGGGAAAAGATGTCAGCACCCCTTCCGGCACATCATCGCCCCAGCACTCCACCAGTCTCAAAGCGCCGTGTTCTTTGAAGACCTGGGCAGCCGCACGGGCGTGTTGAATGTACTGTTCTTTATTGGCTGCAGGGATTGCTGCAGCAAAACCATCTACGTAGTTCATGACAAAGCTCCTTCATCTTTAGGGGGGAGTTGGCGGATGGGTCGGATCTCCACACTGCCAAGTTGTGCCGGCGGGATCTTGCTGGCCAGTTGAATGGCTTCATTCAGATCCCGGGCTTCCAGCAAATAAAAGCCCGCCAGTTGCTCTTTGGTTTCAGCAAAAGGGCCATCGGTGATCAGGGTTTCACCATCGCGCACCCGTATCGTGGTGGCCTGGCGGGTAGGCTGCAGCGCCTGGCCGGCGATAAAGTGGCCGCTTTGGCTCAGTCCTTCCACGCAGCGAATGCACTTTTGGTTTAAGTCATGCCACTCCTGTTCGGTCATGGCTTCGATTTGTTGCTCCTGGTAATACACCAGTGCCAGGTAGTTCATCTTAGTCTCCTTGGTCGCAATTGATGATCCAGCCGATGCCAAAGCGATCGGTCAGCATGCCAAAGCCTTTGGCCCAGAAGGTCGGGCCGAATGGCATTAATACCTGGCCGCTTTGTGCCAGTGCCTGAAACAGCGTTTGTGCTTTTGCTACCGTATCAAATTCCAGCTGGACGGAGATCCCCTGGGGGGCCTGGTACTGGCCAGGGGTCGCATCCGAGCCCATCAGGATGCGTCCGCCGATGTTGAGCCGGGCGTGCATGATGTTGTCTTGCCAGTCGACAGGCACATCGCCTGCCATCGGGCTGTCTTTAAACGGCAGCAACAGCTCGATTTCACCACCCAGCAGCTCGGCATAGCGCTGCATGGCCTCCCGGCAGGTGCCGGGGAAGGTTAAGTAGCTGGCCATGCTTACTGGCAGGCGCTCCATCTGTGCTGCCATCTGTTGATGCTTGGCCAGGCCGCTGCCAGGCTCAAAATCGCTGAGCTCGAAAAAGCGGCGCACTTCCAGTTGGGCACCTGCGTCTTCTTTTGGCCATTGGCTGGCCCAGGCCCGTGCTTCTTCCAGGCTATTGGCTTTAATAACGGTAAAACCGGCGATCAGCTCCTTGCTTTCAGTAAAGGGGCCGTCGCTTAGCACGACATCCTCTGGCTGGATATGCAGACGACAGCCTTCGCTGCTCGGGCGCAGCCCCTGGCCGGAGACAAAGACGCCGGCTTTTAGCAAATGGTTGTTGTAATCGGCCATGGCGCTTAAGACGTCATTGGAGGGCAGCTCGCCACGCTCGGTGGCGGTATCGGCTTTGCGGATAATGATGTAGTGCATAACAACTCCTGTCAGGCTTTAAGTGGTGGACTTACCCCTAAGTCGTGCCGATACCACCGATTTCGACAGGCGATGCAAAAAATTATTCGTCCGTCAGGGTTTTGAGTTGTTGCTGCAAAAAGCGCCGTTCAGGTTCCTGCTGCACCAGGGCCAGGGCACGCTGATAGGCGGTGCGGGCAGCCGCCATGTGGCCGGCACGGCGGTGCAAGTCGGCTTGGGCGGCATGGTACAGATGGTAATTCTGGATGGCTTTGTGGCTGCTCAGGGCGTCGAGTTCGCGCAGACCAGCCTCAGGCCCCTGACACATGGCGATGGCGACCGCCCGGTTTAACGCCACCACCGGGGAGGGCCATTGCTGATACAGCAACTGGTACAGTCCCTGAATTTGTTGCCAGTCGGTGCTGGCAAAGCTTTTTGCTTCGGCATGCACTGCGGCAATGGCTGCCTGCAAGCCATAGATGCCAGCCGGACCTTGGCGTAAAGCCAGTTGCAACCAATGCAGACCTTCGCTGATCAGCGGCTCTAACCAAAGCGATCGATCCTGCTGCTCCAACGTAATCAAGTCGCCATGGCTATCTTGCCGCGCATGCTGCCGGGCATGTTGCAGCAGCATCAGTGCCAACAGGCCATGCACCTCCGGCTCTGGCAACAACTGGGCCAACTGACGGCCGAGCCGGATGGCTTCATCGGCCAGCCGGCTATCGAGCAGCTGATCGCCGCTGCTGCTGGAGTAACCTTCATTAAAAATCAGGTAAATCACCTGCAACACCGACTGCAGCCGGGCTGGCAGTTCTTTGGCGGTTGGAATTTCATAGGGGATGGCGGCGGCTTTAATTTTCTGTTTGGCCCGCACAATCCGCTGCGCCAGGGTGGTTGGTTGTTGCAGCAAAGCCGCGGCCACTTGCTCGGTGGTCAGGCCGCACAGCTCTCGCAAGGTTAACGCCAGCCTGGCATCGGCAGATAACGCCGGGTGGCAGCAGGTGAACATCAGCCGCAATTGGTCGTCCTGGATATCGTTACTTTCCAGCTTAGGCTCTGCTTCCTCCAGCAAGGGCTGCTGGGCCGCGGCAAACTGGCGGGCGGTCTGGCGGCGGCGGATCTGGTCGATGCCCTTGCGCCTGCCGGTGGTAATCAGCCAGGCTACAGGGTTATCCGGCCAGCCGTCGGTCGGCCATTGCTGCATGGCGGCATAAAATGCCTCCTGCGTGGCTTCTTCGGCCAGCTCAAACTCGCCGAGCAAGCGGATTAAGGTGGCCAGCACCTGCCGGGCCTGTTGTTGATACAATTGCTCCAGCGATGGGGTTGGCACCTGGATTTCCTGTAGCAAGGCAAATTGAGCTAAAATGCTGCATCAGCCAGTCCGTGCTGTCAAATTAGCCAGCACTGATGTGCCTAAACGAGGAGTAACCATGCAGATTTGGGTCGATGCCGACGCTTGCCCTGCGGTCATTAAAGATATTTTGTACCGGGCGGCGGAGCGCACCAAAATCCAGCTGACGCTGGTGGCCAATCAATCGCTGCGGGTACCGGCGTCGCCTTATATTCGTTCGTTGCGGGTAGAGCAGGGCTTTGATGTGGCCGACAATGAAATTGTGCGGCGGGTCTCGCCTGGCGATCTGGTGATCACCGGCGATATTCCACTGGCCGCTGAAGTGCTGGCAAAACAGGGGCAGGCGCTGAATCCGCGTGGCGAGTTGTACCGGCAGGACACCATCGCGCAAAAGCTGACCATGCGTGATTTTATGGACACCATGCGCAGCAGCGGCATTCATACCGGTGGGCCGGCCAGCTTAAGTCAAAGCGATCGCAAAGCATTCGCTGCCGAACTGGATACCATTTTAAACCGCTACCAGCGCAGCAAACCGGCGTTATAGCCGGTTGATTTGCTCTTTTAATTGGTAGGATTTGTCGGTAACAATGCTTTCTAACGTGCTGACCCGCTCTTTCAGCCGCTTAATTTCGTCTTCCAATGCTTGTACATCGGCTTTGTTGGTGCGGTGTTTGTTTTTGCTGTAGGTTTCATAGGCCGAGTAAGCCAGGCCGCCAATGATGGCAATGGCTGCAATTTCAAAAGGTCCCATCTGTGTTGCTCCATGTTGTTTAATTCGACGAATCTGTATACTTACAAGTAAAGCAAAAAAGATACCAGAACTGAAAATATAATAAAATCAATGTCCTGCTACACTTTGCGTTAGTGTGAGTTCGTCGATATCGCAATATTTTAGTCTGTTTTACCACCTGCTGATGATAAACTAAAGCGTAAAATCACCGCAAAATGTAAACAAAGATGACCGACGAAGACTGGATGCGGCATGCGATGCTGCTGGCTGAGCGTGCCGAGCAACAAGGTGAGGTGCCGGTAGGGGCTGTGCTGGTGCAGGATGGACAGATTCTGGGTGAAGGCTGGAATCAGATGATCAGCCAAAGCGATCCTTCTGCCCATGCCGAAATGCAGGCCGTGCGTGAGGCGGCTACTGCCCTTGGCAATTATCGGCTGCTCGATACCACCCTGTACGTCACGCTGGAGCCCTGCAGCATGTGCGCTGGCATGCTGGTACATAGCCGTATCAAGCGCCTGGTGTTTGGGGCCAGCGATTACAAGACCGGTGCTGCTGGCTCCGTGATGGATTTGGTGCGTCATCCACAGCTCAATCATCAGTTGGAGGTAACTGGCGGTGTGCTGGCAGAAGCGTGCAGCGCCCAGCTATCGGCGTTTTTTCAAAAAAGAAGGCAGGAAAAAAAAGCAGCCCGGCAGCAGGCTGCGGATCAGGCGTCGCAGCAGGCTGGTGAGCCGGATTGAAGGGCATTGCTTTGTGCCTGGAAGTTGCGGCGGCGGCGATGCATCTTTAAGGTTTCAATACTGCGGTTGATACGACGACGGGTAGAGCTGACGTTTACAATGCGTCGTTTGCGTAGTTGCACTGGTTTTTTACGTTTAATCATAGGGCCTCCTTGGCCTGAAAATTGGGTCTATGTATGTAGTAGTGACTTTACGCTAAAGCTGCGTTGCTGGGTCACTTATTGCTGTATAGACAAGATGGCAGTATAACAAGTTCCGTGCTGGTCAGTGGTTGTTTTTTACTGCTGGCTGCTTGTAAGGCTTGGCGTTTGCCTCACCTTAGGGAGCTGGCCCCGAAGGTTAGCGAATGAATGCCCGGTTACGGCGTTAGTCTATAGTACTCTTGCTGCATCAGGCACGATTCAAAGCGTCCTGCCCATAGCTTTGCCTATTTTATTTTCCACCCGAATTTAGACTGCAGATTCGCAAGAAATACTGTTTGACACAGTTGGTTAGCGTTTGTATGGTTTGACAGAACCGTAATCTTGCTATAGCAAGTTACATATTCTGTAGATGTGATAATAACAACAAGGAACTACCCATGGAAAATCAAAGTCTGCAAGCAGCTAGTAACCAATTCATCAACAATGATGAAGTTAGTACTGGCGATTGGATGCTGACAATTTTTTTGTTAATGATTCCGATAGTCGGAATCGTTCTGCTTTTTGTGTGGGCTTTTGGTGGTGGTACAAAGCGCAGTAAAGCAAATTTTGCTAAGGCCAGTTTGATTTGGTTAGCTATTATAATTTGTTTTTATCTGATATTGGGCGCGGCAGTCCTGTCATTTATGTTTATGTGATTATCCCAGCTTCAATTCGGGACAGATGAAAACTAAACCCTATCTTTTCTGGGCCGGCCAGCTGAAATGAGCAGGCACTCATTGAGCATGAGATAAGAGAGCCCCGATATGTGTTTGTTGCAGGCTATCGCCTGCAACCATGATGACAGATGAAGCAGTCTATCTTGCTGATGGACAAAGGCCTGGCCGCTACCGCGGCCAGAAGAGCGGTTTTACCTATTGACTCCGAGTGGGCTCATATGCGTTAGCCGTTTTTACCAAACCTACTGTTTCGTTAGCATTAACCGACGCAAATCTCGCTCCGCACGCATAACAAAAAGAATACGAACCTTTTCATCATCATACTTGTAGAAAACACGACATGGATTTACAACTACTTCACGATAATTAAGGTGTTCTAGTTCTGGTGGGACGCGCCCAGACTCTGGAAAATCGGCCAAACGTTCAACTTTTGTAAAAACGGTTTGCACCAGTTGTTTAGCAGCCACGACATTTTCAAGTGCGATGTATTCAGCAATATCATTCAGATCGGATAGAGCCGGCTCCGTCCAAATTATTTCAACCATTTTGACATTCTGTCCTTAGCATCTTGATGGCTGACCACTTTGCCATCCGCTAAAGCTCGCTCGCCACGAGCAATGCCTTCGAGGATCGCTAAACGATTTTGCATAAATTCATAATCGTCTACATCAATAAGGTAAGCTGACGGCTTTCCGTGCTCAGTTATCAATACTGGCTCTTTCGTATCATGAAGATCGGCAAGGATCTTAGTGGCCTGCCGTTTTAGTGACGTCACAAGTTCTACTTTCATTTGAGCTGCTCCAAAGAAACACTAAAGTGATACTATTCTATCACTCTGAGCATGGCAAGTTTTCAAACGGCAACGCCCGCTTAAGGGGCTGACAACGCGACTACCAAGTTTCCGCATAATACTGAAGCCACCGAAACCAACGCATAATAAAAATGCCACGCGTTGGAAGTCCCTCTTGAAGCGTTTGATAATCATTGAGCCTTCTCCCCCAGCTTTACCAATTTGGCTAAGCTGGAAGGCGACGAAACCAAAAAGGAGAAGACCCAATGAGATTTTATACTACACAACATCCGTACTATTGTGGAATTGATTTGCATGCCCGCTCTTTGTCGAATTCTGGCGCTGACGATCCTCTATGAAGTCGGCGACATCGCACGCTTTAGCACGGTACAGGACTTTGCATCCTATAGCCGGTTGATTAAATGCAAAGCCGAATCGGCAGGTAAAAGCTATGGCACTCAAGGTAATAAAATTGGCAATGCCCACCTGAAGTGGGCCTTCGGTGAAATCGCCGTGCTGTATCTGCGCGGTAATGACAAAGCGAAAGCCTATTTA